>CAZZGW010000001.1:0-48594 GCA_964653605.1 Candidatus Woesearchaeota archaeon
CCAAATATAAATCAAGTGGTTTTGCTAAATAGCCCGGGTTTGTGGTGTTTAATTCAATTGAGTTTGTTATATCTGCATGTCTTTCAGCCGCATCTTCACTTAGATAGATTGTGAAATGGAACTTACAAAAGAATGTTCCTTGAGATTCTTGACAGGGTTCTATTCCTGCACAGGTTCCATCATTTTGACAAACATAAGGTATATCCCTATCTCCTCCTATAAAAACCGTGTCGTTTCCAATCTTTGCTTTAAACTCTCCTTGATTCTCAATCATTTCTTTAAGGTCTTTTGGACTTGCACCAGCTATTTCAATACGCATAAAGTGATTTCTAGAAAGATCAGAAATAGGACTTACTTTAATATCTGAAAGCCCATATACATTTAATCTATTTGTTGTAATTGCGACCAAATCATTAATCTCTTCCTTTGTTAATTTTCTATCTTCTGCTTGAACCAATGCTGTTGATCCACCTGCTAAATCTAAACCAGCCTTAATATTTGTTTTAGGTATATTTGAAACAATCATTTGGGGAGATTCATTTGAAAATAAAATTACTTCAACATCTTTTGTATTAATTATAGTTTTTACACTTTGGTTAGAAGGAAACTTCCCCTGAACTATTTTAGTAAATTCTTCTATTTCAAAAATCTCTTGTCCATCAATATGGGTAATTATCTGGCCTTGACGTAGACCTTGAGCAAATTCCGTTGAATTTGAATCTATGCTTGTTATAAGAACTCCTTTCTCTGTAAATGCCGGAGGTAATCCGAAGATAGAAATTAGAGATAATGCTAATACTATTATTAATAACCAAATTCTAAATGTTAATTTTTTCTTTGCCATCCTATTGTATCCCCTTTGATTTTGCATACCATTTAAGTATTGAAACATTTGTTATCCAAGTGTTTAGGAGATCAAAACCTAAACCCATAACAATTATTGAAAATATTTGTGCTAAGATTGGTGAAAATGATTTTACAACTATTAAGGCTAAAGACATTGCAAGTAATGAGGTTAGAGTCATTGTTAACCCTGTTTTAGAAGCTTCTATTAGCCTCTTATTCAAATCCCCTTCTTTTCTTTTTAAAATCCTAGTTGTAAGAAGAATATCTGTATCAACCGAATAACCAATAAGCATTAGGAATGCAGCAATACCTGCTGTGGACATTTTCATTCCAAGAATATTAGCTAAAACAAGGGTCATTAGAATATCTGCGAATGCTGAAATAATTACTGCTATCGAAGGAACGATTGTTCGAAAAATTATGAAAACAACAATTGCCATAAAAATGAATGCTACAAGAATTGCAATTAATAATTGCCTGTAGAAGCTTTCACTTAAACTTGAACCAGTGAATTCTACACTTGAATTCTCCTCTGTCAACTCATAGCCCAAATAATCTCCAACAACTTCTTTTGTTAATTCTGCGGAGGATTTTGTTTCAATTATTAAAGCCATTTCCTCACGAGTTACTAAATCTGAAATTTTTCTTGTGCTTAAATCATCTAACCGAGGGCCAATAGAATCAACCAAATTTTGTGAATTTATATCTCCATAAATGGTAAGAGACGTTCCACCTGTTAAAGAAATATCTTTATATATAAAATCTCCATTTTGAGAGTTAAAAATTCCAAGATATACCAAAGAAAAGAGAATAAGTGTTGCTGGAATTAGTAAAAGCAACTTATAGTTTCTATCGTGCCAGTTCTTTTTCGGTTTATTTTCTGTTTGTTCTTCCATTTTCTTTAAAACGTATATGCGCGGATCGGGAATCGAACCCGAATCTTCTCGTTGGAAGCGAGAAATCATAACCATTAGACCATCCACGCAAACAATATTTAGGTATTTTTGTGCTTTTTTAAATGTTTAGAATTAGAAGGTTTTATTTCTTTAAAAAATCTTTTTATCTCTTCTCTTCTATAAAGAAATATTCTTTGATTTCCCTTTGAAACAGAAAACCCTAAAGAACCTAATGCCTGTTCAACTTCCCTCAAAAAAGAAGTGTCTGCGCTAGTAATTTGAATAACCGGTTCCTTTTTTCTTCTAAAATAAAAACTTCCGTCGGTATCATAAAGTCCCCTAATATAGGCTTTTAAAAATTTTTTAGATTTAAATGCCTGCTTTGGAATTTTTAACTTGCCCAACTTATTTCCTTTTGGTAACTGGTATTTATTAAACAAGAGATTTGAGATCTCCTTAGAATAACATCTTAGTTTTAAGCAACTTTTCTCCCTTCTTAAAGTGAAGGAAAGCCCAAACTTCTCTTCAAAAAGCTTCTTGAGGTGCATAAAATAATCTTCTTCTCTTAAATCTCCTACAACGCAAACTTCATACTTAAACCTAGAGAGGTGCCCATCACCATTCAAAACACCCAATATCTCAGACAATCTTTCATCCATGATAATCTTTGGAATTTCTTTTTTCATATATTTTTGTTTATTTTCTTCTGTAAATGAAATTGGAGTTACACCAACTATTCTTTTCCAATCTAAAAAAAGGTCTTTCGGAATATCATATCTTCCCGAGAGGTAATTAAAAAACATTGCCCTACTAATATTATATTTTGGATAAAATCCTTCCCAAGACTTTCCAATTTCTAATTTTACTTTATTAAAAAATTTCTTTCTTTCAGCTTCAGACAATTTTACAAAGATGGGCATCATAAACTAAAAATGCTAATACTTATAAATTTATCCTCTGTTCTACCGCTAAACTAATCCTCCTTTTAATAAAATTCTTGTGAGAACACGCCCGAGGCAGGATTTGAACCTGCGACTTCTTCCTTGCTCCAAAATCAAAAGATTTTGAGCAATCAAAAGATTGCATCTTTTTGCTTAGGAGGGAAGCACTCTAATCCAGGCTGAGTTACCCGGGCAAAACCCATGCGGACGAAAGGATTCGAACCCTCGCAAGCACTAAGCTACTGGAGCCTTAGTCCAGCCCGTTTGACCACTCCGGCACGTCCGCATAAAAATCCTACAAATTTAAGGTATAAAAAGGTATTTCTAATTATAAAAGACAAAACCCAAGTAAGAACCTCAAAAGAAAACTTTATATACTCATAATTAGTTCAGATTTTAAGACAGCCATAGTAATTTGGTAACACCTGTTCCCTTTCCGAACACAGAAGTTAAGCTTATTACGTTGTTACTGGTACTGCCCGGAAAGGCGGAAACGTTTCAAGCTGTCTTATTTTCTTTTTTTAAGAATTTAATTACCATCTCTTTTTAATTAAATTTATTACAACATAACTTAAAATGAAGATGAATCCTAAGCCTATTAGAAAGTGATAAAGGAACCTATCTATTCCATAACTTAAATGCCCCCTAGAATAAACAAAGCTAGGCATTATTCCCAAGAGCAGACCTATCGCTACATTGTAAAGTTTTGGTTTAAAATCCATAAACTAGAGGGGCATTTTAAGAAGAATTTTACGACTTCTTGAATCTAGCGACTAATTCAATTGTATCAGTTTGTCCTAAGAAAACACTTCTGCAGCAGAATTTTTCAAGTCCTAACTCATCTAAGACTTTTTTTTGGTTTTCTCCGGCTTCTACTCTTTGTTTGAATTCTTCCCACAGGTGACCAATTGGTTTCCCACATGAAAAGCATCTAACTGGAATTATCATAATAATAAGGCTATAATTTAGTTTTTAAAGGTTTTGTCTGAAGTATTTTCTAGTTAACACAAATCTTTAAAAACTTTAAGAAATTTTAGAATTCTGAATCCCAAAGGGATGTTCAAAAAAGAGGAAAGATGACAAAGAAATGTATTTATTGTTCAAGTGAAATCTCAGACGAATCAGTCGTAGATTTTTGCAAAAGATGTGGTGTGAGTGTTTGGGGAGAAAAGATGTTCAAGACAATTGTAAATAATATGGAAAATGCTCGGGATAAGGGGGATCTATGCCACAACAACGATAGAAACGATTTTTCTGATACAATGAACAAACAAGAAAATCTTAGCATAAATCCTGAATTTCAAAGCAAATTTTCTTAAAAGATAGTTTTTTAAAGGAATTTTTCTCTAGTTTTCCATGGTTAATAGAAAAAAAATCCGTACTAGAGGAAAACTTCAATTTAGCAAATATTTTCAGAATCTTAAAGAAGGAGATTTAGTTTCAGTTGTGGCTGAAAAATCTCAAAATATCTCTTTCCCAACGAGACTTCAGGGAAGAACAGGAGTGGTAATTGGAAAAAGGGGAAGAGCAAACATTGTTAAGATTAAAGATCAAACAATGGAAAAAGAATTTATAATTAAGTCAATACATTTAAAAAAAATAAAACCTATAGAGACAAAGCAATAAAATGATAAAAAATAGCGAACCTTTAAGCATGGCAGAATCTAGTGAATACCTTGAAAAAGGAGATGACGCATTGGTTTTCATAAAAAAATTCACGAAGATGAAACCTGGAAAAGCTAAAGAATTGAGAAAAAAATTACAAGATTTAAAAAATATTAAGATAAACGATAAACACATCTCAAAAGTGATAGATGTATTACCAGAAAAGTCAGAAGAAATAAATAAAATATTTATGGACGTTGCACTGGATGAGGATGAAACAAAAAAAATACTCGAAATTGTTAAAGAATACAAGTAATGAAAATGGGAAAAGAAGAACATGCAATAATACTAGAATATCTACCAAACGGTTATCCGTTGGAGAAAAAGATGATGCCCATAGCTCAAGCTATTGGTGAATCGGGCTTAACACTTCTTGAACTAGTTCCACGTAGAGGCTTACAATTAGAGATTGGAGAAAAAGTGTATATTGGAGAAGGGAAACGTGATAAAATCTATTATATTCTTGGGAGATTAAAGAAAGAAAAAATTACTGAACAAGCTAAAGCACAATTAGAAGAATTTATAAAGGAAGTTGTCAAGAAAAAAGAGAAAGAATTTGTTGAGTTCTTCAACAAGTCTGAAGCAATCAATAAAAGGGTACATCAAATTGAATTGCTACCTGGTTTAGGAAAGAAACATATGCAAGAAATTCTAAAACAAAGGAAAGAAAAAGAATTCGAATCTTTTGAGGAAATGAAAAGTAGGATTCAAAACTTACCTGATCCAGAAAAGGCTGTTGAGAAAAGAATACTTCAAGAGTTAATAAACATGGAGAGATATAATTTATTCAGTGGTACAAGATGAACGAAGAAAATACAGAACTAACCAATAAAGAAAATGAATCCGCTAGTGAAAAAGGAAGCGAACTAAAGCAAGAAATAAAACAAACAAAAAAAGAAGATCGTATAGTTAGAATTCTGCAAAAAGATATCGAGGGTAAAACAAACGTTTATTCTGGACTTGCCAAAATCAAAGGGGTCTCTTGGACTCTTTCAAATGCTGTTTGTAAAAAGGTTGGAATTCCAAAAACAAAGAAAGTAGGTACTTTAACCGACGACGAAATAAAAAACATTGAAGCGTTCTTAAAAAATCCAGATTTACCGGGATTTTTAGTTAACAGACAAAAAGATTTTGAAACGGGAGAAGACAAACACATTACCGGAACAGATTTGGAATTAAGAAAAGATTTTGATATTAAAAGATTGAAAAAAATAAAGTCTTATAGAGGCTTTAGACACATGGCCGGATTACCCATGAGAGGTCAAAGAACTAAATCAAACTTTAGAAGAAATAGAGCTAAAGGTTCTGGAATAAAGAAAAAAGGTAAATAAAAATGAAAAGAAAACACAAAAGTTATTCAAAACCAAAAAGACCTTTTGATAAGGCAAGAATTGATGAGGAAGCTGTAATCAAGAAAGAGTTTGGTTTAAAAAATAAAAAAGAAATTTGGAAAGCTGATGCACAAATAAAAAAGATGCGTGAAAAGGCTAAAAAATTAATTGGTAAATCTGAAGAAGACCAAAAAGCTTTATTCGAAAGATTAAACAAAATAGGAATGAACGTTCATACTATTGCAGATATTCTTGCGTTAGAAAAACAAGATTATCTTAAAAGAAGATTGCAAACAGTTGTTGCAAAAAAAGAACTTGCATTCAGTGTTAAAGAGGCAAGGCAAATGATTACCCATAGAAAAGTTTTGGTTAATGGAAAAGTTGTGAATAAACCTTCATATATTGTTCCCGTAGAACTTGAAGGAAAAATTACAATAAAGCCTAAAAAACCAAAAAAGAAAAAAGAAGTACAAAAAGAAGAAGTTCAAGAAGAAAAAGTGGAAGAAAACAAGGAGGAAAGTAAAGAATAATGGCAGAAAAAGAAATCCAAAAAGATAAAAAAATGGATGAAGTTCCAGAACCAAGCTCAAAGACAGAGTCTTTGGCAAAGTCCGCTAGTGAAAAAGGAAGCGAACTTAAGGAAGATAGGATAGAAATAAAAGAAGAAGTTCCTGTAAAGAAAAAAGAAGTTCCTAAGAAGAAGGACAGAATTATTGAAGCTGTTGTAAACATTTATACTTCATTCAACAACACAATTGTTCATGTTACAGACATGTCTGGAAGAACAATTACAAAAGTTTCTGGAGGGATGGTTACTAAACATAACCGTTTAAAGGCAAATCCTACAATTGCTATGTTTATTGCTAAAAGAATTTCAGAATCAATGAAAGAAGCTGGTGTTAAGTCTCTTTACGTAAGAATTAGAGCTAAAACAGGGAATAACTCTCCAGGGCCTGGTGCAAATGCCTTAATTAAGAGCTTATCCAGAGAAGGCTTTAAGATCCTTAATATATTAGATGCAACAAGGGTTCCTCGTGGTGGGCCAAAGAAAAAAGGGGGAAGACGTGGAAGAAGAGTTTAAAAACGCTCTTTAATTTTTATTAAAATGAGAAAGATAAAGGATACAAAAGAAAAGTTAGTATTTGAGGCAGAAGTAAACATTACTTTGGCCAATGGTATAAGAAGATACGTTAATAGCGTCCCAGTTATTGCTATTGAGGAAGTTGAAATTTCTAGAAACGACTCTCCTTTATATGATGAAACTGTTGCTCACAGAATGGGTTTAATTCCATTAAAACAAGGTAAAAAGGATGCTAAATTCAAATTAAAGGTTAAGAGAGAAGGAATGGTTTATTCTGGAGATATTGAAGGAGAAGCTCAAATTGTTTATGATAAAATACCTATTACTTTATTGAGTAAAGGGCAAGAAATTGAAATAAAAGGAACTACTGCTCCTGGAATTGGAAAAGATCACGCCAAGTTCTCTCCTGGAAACTTAACTTACAGAGAAGTTGTTGAAGTTACTTTAGAAAAAAATTGTGCCGAAAAGGTAAAACAAGTTGTTCCAGAGGTTAATATTAAAGTTAAAGGAAATAGTGCGGTAATTATTGATGAACTTGAAAAGGAAATTGTAGATGTTTGTGAAGGAATTTGTGAAAAGGAAGGAAAGAATCTTGAAGTTAAACCATTAAACAAAGTAATCTTTAACATGGAAAGCTTTGGCCAACTTAAAACTCAAGATATTTTTAAGAAAGCTCTAGATATTTTTAAGAAAGAGCTTGAAGAAGTTAATAAAAAGTTGAAATAATTCTAAAATTTTGCAAAAAAAATAAGTAAATTTTTATTCTATTCTTCATATAAGTGACATATGAAATTATTTTCATATGTATTTGACAAAAAAAAGATTTAAAATTAGAAAATCTTTTTTTGTTGTGTTAAATAACTTCCTTCAAGAGGAAAAGTTAAGAGGGTTAATTGTTAGTATTAATTAAAGAAATATTTTCTAAGATTCTATATTTGATTATATCTTTCTTTAGTAAATCTGATTTAGGGAAAATTCTTCTAGAATGATAATCAAGAAATAATTTGTTGTTTCCTGCATGCCTCAACTTCACTTTCTCGTCTGACAAACAAAGGAATTTTTGATAACTTACAGTATCAATTAGTCCAGAAGAATTAATTACTTCAATTTCACAATTAACTTTATACTCCACTAAATCTTTTTCTTCGATGCATCCTGTAAAAAGGAGAGGCATTATCAATGTTAATAAAAACTTTTTCAACTTTTTTTCCTTTCTTTATTTAAGTTAATACTCCTTTGGTTATATATTTTTCTGCTTAATGCAGATTATTTGTATCAAAGGAAGAAAAAAACCCTTCCAAAAAGTTTCAGAAGGGTTTTTGATAATTTAATCTAAACAATTACTTCCTCAATAGGTTTCCCTCTCTTAGGAACCTTGAACTTTGTTTCAAAGAGAGGATTATTCTGTCCTCTTACTTTTACTACAACACAGTATCCTACTCCTTTCATACATTGAATGGAAAGGACTTCTCTTCTTTCTCTTGAAGGCAGGTTCAAAGTAAATTCTCCGTTTGAAACTCCTACCTCAATCAATCTAATTTTAAACATATTTTTCGTTTATTTAAGAAATTAAAACTCACATAAATGGATAGTCCTACTGGGCTTTCCTGATTTAAAACACCCAACAACCCTGCAGGGACCATCCTGAATTATTGTTCCGGCCTCAACTGCCCTGAATTTTATTCTTTGAGTTTCCTTTCTAGGATTCAATTTAACGGAAAGATAATACCTTCCTTCCTTTTCACCTTCCCCTTCTTCAACTGAAATTATCTTTCTTTGACTCACTTTGGGTAAATCCAAGAAAAATTCTCTTTTTAGCTCAATTTCGAATTTTTTAGTCTCTAATCGCATTTTATTTTGTTTTAATTAAAAAATAGTGTGCATATATTATTCTGCCCAATATAAATTATTTTTGCCAGTTCAATAATAAAAAGAAACCCCTTTCAAAAAGGGAAAGGGGTTTCAATCATTGCTAATTACTCAAATCATATCAACCAGCCCATTCCGGTCTTATGAACATTTCATCACCGTTTTGATCCGTTACTTTAAAGTATCCATTTGCACCCTCAAAAAGAAGTGTTGGTACATGCTCATAAACAATATTTGGATCTGCGCATTCTTTTAACAGCCAAATTTCCAAACCTTCTTTGTCGTCATTAAGATATTCGGGCAAATAGGAATACGGTAGTTGTGCTCCACTTGCAAACTTTATGACTACTGAGGGCAACAAATACTTCTTAACATACTTTTCCTCCGCAGGATGAATAAACTTCACAGGAAATAAACTGACAGTAAAAGAGGATTGATTTAGACCTACCACTGTTCCGGGATCAACTTTTACAGTTAACTTTTCTCCAGGATCCAATGCTTCTTCCAAACCAGAGGACGCATTCTTCAAAAATGCTGCTTCAGAGATATTCTCCACTTTCTGTACCTGTGGGGCCTCTTCAACAACAGTTTCTACTTTCTTTTTGCAACTTGTTCCCAAAACAATTGCAAGGATGCCTAAAAACACCCAGATCTTTTTTATCATCTTCATTGTTTTCATTTTTTTTACCCTCCATTTTTTTAATTAAACATAACGCGTTAACTTACACTTAAACAAAATTGACTACGCCTCCTTTCTTATTTAATAAATAAATAATTCTAATTATCTCATTTTCTCTTTCTATGTCGAGAAATGATGATTGAGTATCCCCAGAAGAATATTACGGTCCCTAAAATCCAGGAAGCGTTTGATTCTATTTTATCTAAGGCTCCAAAATGCCCCCTCATCTTTTTCTTCAAGGTAAAAAAAGTCCCCGAAGGCTAACTCAAATGCTTGGGGGGCTTTTTGTAAATTTCATTAATAGGAATTAGGCGCTGGATGCAAGAATTCCAGCAAGAATCATCCAAATCCCCCACCCTCCTAATGCGGAGTAGATGTTTTTGGACTTTGCCACCTTACTATAACATTCTAAATAATCTGGGTCTGAAAACTGATAACCCCTTGGCATTGGATCAATAATAACTGCAGGTATTAATGCAAAAACCCCAAAAAGCAACCCCCCAAGAAAATATCCTCCAGTACTATGTTTCCTTCTGGCATCCCTTGCTCCCCTTGCACAACTTTCCTGGGGATTCATGGCCATTTCCATTAATGGAGCATCCCATTTACTCATAGGATCTTTAAAAGAATAATCTGCCACATCAGAAACCGGAATTTTATAGGTATTCCCATCTTCAGCCTTAAATGTTATGGTGCAATTTTTCACCTTCTTAATTTCCCCATTGAAATACAAGAAATCATTCGGGTCAACTAAAACTTCTCCCCCTTCCGAAGAGTATATGGAAATGGGTTCCAAATCATTATAAAAATAATCCTCGGGGGCATTTGCCACTTCTGCAGAATAATCTAAAACAGGATATAGAGCAATCACATCATTCATTTCAAATGATTTGTCACGATTTTTTGCACTTACATTCCCAACAATTCCCAATAATAAAAGAATGCTAAGGAAAGGTAAAAGATACGTCCACAAACTTCTTACTTTTTTCATTTTTTTCATGATTTTTTGTTTTTGTTTAACAATAAATTTAGAATTGGTCCTACTTTCTCCTCCTTTCTTGTAAGTTTTAAAACTTTAGTAATTAATTCTAATTATCTCATTTTCTTTCTCTATGTCGAGAAATAATGATAGAATAACCCCAACACAATAGTACTGCTCCAAAAATCCCTGAAGCATTTGATTCTATTTTATCTAAGGCCCAAAAGATTCCCCAGAGGATAAGAAAAATTCCTCCGACCATTATGGCTATCCCACAAGATAGATTGTTTTTCATTGTTTACCTCCTTTCTATGCTGCAAAGCCTACAAAGTTTTTATTTTCTCCAGGTCCCTTTCTTCCTTTCCCAGGACTCTTGTTTTTCCCCCTTTCGAAAGTTTTTCTTCCATGGGCAATGAGCCTTGAAATCTTTTCGGCTTGAATATTTGGGTAAATTTCCCTTTTGTCTGAAATATGATTTATACATTGCATAATCATGCCCTCCATTGTTAAATTTGTTAAATTAGCTCATTAAAATAAAACTCTTGTGAAGAGAGTTTTTAGGTAGAGAATTAAGTCTTAGCTCTTTTTTGCATATTTTTTCCCACATCCTCTTCCAGCTTCTTCTTCACTTTCTCCCACTTTTCGTACTCTAATGCCCTCAGTATGGGAAGCATCTTCAATTCATACGCATCTAACCGGTCATGGTGTTTTCTTACCCATTTTTGATATCCCATTATAAAGAGAATCGAAATGGCCAACAAAGCACCTCCAAACACTAAGAAAATCCAGGGATTGCCCATTATCCAACACTTATGATTTATATACGGCAGAATCTTGCGTATAAACCCAAGTGATTTTTCAGTTGTTAATGCTGAATAATAAATTGTTGAAGCGAGTGTGAGCCATAGGAACATATGTGCAAACTTGAAAGTATGCGTCTTTATACCTCCAAAAAAGGTATATATCCTGTAAGAGATATTTGAATTCCCCTCAAAGTGCCTCTTATTTACAAGATGGATCCAAGAAGCAACCATCCCAAACTGAATGAATGTTACAACCCAATCCAAGGGGTTTCCATCCCTCGCCGGATTATTAAATGGATGCGTCCGGACCATAATAAAAACTGGAAGTACATATGAAAGCCCATATAACCCTGCAAGATACCCAAGGATTTTTGCTCTCCTATTGTGGATTTTTAGCAATCTTTTGCCTTCACTTATCCTTCCCCAGAAAAGAGTGCCTGTATAACTTACTAAAGGTCCTAATCCCCCTATTGCCATGCCAACTCCAAATGTCAAAGGCATTGCCGCAATAATGAATGTAAAAAGATTCCAAGTTATAAACTTAGAAAATATTACAAGACAAACCAACGAACCTGCAAAAAGTAAGTATGGCTTTTGATGCATAAAAGAAGAACCTCCCCTCCTCATGTAAATGCTAACTATTCTTTCATCTTCTGAAAGAAAGAGTTGTCGCATGAAGTGCATCCAAATTACTCCTAAATTTGAAATGCCCCATCCAAACCATGCAGAATACCAAAGAAACTTTCCATCCAGTTCTGGATCTCCTTTTTCAATGGCATAGTACAAGAATAAAAAGTTTGAGAGAATATAAACAAGGAGATAACTTCCCCTTAGGAAGTTTGCAAATCTTCTTCCTCTTTCTGCTTTTTCTTTAATGTATTCTACGGTATGTGTCATCGTCTTTTGGTTTTAAGAAACCTCTCATTCTTGTAAAGAGAATTTTAGGTTTCAAATTATTGCTAATTCATTTTAACTTTACAACCCTTGCAATCCGCAGATTATCTCCATTGAAAGAATGGTTCCTATCTAACACTGTCCACTCTCCATACTTATGAATTACAAATCCTACACGAATTACATCATTGAATTTTATTTCATCAAGAGATGAATAATACATGAATGGTTTTCCATAGGTGCCGGTTTCATACCATACAACATCACTTTTCCCCTCAAGAACTTTTCCAGTAATGATAATTGCAGAACCATTTGACCTCATGAAAATCAATTCAACTTTCCAAGTACTTCTGCTTCCAACATCAAGTTCAACAGCAGTTATTGCGCTTTCAGGAAATTCAGGAGTATAAAATTCAGCCCAATTTTCCCCATATTTGTGTAATACAACGGTTCCATTTCCTTCAGGAGAATTAATTTCATTTATAGAAATCAATCCTTCTTCAAAAAGATAACCTTTATCCCAATAGTGATGGCTATTATCTGGATGATTAAAATCATCTTGTATACTTGGAGCTGGAATAAAATTACTGCTTTCACAATCACACCCACACAAGATAAAATTTGATATTACTTCATCTGGCTGATCAATTCCATCTCCATTATTATCAAAATACCAAATATACATGATTCCAGAACCCCCATCACAATCCCAATGTGAAAGGAAATTTATTGCATGAAGAGAAGGAGTTTCCCCATTCAATCCATTTTTAGGAATCTCAAATGCAATGGAATCTACAATAACTCCATCAACCTGGCTAAGGATAATAAATAAATCATCAAAAATATCAAAGGTTATACTAGGGGTTTGTCCATCTTTACCATTCAATCCATCCTGTCCATCTTCACCATCTTTACCATTTGTTCCATGCCAAGTGATAAAACCTCCCTTGTATTCATCTCCTTCAGAAACTTTACCATCCCTATTCATATCCCAATACAGCCTGGTTTCGGTTCCATATACTTCAATTTCCCCTGCATTATAAACCACTTCAACATATTCTGGAACAAGACTAAATCCTGACTCTCCTAATGGAATCTGTATTATTAAAGTCCCAACAAGCTGATCTCCTTTATAGGATTTAGCAATTATGGAGCCTCCTGGAGAATCATCTGTTGGAGGTAAAGCTTCAAGACTCAAGCTTGCATCTAAACCATTTTTTCCATCTTTTCCATCCTGTCCATCTTCACCATCTTCACCATTTGTTCCATTAAAGAGAGTAAGACTATTATCAAATTTGTCTCCTTCTGTATAGTTTAAACTATAATCCATGTCTAAATAATAGCTTGTAGTATAACCAAGTAAAACTCCATCTGTTGAATAAACAGGATCTACTTTAGTTACAGAGGAATAGCCATCTTTTCCATCCTGACCATCATCCCCGTCATGTACAAAAATATCTTCTGAGCATGACAACATGGCAAATGAAATTGCCAATAAAATTCCGAACACTTTAACAAATGTTTTCATAATTTCTGAATTTTGGTTTATTTTTATTAAATTATTTATTTGGTTCTATTCAAATTTACTGATAGACAAATTTCTGTTGGAGAAATTATATATTTCCCTTCCATCCTATGAAAATGCCAAGCTCTCCCAAATTCGGTTAAAGCCAATGTTCCTGCAACCCCTGCACCAATTCTTAGACCCATTATGGTGTTTGACTTTCGTTTTGCTGCAGAATTATCAGCAGGATAATCCCTAAACACTGGATGCCCCATTATTTCTGTTGTCCCATAAAGACCAAGCCCAATTCCGCTAAAAATTAATCCGTTGCGAAAGGACTTTTCTGTTTTTCTCCGATAGGGGTTTTCCCAATATTCTATAAATACATTATAACCTGAAATTACTGGGTTTACAGGCATATTAAGCATATCCTGATATGTTACACTCTTCCTTAGAATTTCCCATGTCTGCTCGGGATTATCTTTTTTCATTACAACTTCTATAGAATCATCTTCAATTCTAGAAACAGGTCCAATTTCCCATTCATACTCTGCGGTTCTCATCCCCTTTTCAAACTCTTCAAAATCAAGCGTTTCTAAAATAGGAACAATAGAGTCTTTGAAAAAATTCCATTCGGATTCATTAACTCCTGAAAAAATAAACCTCCTAAAAAATTCGAGATAATTCTCAAGACATTCTTCACAATCGGCTTCAACTTCTATAATTTTGTCTTCAATTGTAACCTGGCTTGGAATATTAGAGGATTTGTTAACCATTGCAGCCTTAACCCTTGTTGCAGGATTTCCATTTTTTGTAGTCCTAGTAACAATCACTGCTGGTTTCTGATTTTCATACTTATCAAGGTGTTTCTGCTGGACTTCACGAATATCCTCCAAAAATCCGATTTCCATTTTCCGGTGCTTAACTTCTTTTTTCAGACAATCATTTTCTGCTTCCAATTGAACATTTTTAATCATTAATTCCTGCTTCGCTTTTTGCAGGTCATTGATAGTTTTAACCATCTTATCTCCTGAACACTTTGAAAAGAATAAGATTATTAATAGAAAAATAAACAGGACAATTGCTCCTGCTCTCCACCATTTCTTATTGGTGTTGTCAATCTCGCGCTGATTTTTTTCAGCTTTTAATTCCCACTTCAAAATCTCTACTTGCTCCTGAGAAGTCTTACCTTCGAGAATTTTGTTTAATTCATCTTTTTTCATGGTTTTTAAAATTTAAATTTTTAATTTGTTTATGTTTTACTTGATTTTTTCAATATATGTTGTTCTGCTTCCATGGTCTGAGCATAATATTTTTTCCAAAAGAAAGAACCTTCATTAGAAAGTCTAAAGAAGGTTCTGTGATTGCTAAGCATAAATTTTATTCTTTGATTCTCCAATAGAATCATTTGTTATCTCATCTCTCTTCTTCAAAAGATTCTCTCTCCACACTTTTGTTTCAAGGGCAATTCTGAAAATCTCCTGGGACCTGTAATAAAGGTGATCCATTAAACTATCCAACATCAAAAGATCCTTTATCATTGGAATTACTATTAAACAAAGATAGGGATCATAATCTACTTCAACAATGAAATCTCTGATTACAGAGTTATCCTTTAGAAAGCATGCCCCAATTGAAACTGTAATTGGATCATTTTTTGATTCATGGATAAATTCAATAATCTCTGCATCAGATGCCCCTGATTCGGCAATTAAAACTGCTAATTTAGAATTCATACTTTTCTCTTCCTTTTTAATTAATAATTAATTTTGATTATCGCTTATACATATCTTCTTCAATCCTTTTAGAGGCACGATTTTGGATGCCCGCAAAGATTAGCAAAATAGCAAAATGGAGATATGCAATTATACAGCCCACTACAAATCCTTTCCAAATAGAAGGAAATATTTCCTGATTTCCCATAAAGGAAAAATAAAGGAATGCAAGAACAAAAACAATTACCCCTGAAAAAACCGGGCTTGTGTGGATGCTCTTTATTTTAATCCAAATCCAGGGAAGCGCCAGATACCAAAATGCTCCTGCAAGATACTCAATTAACCATTTGGTTATCCGAAGGTTAAGCCTTAACTTTACCATAAATTTTTTCATGGCTCCAAGATTAAAGGTTCAACCTTGGATACAAGCCCATCAAAATCAGAGTCTTTATACAATTTTGACCTGTTTGTCTCTACCAGAACAGAACCAAAACATAGTGAGAGGTTCTCAAGATGATATGTTACTTCAAAAGTTCCTGCCGGTTCATTATTTTCTTCGGATAAATTTCCTCCAATCAAAAGAACATCCCCCGATAATGGAAAGATTATCCAAAATTTATTCCCAAAATTCCAGGAAATAAACCCTCTCCCTTTTTCCTTTTGTGCAAGGTCTTCCAATTCCTTTAAGGTAAACTTCTTGACATAGGAAGGCCTGTATTCTCCTTCTTCCCAAATTGTTATTAAAACAAGATTCTTACTTGGATCTTCCTTCAAGATTGTGTTGAAGTATAGAGAGGTTCCATATCCTTGATTTTCAAAGGATTCTGCTTTTCCAACCAAGCAGGGGGACATTTCAAAAACATATTCTCCTAAAATGTTTTTAATTATTTGCGCATCCGCATTAATTGTGAATGCAATAATTCCTAGCACTACAAGAATTAGATTTTTCATCTTTTCTCTTTTTTTGTTTTTAATTAATATTTATGTTTATTTTCTATATGCTATTTTGTTTTCAATAAACAAAACTAATCTCAACAGAACTAAAACCATAAGGTAAGTAAAGAATATGGCTAATCCAAAAGAGACATTTGGATGTATTGACCAGGATTCAAACCCTCCAACTATAAAGTTAAAAAATCCCAAGATTAATTTTCCAATTTTTTGAGAAACCAATCCCAAACTAACAAGCAATGTCCACAAGGATACTGCTATCCATAACATTCTAAAGGTTTTTCTTTTCATCTTTTCTTGGATTTAATTACTCGTTGTTATTTTCTTTTTTCCCTCTCTTACACCTAAAATTGAGGAAACCACAAATCCCCCAAATAAAAGTATTATTGATGATGTGACTACCCAATTAATATGGATTGTTTCAAAGAAACCATTTCCTCTCAGAAGAGAAGAAATCATAACGCCTAAAAAGATTATTACTATAGCTAAAAAAGGTAAGGCCATTCCCAGTGCCACCTTATTTGCAAATTCATTCCTGAAATTATCAAAATGAATTCCTTTTTCTTCACAAGATTCATTCAGGAAATCAATAAAGAAAATGCTTCCAAGGAATGCTTCCAAACAACCTACAAAAAAGCCAAACACATTCCAAAGGTCTGAAGGTTTTCCTATTTCTCCTAAGAATAATCCTTGAAAGAAATCTATTCTTTTAAACAGCATATAAATTACTGTTGCAAAGAAAAATATTGCCAAACTTAGATTTATTATTTTTTCTGTTCTTTTCACAATTTCTAAGATTTAAATTTAATTATTTATTTTATTTTTCTCTATATCTTGATTCGCTTCTTACTAAGCGAATTATTATCTCCAATTTAAAGTCAAGCGTATCAAGCCCTGACTCCAACCAACTTCACATGTTGAGTTATTCACTTTCATAAATAACTTCACATTTTTTATTGAAAACCTTATTAACAACATCCAAAGGAATTGATGAGGCAGATGCCAAGCACCCTTTTTCAAAAGAACCTGTAAAAGCATCCAAGACAATTACCTTGTCTCCTACTTTAGATAATTTTCCAACCTCTTGCTTCTTCATTCCATATTGCTCATAATGAACAATAACCCAATCTCCTACATAATTTTTCATCTTGTTTTTCATGATTTATAAAATTTAATAAATATTAATATTGATTTTACTGGATTTTTTACATTATTTTACTTTGTTTCTCTTTTTATCAATCTTATTGAATATTCTAATCCCTATAAGGATCATAATGAGTAGGATAAGTAATCCAATGGCAATTCCAAAATTGAGGAGTGCTCCATTGATTATTCCGACTATTGCGATTATTGC
The DNA here is from genome assembly GCA_964653605.1 of Candidatus Woesearchaeota archaeon. Lineage (GTDB taxonomy): Archaea > Nanobdellota > Nanobdellia > Pacearchaeales > GW2011-AR1 > MWBV01. The sequence goes on from CAZZGW010000001.1 coordinate 17,509, forward strand.
ACAAAGGGGAATGGCTGCTTGACGAATAAATTCTCTTAAGGTTTCCATCTCGATTTTTATTTAGTTTATGTTGATTTATTTGTTATATTATTAATATATTAAAACAGGGTATTTCCTGTGTAATTTCAGTGTATTCCGAGGTTATTTCGGGGTATTTCATGTGTGAAATAAGTGTATTTGTAATTCTATTGATAGAAATTCTTAAGCACTCTAAAGCGAGTTGCTTCTTTTGTATCTTGTGGTTGTTAATCCAACTTCAAGACTAAGAGTTCAATGCGTTACATAACCTATTATTAATCTTACCTTGTTGTTCCTTTCGTTTTATTGATTGATTGGAAATTTGGTTTGACTAATGTGCGGGGGTGTATTAATTGATGTTCTCTAAGGGTTGTGTTTGTGATTTATTTAATGAATTTGATAACCTGATGAACTTTTTCCAGCCGGTTTTACTTTTTTGTTCTTCTACTGCTACTACTTCTTTTTCCATTAGTTTATTCTTGAGAGAATTCCCTTTTCTTGCTGAGAATCCCATGTTCTTGTAAAGTTCAACAGTACTGTAATTGTGATTTGGAAATTCCATTAAGAAACTTAAAAATATTTTTTCTTCATCTTCAAAGTTATCTAAGAATGCTTGATCTAGCTTTTCTTGATTTTCTTGTATTTCTTTTTCTGTATCTATTTCTGAAAATTCTACAACTGGCTGATTTAATTGTTCACTTATTACTTTGCTCATTACAATTAAAACATCTTCAGAAGTGTAACCATTTTTGTTTACTCCAGATTCTAATACTTTTTCTATGTTCTTTAAGTCATGGCCTTTTGCCATTTCTTCTTTTACAAAACTAAAAAGCACTCCTTGAGAGTATTCTGGATCATAAACTTCATCTTCAGTTATTCCAGAGATTTCACTTTCCTGTGTATTTTGAGGTATTTCACCTATTTCACTGTGTGGGTGTTCCAGGGTTCTTTCATGTTCTTTCAATTTAGAAATACCCCATTTACTATGTTCCGCTTCCTGTTCAATTGTTATTGCATCCATAAATTCTGGATCTTCCCTTTCGGCTTCAATTCCTTGCATTATTGCATCTGCTCTTGAAGTTATTTTCTCGTCTGAAATCGATTGTTCTGTTAGTGCCATATAGGGGGTTTTAACTAAGAATGGGAGGGTATATCTTTCTGATAACTTAACAACTGCAGACCCAACTTTCAACTGGGAGAATGCTTCTTTCTTTTGGTGTAATTGGGTTATGGAGCTTATATCGTAAATATCTTGGGGTAATTGCTGTTGGAATGCTACGTGGCATGCGCTATTTCCCTTTACTGTATCTGATAACTTTGAAATATGTTGGTCTAAACAAATAAGGCTAGTCCCATATTCCCTCATTTCCCTATAAGCCATATCTGTAATTGATTCTGAGATAAAATTTGTTTTATCTTTTAAGAAAACATTGTGTGCTTCATCAACTAAAATTGCATAATCAAAATCCCCATTAGATTTGTGTGGGGAGGCTTTCTTTTGTTTGTAAATATATGTTAAAACGAACTCGCAAAAGAATTTCTTTTCTATGTTTCCTAAGGAATTTAACTCGAATACAGCCCTTTTATTGAATAAATCTTCAACAGACAAGCTTTTCTTACCTTCATAATTTATTACGTTTCCAAATGCTCCAAAAGTTAAAACTGAGGCTATTCTTAATGCACTTTCAAGCCACTCAGACTCTCTTCCTCTTGCATCTCTTGCTTTTTGTTCAAGCATTTTCTTAACATGTAACCAATTAGGATAATGTCTTTTTTCTTCTGGAAGTTTGTAAATATCCCATCCTTCAAAAATCTCATCAAGAGTTTCTAAAAGAATTTTATGAACACCAAATGAAGCTGAGAAACTTTCAGTAAGCAAATCTGCTAAAACATTAATCCATTCTTTTGGTGCAACTCCTTTTGGAGGAACATTAATATTTGTTTTGAATAAATTTGCAACTGAATCATTTCCAATTGTAAAAACCATTAAACTTGGATCCACATTCACAAGGGGACGGAAACTTCTTTTCCAATCAAAGACTAAAAAAGGTTTGTCTTTTCCAATAAAGTTTTCAAGAATATTAAATGCAAAATTTGTTTTACCAGAACCACTCATACCAGTAATACAAACGTGTCTTGGCCAATCTTTTTCATTTAATCCAAAAGTGTATAATTCTTTATCTGCATAAATTATATTCCCAAGAGGGTATTCCCCTATTATTTCCGATTGTTTTGGAGGTTCTAAAAGTAAACTTTGATCTAAAAGTTTGTTAAGATTTTTTTGATAAAGTAAAGTTATAACTTGCAAAATTTCATTTTTTTCTTCCAATGAATTTGCTACAGCGTATTGGGCATAAATTCTATCAATTTTTTCTCCAAAAAAAGGTTTTAATTTTCTACACATATCTTCAACTGTTAGACTTCTTTGATTCATCATTTTAATTCCCCTTCCCTATCAAGAATTTTTTGAAGTTTAGAGGGAACGAAATACTTTACATCCATTGTTTTAAGATATTCTTCAGAATTTCTAATTGAACTATCCACCTCATCAAAAGAAGCACTTTTACTAAAATCTCCTTGAGCCCTTCTTCTTTCTGCAACTTGTAGAGGATTTACGTGAGTAACGACTCCTGCGTGGAAAGGAGCTTTACCCTCGGCAATATGTTTTGAGAACCAACCAACAAGATATCCTCTTTCTGGTTTTTCAGATTCTTGAAGCCCTTCAAGAACTTCTTCTGAACCGTATCTTTGAACAAACTCATCTTTAGTCCTTTCCAAAGCTACATAAAGCGCTGTTCCAAGAGAATTTGAAGTTCCACTTGATTCTACGGATTTTATTTTTCCTTCCATTTCTCTGTAAAATCTTGTTTTTGCTTTCATTATGCTGCTTTAGCAAAATCCCCTTGAGAGTATCTTACTAATTGATTTACTTTTTCTTGAGGAATAGTTTTTCTTAATCCTTTATCTAGAATTTTCAAAAGGTTAGTTGCGTTTTCTTTTAACTCAACTTCAAGGGATTCTTTCAATTCTTTCTCAGTTGGATTGCTAAAATATTCTCTTGTCTTAACAGTTGCTTTGTAAAAATTATCTACACCATTGAACATTTCTAATGACTTTATCAACGCAGATTCATTAGCAATTCTTACTAGGTTGCTTGTATCTTCAACTTCCTCTCCAGTGTATTGTTTTCTCATTTCCAGGTCATATCCAAGAGTCATTCCGGTGAATATTTCTGCAGTTTGTAAATTGAAGCATCCTCTAGCTTCTGCTTTAAGGTATTTCCCATATTCTTCAGCATTCATTTCCTTTGTTTCTTTATCTGATTTCATCTTAATTTTCCTCATCAAGCAATTTATTTATTGAATTTACTCTTTCTTCTTTTTCACTTAATTCTTGTTCTTGGGACCTAAGTTCTTTCTTAAGTAAAGCTACATCTTTCCAAGAATCAATTTTTTCTTTCATTTGAATTTCAGAGATTTCTATCTTTTTTGTTCTAAGTAAGTTCTTTTCTTTCATCAAATCCGCTTTTTCAAACTCAGTAGTATTTTCATTTTCTAAAAGGAAGTTATTAATTTCAGTCTTAACTGACTCTCCTTCTTTAATGAAGTTTTCGCTAAGCTCTTCTCTTTCATTTATCAAAATTCCTATGTCTTTGACAGAGTCTTTCAAGGCATTAATTTTGGCTAGGCCTATCTTTGTCAGATCAGAGCCCGAGCTAGTTATTTCAGGTTTTTCAAAGCTTATTACGGGTTTTCCACCCTTTAAAAGATCACTTATTTCCATAATTATATAGTAGTAACATACTTTATAAATGTTTCTATCTTGTTGCTATTATATAATGGGTACAAACTAAGAAAAGAAAGTTTAAATAAGTCGGATTTTTGATAAATTAGTCTTGTGCGGAGTTGCCGGAGTGGTCAGACTCAGAATCAAAATTCTGGTGCTATCCCCCTCCAACCCAAAAAAACAGAATGCGGAGTTGCCGGAGTGGTCAAACGGGACGGACTCAAAATCCGTTAGCTTAGTGCTTACACAGGTTCGAACCCTGTACTCCGCATATATTCTTTTAGATGGTGATAATAAATATAAAGGAAATTTTTCTATTTATGAAATATGGGAAGATTAAATGGCTTGGAAACAAGAATCTTTGGGGAGCTTATTTCTGAAGAAAATCCGGAAAGATATCTTGAAAAACAAGCTCTTTTAAAGAAAATTTAAGGAAAAATATAAGTGAAATACCCGAAATACCTTGAAATCTATATTAAAAAACAATAATTAATATAAAATATCAAATCCTTGATTCTTATATGGGCATAGAAGAAGAATTACCGGGATTAAGGAAAGGATTTTCTCAGGAATTGAAAGATACTCCTGATTTTTTGGGTCATAAAGTTATAAGGCAAAGCAAGGTTGATGAGGCTTATAGAAAGTTTCTAAATAAAAAATATAGAGATAAATGGATTGATGTAGATTATAAGATTTTCTTTAATGACGAATTTTTTGTAGAAAAAATTATGAAAAATTTTGGATTCAATAAGGGAAGTGGAAATCTTGGGCAGGAAAGTTTTTATTTTAAAAAGTAGAGACCGAATGATTTATAAACCGAAATAATCTAGGAATCTTACCTGCGAGTTTACGCGTAAGCGGGGGCATAAATGCTCTTTCTCGTTAAATTAAGGTAATTAAAATGACTAAATCAAAAACAAGGATAGAAAAACAATTACAAAAGAAAAGTAATCCAGAATTAGTTGAGACAATAATCCAAGCAAAAAAGAAAGAAGCATGGAATGAAGTTGCAGACTTACTTTCTGGTCCAAGGAGAAAAAAGGTTAATTTGAATTTAACAGAATTAAACGGGGTAGAAGCTGGAGATAAGGATATTCTTGTTATTCCGGGAAAAGTTCTCTCTGAAGGAAGTGTTGATAAAAAGTTAAAAATTGCTGCAATGGGCTTTTCTGAAAGAGCCAAAGAAAAGTTGTTAAAGACTGGATGTAAACTTTCAAGTATACTAGAAGAAATTAAATCAAACCCTGCTGGTAAAGATCTAAAAATCTTAAGGAAACAAATAAAATGAAAATAATTGATGGACAAAACACAATTTTAGGAAGATTAGCTAGCCATGTTGCTAAAGAAGCTCTTAAAGGAGAGGAAGTAAGGGTAGTTAATTGTGAAAAAGTTATTATTACTGGGTCTAGAAGAAACATTGAAGCAGAATTTACAGAAAAAAGACAAAGATATGGGTCTAGTCAAAAAGGACCGCACCCTTCAAAATTAAGTGAAAGAATGGTTAAGAGGGCCATAAGAGGCATGCTTCCAAATCACAGGATGGGTAGAGGAAGAGATGCTTGGAAAAGAATAAAATGTTACACTGCAATCCCTAAAGAATTTGAAGGTAAAAAAATGGAAAAAGTTAAGAGCGATAAAAAAAGTAAATTTATTAGAATGGAAGAAGTTTCCAAGGTAAAGGAGAAAAAATGAGAATAATTGAATCTGGTAAAAGAAAAACATCAATTGCACGTGCCACAATTGCAGAAGGAACTGGAAAAATTACTATTAATAAGAGAACTTATAATAATTTACAAGAGTTTGATAGATTAAAGATTAAAGAACCAATTGCAATCGCTGAACAAATTTTAGGAAAGGTTAATTTTGACGTTTCAATCACTGTTCGTGGTGGGGGAGAAAGATCCCAAGTAGATGCTGCAAGATTGGCTCTTGCGAGGGCAATTGTTACATTTTCTAAATCTAAGGATTTATCAAATGCGTATATGACCTACGATAGAAATTTGTTAATTGCAGATGTTAGAAGAAAGGAAGCTTACAAACCTGGAGATTCTAAGGCTAGAGCAAAGAGACAATCAAGTAAGCGTTAATTATCTCTTGGTCCTCACCAAGTTGCGGATTCAAATCAACACAGTTATTTGCATAAAGAAACAATCAAGTAAGCGTTAGTTTTAATCGTTAACTATATAAATAAAATTTTGCTGTACTACTTTATGGCAAAAGGTGATAAAAAGGTGAACTGGGTTTTAACTCTAGTTATGTCTATTCTTTTTGGGGCACTAGGTGTTGACCGATTCATTATGGGCCAGGTTGGTTTGGGAGTTTTAAAATTGATTACCCTAGGTGGATGTGGTGTCTGGGCATTGATTGATATAATTCTCATTGCAACAAAGCACGACTATAAAGGCGTTGAATGGGTAGAGAAGTAAAAAAAATCTTATCTAAGGCTCTTACATTGAGTCATCCTAGATGGAGATTTTTTATTTTTTTAGGAGTTTTAATATTGCTTAGAGTTTTGCCATTTTTTATTATTGAAAAAACTAGACATTTTTCTGTTTGTTCCCTCATTCTTGGAAAATATTGTTATTCAGTAGGTCTTACACGAGGCATTTCTACAATTCTTAGAGGAGATCTTTCTGGAGGTTTAGAATATAATATACTCTCTATCTTTGTCTTGGGAATCTTGGTTATTTTTATCATCCATGACCTTTTCAAAGGTTTTATAAAAAGAAAATCATAATATTTAGTATGACTAAGAAAAAAGCTGAAAAGGAAAGCTCAAAGAAATCGTCCGTCTTGATACAGTCATCCGAACAAAAGAAAAAATTCACAAAGAGGCAAGAAAACGAAAGAAGAGAAGCTTGGATGAGAATCCCAATTTCCATAGTTTCTGGGTTTATTTTTTATATTTGGGGATTTTTTGTATGCATCTTTGCAATTGTCCAGTTAATCATGGTTCTTGTTGAAGGCAAGAAAAATAAAGAATTTTTGGACATGTGCAAGAACTATGTTGCACAACTTTACGCATTCGTGAAATATATCACGTTTATATCAAACGAGAGACCATTCCCTTTTGGGGATTTAAGAAAGTTTGAGAAATAAAGATTTATTATTTTTTCTTTTTTTCAATTTTATTTAATTTATCCTGAACGTGATTAAACAATGTTGCTTGGATTATTGGTTTGTGATTTGCTGGGTGTATTTGCCCATTAAATTTTATTTTCCCAATGTATGCAAAATTCTTTAGTATTTTTTTGAGCCCGTTAACTGAAAGGTTGTGTTTCTCTGCAACCTTTCTTAAATTCATCTCTTGTTTTAAGAACTCTTCAAATATTTCTTCTACTTCTAGATAATTTTGGGCGGGTATAAGCTCTGAAAGATTATTTCTTCTATATCCAAAAGGAACTCTCGACATATGCTTCCCTTGAGAAGATTTTTTTATCATTCCTGATTTTTGAACATCTCCCCTAAACTGGGCGTACTTTCTATAGGGTTCTATTGCATTTTGATCTATTGGAAGCTGAATATACTTATCTAATTCTTCCGGATCATTTGGAGCAAAAGTGTAACATACGCTACAAAAGTATAATCCTCTCTTTGATTTATTTTCTTCCGAATCGTGTCCACATTTTTCACATTTCATTTTAAAGATTATCAATAGGGCTCTTAACCTCCATTAATCTTTGTTTGGAAATATGGGTATATAATTCTGTTGTAGATATTGAAGCATGTCCTAGTAATTCTTGTATGACTCTTAAATCAGTCCCTCCATCTAATAAATGTGTTGCAAAAGAGTGCCTTAATGTGTGTGGATGAACTTCTTTTTTTATCTCCGCTCTTACTGTTGCCTTTTGAATCATCTTCTGTAAATTTCTCGAGGATAATCTTCCTTTTGGCCCATTAAATAAATATTCTTGATTTTTTTCTTTTTGCCTTCTTGTTTGTTTCTCTAAATCTTTTCTTAAAAATTCTGGAATATTGAAGATACGATCTTTTTTTCCCTTCCCTTGTTTAACGTATCCAATCTCTTCTTCAAAATTTAAATCATTCACTTTAAGATTAATGAGTTCTGATACTCTAAAGCCGCAGGCATAAAGCATACTCGTCATTAGGATAGATTTTCTTGTATCAAAACTATCAAGAAGCTTCTTTATTTCGTCCCTCGTTAAGACTGTTGGAATTCTTTTCTCTCTTTTAGGTCTTTTAATATCCATTGTTATATCTTTTTTTAAAATAGAGGTGTAAGCATATTTTATTGCAGAAAGAAAAAGGATTACTGAGCTAGAAGAAGAGTTTTCCATCCTATCTGCAACGTACATTTTAACATCATCTTCCATAATTTCTTTCGGTTTTTTATTTGCCTTGTTTAAGAGTTTCTCATTTGCACTAATGTAATTTTTAATAGTATGCTCTGAGCTTTTAGAAATCTTTAACTCAACCTCAAGTTTTTTTAGAAATTCCTCCTTATTCATTACTAGATTATGCGAACCTAGTTTAAAAAAGTTTTTTTCAGGTTTTATCTTCAAAAAGCTGTTTGTTGCTCTCAAACCTTGTTGCTTTCATCCCTAATTTCTTCGCTGGAGGAATATTCCCCCTCCTGGTTGTCTATAAACAGCGTTTCCCCCAGGCTTAGAAGGGGTTTTCTTAAGAGTTATCTTGTATATTCTTAATTCGGTTTTTTAATCCCAACATGGCAAGAGACAATTAGTTCATCAAATCTATTATAAAGTTTTTTGTCATCAAAGACTTCTCTGAAAGATGTCCTTGATCTGAAAGAATTAACAAATATTGAGTGCCATAATCCTTAAAAAACCATAAAATCTTGAATTTTCATGGAACGAGAAAAAATTATTGAATTATTTTTGGGATTAATCTTCTTTGTATTCTTATTGCTTGTTGTTTTTGTAGTGCTTAGTTTGAACGTGCAAGAGAAAGATTCTTCAAAACAAACGGTAGTGAACAACTATTACACCGAAAATACCTATCAAACCCAAGAAAAGTCAGCAACTGGAAATGTAGTTTATAAATATCCAGAATATAAATATGTAGTGTATAATAGATATAGAAGAAATTGTTGCAGCGATTATCAAGATTCTGATGACGATTACTCTAGTTACGGAAAACATAGAAAAGAAAAAGATGGTTCGCGTTATGTTGATGAATATTCTGTTTCTATACGAAACGAGGATAGAATTGGCAAATATTTCCAGGTCATCTTCTATTTCGAAGATTCAAGCGAATTTAGGGATAGTGAAAGCATAAACAAATGGGTCGGGTCTGGAGATGTTGAAAATTTTATTTACAGAGATTCTCATTTTGAGAGAAATAATTATGATTCTTGGGCCTATGATATCTTCTCCCAAGATGACGGATTCGAAGAAGAACTCTATGAATCAAATTCTAGAACGAAATCATTTCACAACTTTCCTTCTATTGGTTGTAGATAAGAAAAATAGTTGTTTTAAGAAGGAAATTAACGGGTACGTATAATGTATATTGTGCGTAGTTTTGCCCTAGAATATTTACACACAGGGATTTTTTGTTCACTTAGGTTAAGTTAGTTAATTTTTATTATAAAAGCAAATTATTTTACTTATCAACGCCTTATTTTATTGGGAGTCTAAGGTTTTTTACTGCACTTTCAAGAGTTTCTTTTGAATTGGCTTTTACCCCTAATAATTTTTTTCCTTCATGTTCTGTGAACTCACTATATGCTCCTTCAACTAAATATTTCCCAGGACTAAGAAAACTATTGGATATGTTAAAAAGAGCGGTTCTTGTTGAATCAATTTTTTCTTCTGGAACTTGGATAGGATTTAAATGAACATAACTTAAACGTTCCTTCCAAAAAGTTTCTCCTTCTTCCCCACTACATAACCGTTGCCTAAGACCATTTTTTTTTTCAAGATTTAGAGAATATTTAAGGATTTATATCTTGAAATAAGAAATTTAGTGTTTTTAGGCCTTAAAATAGACTTATTTAGTTATATGGCTTATTTTTGTTCACTTAGGTTAGGTTAATTATTTTAAGGTGACTTTTAGAGAGTTATTATTCTTTTTTATCTTTTTTTAGATTAGGGGTATACTGGTTTATCTCTAAGCCACCTGGTTGTTAAAAATATTAAAAATGCACAAATAATTGTTATAAAAACAGATGCCCAAACACTTGTTGCATTTGGATTTGTGGGATGGGTCAACCAAACAATCAATGCTTTTGAAAGATCAAAAATTGTTTCACGCCAGGTAAATGCAATTGTAAACCCTAAAGTGAAGATTATAAACATCCTCATTTGCTTTCTAAATTCTTGTCTATATTGATTTCCAAGATAGAAATAATTTCTAATTCTCCTCTTTTTTATTGGGCTCATTTCAATGAAAAAGCGTATTCATGTTTTTATATTTTTGGTTAAATTTTTTTTATTTTCATAATCTTTTTTTGAGGTAAATTTTGTTAATTCATAGTTAATCCCAGGGGTTGTGCACTTAGGTTAGGTAAGTTTTATAACTAAAAAAGATTCCTTTATTTATGTGTCTAAAAGGGGTCGACAAACACCTAAAAAACAGGTGTTTAAGCTGTCCAAACAGCCTGTTTTTTCGTTTTATCGACGGTAAAATAATGGGTGTTTGTTTGCTGTCCAAAGGAAATAAAGGGGTTGTTGTGGGGTGTTTATGCCTGTTTGTTGCTGTTTAGAGGTGTTTAAACAGGCTGTTTTTGAATCTTTTTTTTGACAAACAGCTGTTTGTGGGATAGTCTTAGACACATAATTTTGCATTAAATCGGGTTCTTTTTTTGGGGTCTTTTTTGTGTTTTTCCCGAGGATAAAGAGAAAAGTTTTTAAACCTCTTTTCCTAGATATTAATATGTTTTGGAATTCTAGAAAAAAGAAAGAGATTGACCACATAAAAGAAGATACTAAAAGAGGATTTGAAAGTGTAAAAAAGGATATAACTTCTGTAAGTGGTTGGATTAAACACCTTGATTCTGAAAAAGAAATTCAAAAAAAGGACATAAAAGAGATAAAAGATATTTTATCGTCAATTAAAGAGGATTTAGAAGGCGTAAAAAACGTTGTTTCTGTGATGAATAATCTGAAATCCAAACAGCTGTTTAAAACACCCTCCCAGGTGTTGGAAAAACAGACAGCTGTTTATGCTGTCCAAACACCTGTTCAAACAGCTGTCCAAACACCAAATTTAGAGTATTTTTCAATAACTGAAAGAGCAATACTCTGGATATTACTAAACAGTGATATGAAGCTTAGTTATGATGATTTAGCAGCAATGTTAGGAAAAGAGAGATCTACAATAAGAGGCCAAATAAACTCAATAAAACAGAAAAGTGAGACACTAATAGAAGAAGTAATCGAAAAGAATGGGAAAAAAAGGGTGTTTATACCTGAGAAAATCAAGGAAAATATGCTAAAAAAGTCAAAAGTGAGAGTTAAAGATAAGAAAAAACCTGAGAAAAAGGGTAAAATTAGCGAATATTAGGGTGTCAAAAATTAAAAAGTGAGAGTTAAAACAATGAAAAAAACAGAAAAAGTGAAAAAAGAGGGTTTTTCCGAAAAAATGTTCAAAATCCTGCAAAGAGAGAATAAAACTGGAGGTGAAATTTAAGAAAAACAGAGTTAAATTAAAGGGAAAATCAGAAGATTTGGGAAAAAGTGGTAAAAAAGGAAAAAAAAGTACTTTTTCTATGTAAAAAAATTTTGGGAAAAAGAGTTAACACTTATTCGGTATACAGAATAACTATATTTAAAGGTCCCTTAACTGTAAAATTGTGTGTAGAGAAGCTATTTTTTTTAGATTTTTAGAGATATTTAACTGAATGCTCTTATTGTTTATCTTTGTTTTCTCGATGGGAATGCCCTTTTTTATCAATCTGCCTATATAATCCCTTATGGAACTTTCTGAGAGATTTATTCTTTCAGATATAGCTTTATAGTCTGAAAACCCCTTTTCTTCCTCTAATTGGTACAGTGTGGAAAATACTAGGATCTCTTGATTTGTCAGTCTTTTAAATTTTAACCTAATTTCTTTCTTAATGTTATCTAAAGATTCAAGAATTTCAACAGCATTATTAATGGTGTAATCCCCTTGATTATGCGAACCTTTATCTGTCTGTTGGTGTGTCTGTCTGTCTGTCTGTTTGTCTGTTGGAACCCCTTGATTTCCTTTGGAAATACCCTTATTTTGGTACTTTAAGGGTTTATATTGGTAATTATGTGTCGAAGGATGTGTCTGATGTGTTGGATTTACCTGTCTGTTTGTCTGTTGGGCTATTTCAGACATTTGAGTTTTTTTTTCGTTGATTTCATTAAATTTTTTAAATAGCTCTGCTAGATCAATTAAGCTTTCCCTAATTTCAGAAACGTTATTTTTTAGGGAATTCAATTCCTCTTGGATAGATTCCATATCAGATTTGACTTTAGAAAAAGCTTCTTTTACATGGTCCATAAAAAACTAAAATTAAAGCAATATAAAAACTTTAAGATAATCTAATATATATTAACAAAAATGCCTAATCCTGTTTCTGGGAATAAACCTTGTAAATTTTGCTGTTTAGCTTCCACCGACTTCTTTTGAGATAAGGTGTCCCTTTGGGGTTTTTGTTTATCTCAACGATAAAATTCTTTTTCTTCAGTTCTTTTAGTAGTTTTTTGGTAAACTCTTCATCCCGTATTATCTCTTGGGCAATTTTGTTTGTAAACTCTGGTTGGGGATTTATTGAATATAAATAAGCTAAAATTTGCTCAGAAATCTTCTCTTTTTTCTTATCAGAAATTTTCATACAAATTAAAGGAAAAATATTTTTTTAAATGTGTTGATAAAAGACTATTCTTTCTTCTCTTTGATCTCTTTGGTTTCTGTTTCGCCTTCTATTTGGGTGTTCTTTTCAAACTTTATACTTGGTAAGGGGAAATGTGGTGGGAGATTCATCTCCTCACCTAGTTGTAAGGCTCTCAGGCTTGATTTTTTCAAGATTATGTTAAATACCACTAACCGGAAGTCTTCTGGTACTTTCTCTTCTTTCCACATTTTAAACACTTCTTTTGCCTTTTTTGGTTCAACACCTAAAAGAACTTTTCCTGAGAAAGATAATTTTGCAAAATTTGGTTCATATGAAATGGTATACTCAAAAGAAACAGAAATCATTTCTTCTTTTGTTTTGAAAAAAGTCGACTTTACTTCTTTTATGTCAGAAATATCTATCCCTGTATTAATTTTTATGTTGTTCGGGTTCTCTGAAAACTTTTCCGCATTTAATTTGGAAAAGCTAAATCCTATTAATCTCATATTCTATTTAATCAATATTTTGTTTTTAAATATTTAGGTGATTAAAATATTAATTTTAAAATAAATTTTGTTTCTCTCGACGGAAAATAATTAAATTAAATCTTCTTCGGAAACAATTACAAAATCTCCAATAGCAATTATCGCGCTGTAAGGGATAAGTAAATCATTTGAAGCTGTCCTTTCAAGATTTAAATTTTTAGTATAAGGTGTAGCATCCTTAACTAAGATATTAATTAATTCGCCAGATTGTGTCTCAAAAGTAATATCTTTAACAAAACCTAACCGTTTACCTTCCTTTGTAACAATCATCTTTCCTATAAGATCACTAAAAGGGTTTTTTTCGTTATGCATATTAAAAATAGCTGTGAATAATTTATAAACTTTTCTGTAAGGTTATATAGAGATTAGAGAAGATATGAATAAAGATAAATCAATTATTAATGAAAAATATTTATATTAATTAAGATTAAGAAGAATATTTATATTGAAATTAATATTTAATATATTAATTAATACCCCCCCTCCTTGGTTTCTTCTGGAAAGATTTATAAAAGATTATTATTATTATTATTATTATTATTATATTAAAAAAATATATATAATATATAATATATAATAGTTCGTATAACTAATTAATATATAATTCTCTTCTTTTTTCTTTTGTTTTCTTGTTTTTATTTTCCATAAGAAATTTAGGTGTTCTTCTTTTTTAGTGGTTATAATTGTTTATATAATAAATTAAGTTTTTCAAACATAAATTGCACTTCAAGATTCAGTTTCCATAGGAAATCAACCTGTGGGGTGTCGGGAAGATTTGTGGGTTACAATGAGTATTTTGAAGGCTACAAACACTTAAATAATGCGTTTAGGTTAGTTTTAATTACAACTAAATAAGGCAATAAAAAAGGGAGAAAAGGGGAAAATGGAACTAGAAATTGATGAGATATTTGATTCATTTGATAAGAATAGGATTTTCAAAGATAAAAATATTTTGCAAGCAAACCACAAACCAAATGAAATTTTACATCGGGGAGATCAAATTAAACAGATTGCTTCTATACTTGCTCCTGTTCTTAGGGGGGAAAAGACAAGCAATTTGTTTCTTTATGGTAAAACAGGAACCGGAAAAACATTATCTATCAATTATGTTCGAGATGAATTGATGAAGCGTCTGAAAAAAGACACAGATTTTAAATTAAGAATAGAATATTTAAATTGCAAATTAAAGAAAGTTTCAGATACAGAATATAGGATTCTTGCTGAGCTTATTAAGAAGCTTGGGGGAGAGGTTCCTTCTACTGGTTTGCCAACTCAGGCTGTTTATTCAAAGTTCATAGAAACAATCGATTCCGAGAAACAATTGGTTGTATTAATCTTAGATGAAATTGATCAAACGGTTAAAAAAATATCTAACGATTTTCTTTACAATCTTACAAGATTAAATTCAGAATTATCAAAAACACAACTATGTGTTGTGGGAATAAGTAATAATTTGACTTTTTTAGATGAGCTGGATCCAAGGGTTCGTAGTTCTTTGAGTGAAGAGGAGATTGTGTTTCCCCCCTATAACGCATTGCAACTTCAAGAGATTTTAAAGAATAGATCTTTAGAGGCTTTTAAAGAGGGGGTTGTCCAGGAGGGAGTAATTGCAAAATGTGCTGCTTTTGCGGCGAGGGAGCATGGAGATGCTCGTAGGGCATTGGATTTGCTGAGGATTGCGGGTGAACTAGCAGAAAGGGAGGGCGCTGATAAGATTCATTTGAAATTCATTGATGGGGCAAATAATAAAATAGAGCGGGATAAGATTCTGGATGTCATAACTTCAGAACCAAAACAATTTCAGCTTGTTTTGAAATCAATCATTGCCCTTTCAGAGAAAATAAAAAACGGGGAGCCTCTTTTTACAGGGGATGTATATAATCATTATCAAGACATTTGTTCTAATAATAATGTAGAAGTTTTAACTCAGAGGCGAGTATCTGATATCATTCAGGAGTTTGATATGCTTGGGATAATTAATGTGCGTGTTATTTCGAAGGGCCGTGGAGGAAGAATGAGGGAAATTAAATTAGCAATAAGTAAAGATATTATCAAGAAAGCCAAAGAGATTATTGAGCATTCTTTAGATTATGGGTGATTTGAATGGAAAATGAATTGTTAAAATTCTTTTTTGAGAAGGGCCTTTTGGTTGATAAAGAGGTTTTAGATTTGTTTCAAGATGTGCACGATTCCGAGAGCATTAAGTTTATTATTGAAAAAATAAAAAATACCACAAATCAGAGTGTAATAACAAAAACAACTCTTAGTGAAAATAGGGAGAAAGTAAATAGGGTTTTTTTGGAACTCCCTCAAGAAAATCAAAAAAAGTTAGAAAGGTTTAAGATTAATTTGGGATTGAGCATAGAAATTTCTAAAGAGGTTTTGGTTGGGAATGCAAATGTTTCCGGAGGAGTTTCTCCTGGAGAAGGCTTTGGGGGTGTTGTGAATGTAACAGAGAGACCAAGCGAGATTGTCAAGAAAATTGAGGTTAAAAATTTTGTAAATTACTTTAAAAATAGATTTATTTCTCTTAGGGGGATATTGCAGGAACATTCTGAGCTGAATAGTTTGGTTTCCATAAATAAAATTTCTGAGGGGGCACAAGGAATTTCTTTAATTGGGATGATCCGTTCTAAATCAGTAACTAAAAATAAAAATATTATCTTGGAGATAGAGGACTTAACCGGAAAAATAAAGGTTTTGATAAACCAGAATAAACCTGGGCTGTACAAATTAGCTGAAGAAATTACTTTGGATGCTGTTTTGGGTTTTAAGGGGTCCGGAAATAAAGAGATTTTTTTTGTTAATGAGGTTGTTTTTCCAGAAGCAATGCTTCCTGAACGTAAAAGATCAAATTTTGATGAGTCTGCCCTTTTTATTGGGGATTTGCATTATGGAAGTAAGAGGTTTTTGAAAGAGGGTTTTGAAAAGTTTATAGATTATCTGTCTGGGAAAGTTCCAGGCACAGAAAAAGAAGTGGAGAAGATAAGATATTTGTTTTTGACCGGAGATCTCGTTACAGGGGTTGGAAATTATCCAAACCAGGAGCCAGATTTGGAGATTGTTGATTTGGAGGAGCAGTTTTTGGGTTTAACAGAGTTTTTGAAAAGAATTCCAGAAAGAATAAAGATAATAATTTCCCCGGGAAATCATGATTGTGTTAGGTTGATGGAGCCCCAACCTCTTCTTGATGAAAAATACGCTTGGCCCTTGTATGATCTCAAGAATGCGGTTTTAACTGAAAATCCGGGTAGGGTAAATATTGGGGGGAATAATTCTTTTGTTGGTTATGATGTTTTAACATACCATGGGTTTTCTTACTTTTTTTATGCGCGGGAAATTGTTCCTTTGATTGAGAAGAATGCGGTTAACTCTCCAGATGATATTATGAAATTTTTATTAAAAAATAGGCACCTTGCCCCTACCCACAAATCTACTCAGTATTTTCCTTTAGAGAAGGACCCCTTAGTCATAAGGAAGGTCCCAGATATCCTTGTTTCTTCACATACTCACAAGTGTGCAACAAGTTATTATAATAATGTTTTGGTCATTTCAACTTCTTGTTGGGAGGCAATGACCCCCTACCAAGAAAAGTTTGGAAATGAACCAGACCATTGTAAGGTTCCCATGTTAAATTTAAAAACAAGAGCATTAAAAGTTCTTGACTTTGAGTAAAATGAAAATTGGAATAGATATAGACGACGTTGTTGTGGAATATATGAAGAGTTATTTGGAATTTCATAACAAAAAGAAAGGAACAAATTATATTTTGGAAGATTTTTTTAGTTATAGTGTGATGAAAGTAACTGGTTTGCCGCGGGAGGAGATAAAATCTCTTATTTTTGAGTTTGGGAAAACTGAAGAAATGGACAACTTGGCCTTTCTTCCTGGAGCAAAAGAAAGTATAATTTCTTTAGAGAACAACAATAAAATTTTTTTTATAACTTCTAGGCCAATTAGTTCTAAGAAACAGACAAATTCTTTTTTTGATAAAAACTTTTCCAAAAATAATTTTGAGGTCCATTTTTCTGGTGAGAAATGGGGGATTCTTAAAACAAAGGGGGAAATCTGCCTTGATCTTGGAATTGGTTTCATGGTGGAAGATAATGAAGATTATGCTTTGGAGTGTGCGGAAAAAGGAATTAAGACTTTTTTGATTGATAGGCCTTGGAATAAAAATAGCCCAGAACATAAAAATCTAAAAAAAGTTGGTGGTTGGGGCGAGTTAATTAATTTAATTGGGGAGGAAATTTATGCAAACTAAACAATATTTTGAAGATTTGAAAAGAGATGTTGATAAAGTATATGCTATGGCAAACGAAGCAAGGGCCAAGGGGTTGGATCCAAAGCCGGAAGTTGAAATTCCTTTAGCAATGAGCATGGCAGAAAAAGTTGTTGGGTTAATTAGCACAATTTATCCCCAAATGAAGGGGTCTGGAATTGCTAAAGGAATTTTGGAGTTAGAAGAAAAATATGGAAAATTAGACTCGACAATTATTTTTCAGATTGCTGATGAAGTGGCGCACCAGAAATTTTGTAAATTTGAAAATACTCTTGAAGCAATAGATGCTGGGATAAGGGTTGGTTTTTGTTATATTACTCTTGGGGTTGTTTCTAGTCCTATCGAAGGATATACCGGGATAAAAACTCGTTTAACCCGAGAGGGAAAAGAATATTTGGAGGCTAGTTTTTCTGGGCCAATTAGAAGCGCAGGAACAACTGCTAGTTGTATGGTCTTGATGCTTGTAGATTATCTTCGGGAAAGGTTTGGTTACGCAAAATATGACCCTACAGAGGAGGAAATTAAGAGGGTTTGGGCAGAATTGGAACATTTTAATGATCGTATTACTAATTTGCAGTATATGCCTTTGGAAGAAGAAGCCTTATTTTTGGCAAGACACATGCCAATCCAGGTTGCAGGGGATCCTTCTGAAAAGTTGGAGGTCCCTAATTATAAAAATCTTGACAGGGTGGATACAGATTTTTTGAGGAGTGGGTTTTGTTTAATTATGGCTGAAGGTCTTGCTCAAAAAGCCAAGAAAGGTTTTAGATTACTTAATAATGCTAAGAAAAATGGGATTAATTGTAATGGTTTTGATTGGTTAGGAGATTATATAGTTTTACATGAAAGGTTAACCTCCGCAGCAGGAAATGAGGAAAAGGATAGTGTTCCTACCTACATTAAAGATATGGTTGCTGGGAGACCTGTTTTTGGTCATCCTTCTGAATCTGGTAGTTTGAGGGTTAGATATGGTAGGGGGAGAAATTCTGGATTTAGTGCTTCTTCCGTTCATCCTGCAACGATGACTGTTAGCGATGGTTTTATTGCAATAGGAACCCAATTAAAAATAGAAAAACCAACAAAGGGTTGCGCAATAACTTCTTGTGATACTATTGATGGCCCAATTGTTAAATTAAAAAATGGAAGTGTCAGAAAACTTCAAACTGCAGAAGAGGGTAAAAAACTTTACAAAGATATTGAAGAAATTATTTATTTTGGAGATTTCCTTTTCCCTTTTAGCGATTTTTTAAATAGAAATGCTAATTTGAGTAAACCCGGATATGTAGAGGAGTGGTGGAAATTAGATTTAAGGGAAAAATCAAAAGAGCGTGGAGATATGGAAGTTGGAATAAATCCCTACAGGGTTAGTTTTGAAAAAGCAATAGAGTTCTCTGAAAAATATAAAGTTCCATTGCACCCAGAATTCATTTATTACTGGAATCAGGTTTCTAGAAAAAGTTTTGAAGGGCTTTTAGGTTGGTTAAGGTATTCTTGGGTTGAAGGGAAGATTATTTTTCCATATAATAAAACTGAACAGGAGAAATTTGAATTGGGCAAGAGAACCTTGGAGTTGTTGGGAATAGAACACGAGGTGACAATTGAGAATGTTGTTTTAGGAAAAGAAGATAGTAAGGCTATTTTATTGAGTCTTGGATTGGATTATGGAATTGTGGAAAAGGGGGAAAGAATTTTGCTAAAGGATTATATTGATTGTCTTGGGTTTAGTGCTAGTGAGGATGTTTTGGATATGGTTAATTCTGTTTGTAAATTTAAGATAAAGGATAAGGCAGGAGATTTTATTGGAACGAGGATGGGAAGGCCAGAGAAGGGGAAATTAAGAAAATTAACTGGGAGTCCTAATGTTTTATTTCCTGTGGGTAATGAAGGTGGAAGATTAAGGAGTGTTCAGGCTGCATGTGAAGTAGGGAAAGTAAGGAGCACATTCCCTTTATTTTATTGTAAAAAGTGTAGGAGAGAGACAATTTATCCTGCTTGTGAAGTTTGTCATGAAAAATCAACGCAGATGTATTATTTTTATGAAACTAAAGAGAAATCTTTTAAGAGACAAGAAGAGCATTTAGAAAAAGATGGAACACCTTATATGACAACTAATTTAGATATTGTTCATTATTATAAGAAAGCTCTTGATAGGTTGAAAATGAAGAAGGAGGATATACCTCCCTTAATAAAAGGAGTAAGGGGAACTAGCTCGGGAAATAGGGTAATGGAAAATCTTGCAAAAGGATTCTTAAGGGCAAAATATGATTTGCAAGTTAATAAGGATGGAACAATAAGATTTGATGCTACAGAATTGCCTTTGGTTCATTTTAAACCAAAAGAAATTTATGTTGGCATTGAAAAACTCAAGGAAATTGGGTATGATAAGGATATTTTTGGAAAGCCCTTGGAAAAGGTAGACCAAATTTTAGAATTGATGCCCCATGATCTTTTGCTTCCCGCCTGTCCGGATTCTCCTGACGAAAAAGCAGATGATGTTTTTATAAAAATAACAAAGTTTATTGATGAAGAATTAGAAAAATTTTATGAGTCAAAAAAATTCTACAATGTTAAAAATAAAGAAGATCTTGTTGGCAAGTTGGGCGTTTGTATGGCGCCACATAATTGTGCGGGGGTTGTTTGTAGATTTATAGGTTTTTCAGATTCTCAAGGATTAGTTGCTAGCCCGTATATGCATGCGGCAATTAGGAGAGATTGTGATGGGGATGAGGCAGCAATTATGTTGCTTGGAGATGTTTTACTTAATTTTTCAAGAGAGTTTTTGCCAAGCCACAGGGGAGGAACCCAGGATGCCCCACTTGTTTTAAATGCAAAGATTGATGCGGGAGAAGTTGATGATCAGATTCTTGATTTGGAAATGTGTTGCGAATATCCCTTGGAATTATATCAATTAGCAGAGCAAAGAAAACATTCTTCAGAGGTTAAGGGCATTCATTTGGTTAAGGATGCTCTTAGGGAAGGGGAGGATCCTTTTAGAGGAATTGGATTTACACATGGAACTAAAAATATTAATGATGGGGTTTTGTGTTCTTCCTATAAATTATTGGGGTCTATGCAAGAGAAAGTTGATCATCAAATGGCTCTTGTGGAAAAGATTCGGGCGGTGGATACTTCGGATACAGCAAGGTTAATTATTGAAAGACATTTTATGAGAGATATAAGGGGTAATTTAAGGAAATTTTCTCAACAGGACTTTAGGTGTGTAGGATGTAACTATATCATGAGAAGGCCCCCCTTGAAGGGGGTTTGCCCGATGTGTGGGGGAAAGATAATTTTTACAATTCATGAAGGGGGAATTAAGAAATATTTGGAGCCATCCCTTGCCCTGGCTAAGAAATATAATTTAAGTCCCTATTTACAACAGAGTTTATTTTTAGTTAAGGGTTATATTGATAGTATTTTTGGGAAAGAACTTGAGAAGCAAACAGGATTGGGAGATTATTTCTAAAATAAATAAAAAATAATAACTGGAATTAATAGGCAACCCATCATATTTGTTCTACGCACATTTAACGAAATACAATATAATCCTACCCCTGTGGAGATTAGGAAAATAAGAAATCCTAGAAACTTTGAAACGATTAGGATAATTATTCCAAGAAAGATGATGGTTCCAATTGATATTTTTGTGTAGTTTATCTTTTGGATTCTTTTAATAAAGAATTTTGAAATGTTTTTTGCTAGGAAGAAAGAAATTATTCCTGAGATTAAAACGCAGATTAGTATTAGGATTAAAATGTTTATTGAGATATTTGGGAGAAGTTCATTTATTGCTGCTGCTGCACCTGTTCTTGTTTTTGAAAATAAATAAAGTGTTATGAATGAAAAACCCATAACTAAAGTATTTGTTGCTCCCAGGAGAATTAGGAAATCTTTTCTATCTCCGTTTTTATTTACAAGGGTATTTCCAATTATTGCTGCTTGACCAGAACCAAGGCCAGGGAGAAAACTGCAAAGAGGAGCAGAAATTACTGAGCCAAGCAAAGGCCTAAATAGTTTTACTCTTGGTCGGGATATTTTTTGTTCTGGCACTTTTGTTTTGTTTTTTATGCTAAGTAGAAGCATGGATGAACCAAATAATCCGGTTAGCATTGGGAGAAGAGGTTCTTTTAAAATTTCTAGGTTTAACACACATAATCCCAACGCCCCTGTGAGGAGGAACGCAAGAAGGGCCTTTCCTTTTTTCTTTTCAAGATTTATTAATAAAATTGAAATTAAAATTAGAAGATAGGGGAGAATTGTTCTAACAGGTTCATAGAGTTTTGTTATTAGAAATCCAAAGGGCAAGGCAATGATCATCAGTAGAATAATTGCTGCAAGGCTTCCATAAAGCGTTAAAAGTATCGCCTGATATCCTTGCCCTTCTTTGAGAAGTTCATGCCCGGGTAAGGTGGAAAGTTCGGTGTCCGTGTCTGGACATCCCAATAAGATGGAAGGAATAAAATCGAGAAAAGTGTGTGTTATCGCCATTGCTGCAATAAAGATTACTAAATAAATTGGAGAAATTGAATAAAACAGAATTCCAGAGAATGCCACGAGAAATGAACCAATTAAATTTATATGAATTCCGGGAATCAGGCCAGTGATTGTTCCCGCTATTAGGCCCATCAATATTGCTAGTATTATTTGTATTAGCATTTTGGTTGATATCGGAAAGGTTTAATAATTAAAATATGTTGGGATTTTCATGAAAGCTGAAGAGAGATTTAATTTGATTAAACAAGTTGGAGAAGGTGGTGAGATAATTGGAGAAGATGAATTAAAGGAAATGATTAAGTCTAAGAAACAGTTAGTTGCTTATGATGGGTTTGAGCCTTCTGGTTTAGCACACATTCCTTTTGGGTTGCTTAGAGCAGAAAATATTAAATTAATGTTAAAGGCAGGAGTGAAATTTAAGTTATATCTAGCAGATTATTTTGCATTGATAAACAATAAGCTTGGAGGGGATTTAAAGAGAATCCAAAGAGCTGGAGAATATTTTATAGAAGTGTGGAAAGCTTGTGGGGTAGATACTTCGAAAGTAGAAATTATTTGGGCTTCAGAAAGAATGGATAATTTAGAATATTGGGATAGGGTTTTAAGAATTGCAAAAGAAACCACGCTAAATAGAAGCATAAGAGCAACAACAATTATGGGCAGAAAAGATGGGGAATTGCAATCTACAGCACAATTATTTTATCCTAGTATGCAAGTTTCAGATATTTTTGAGTTGGATGTGGATATCTGTCAATTAGGTTTAGATCAAAGAAGAGCAAATGTTCTTGGAAGGGAAATATCAAACAAATTAAAATGGAAAAAACCAGTTGTTGTTTCTCACCATATGATTCTTGGTCTTCAAGGAATTCAAAAAGGAAAGGATAAAGAGGAAATTCTTTTAGAAAGTAAGATGAGCAAAAGTAAACCTGAAACTTGCATTTATATGCATGATTCTAAAAAGGATATTGAAAGAAAAATAAACAAGGCTTTTTGTCCTGAAAAAGTTCTTGAAGGAAACCCTTTATTTGATTATTTGAAATATCTTATTTTCAAAAGATATGATAAATTAAAAATTTCAAGACTAGACAAATTTGGAGGGGATTTGGAAGTGGATTATGATGAATTAGAGGATATTTATAAAAAAGGAAAATTACATCCTTTGGATTTGAAAAAAACAGTTTCTTTTTACCTTGATGAAATGATTAAACCAGTAAGAGAATACTTTGAGAAAAACAAAAAAGCAAAAGCACTTTATGAAGAAGTTAAAGAATATTCTATAACTAGATAATCACTTCGTCTTAAATTCCACAACATCTAAATCTTTAACCTTGTGTCTCATTCCAACTATTTGTCCTGGGAATTTTGATGATGGGCCCCAGATTCTTATTTGTTTTATCCTTTGAGAAAATCCTTTCAGAATTTTTTCAGCAGCGTCTTTAACAGTTTCTCCTGGTTCAAGGATCATGGGCCTTTTTTTGTCTAAGTTTTTTCCTGGTTCTTTTGTGTATATTCGTAGTTTTTTGAAGCTTTTAAATAATTTATCTTTGAGTTCTTCAATGTTTTCTTTTGTTTTTGTTGAGATTATCACAAATTCATAATTTCTATATTTGGATTTTAAGTTAGCACGTAGTTTTCTTTTTTCGTTTTCAGAAAGTAGATCGATTTTATTTATGATGATTATTTTTTTTCCATTTGTTCTCAAAATGCTTAGAAGATCTTTTAGGTCTTCTAGGGAATTTATGAGGATTAAAACGGTATCCGCTGTGTAAACAATCCCTTTGTCGTAAAACTCTGAATCTGTTGCTGGAATTTCAACTAATTGGATGCTTGTGGTAGCATAACCCATCATCCCTATGCTTGGTTTTTTTGTTGTGAATTTGTTTTCAGATATTTTTGGAGAGGCATTAGTTAGAATTTTTAATAGGGAAGATTTTCCAGAGTTTGTTTTTCCAATAATTACTGCTTGCATGTCTTCTTTTCTAATTCCAATTTTTGAAGATTTGCTTGCCTTTTTTTGCTTTTCTTGTTGATCTTGGAATTTTTTTAAACGTGTTTTTAATTGGGCTCTAAGGTTTTCAGCTCCTTTGTGGCCTGGAGCTAGAGAAATCATTTTTTTCAATTTTTCAATTTTCTCTTCTGGTGTTTCTGCTCTTAGATATTCTGCTTCAGCAGCAACATAATCTGGATGTGCATTTATTGGCATAATTTATTAAGTTAAATTGTATTTAATAAAATTATGGATAGGGAAGAATTAATTAAAAAAATAACAGAGAAAAAAGAATTTTCACAATTACCTAAAAAAGATGTTGAAATGGTTTTTAATAAATTTGATAAACCAAATTATGTGGATTCTGAAAAAGTAAAAATGACTCGTGATCTTTTGAGAAAGGTTTATAGTGTTTTTACAAGCCAAAAATTATTGAAGCTGAAAGACAAGGATGCGGAATGGATTTTGGGAAAACATTTGTCTACTAAAGAGAGAGTTCCTTATTACAAAGAAGTTTATGATAGAATTTTTAAAGGAGTTAAAGGAGAGGGATTAAGCGTTTTTGATTTGGGTTCCGGAATTAATGGGTTTGGCTATGGTTATTTTCCAAAGGGAATAAATTATATTGGTTTTGAGGCAATGGGTCAGTTAGTTGAATTTACTAATTATTATTTTGATAGGGAAAAGATTAATGGGAAGGCCTTACATGGGAGTTTATTTGAACTGGATAGGTTGAAGAAACTTTTGAAAGAAGGGGGTGGGGAGAAGGTTGTTTTTTTGTTTAAGGTTCTTGATAGTTTGGAAATGATTGAATCTGATTTTTCTAAAAAGTTGCTTTGGGAGATTGTCCCTTTGGTGGATAGGGTTGTTGTAAGTTTTGCGACTCGTAGTTTGCGTAGAGGAACCAAGTTTAAAGTTAATAGGGGTTGGATTTTAAAATTCATTTCGGATAATTTTAATCTTTTAGATGATTTTGAAATTGGAACAGAAAGATATATAGCATTTAGTAAAAAATGACAGCAGCATATTTATATAGTAAAAGGAATTTTATTTTTTTATGAAAGAGAATTTTAAAAAAAAGGTTTTGAAGAATGGTTTAACCATCCTTTTTGAGAAAAGAGACGTTCCTGTTGTAAGTGTTTCATTTTCAATTAGGCAGGGGGGAGTAAATGAAGCTCCGGAGGAAAGAGGAATTTCTCATTTTATTGAACACATGTTGTATAAAGGAACTAAAAATAGAAATGCAAAGGAAATTGCCCAAGAAGTTGAGAAAAATGGGGGGGAATTAGATGGATTTACCTCTGAGGAGATTACTTCTTATTGGTGTAAGATGCCCTCTAGGAATTTAAAAATAGCTTTGGAAGTTTTAAGTGATTTGATTAAAAATCCGCTCTTTAACGAAAAAGAAATAGAAAAAGAAAGAAAAGTTATTTTTGAAGAAATGAAAATGCACCAGGATAATCCTATGAAATATGTTCTGGATGAAATACAAAGGCATCTTTATGAAGGAAATATTGCCGAGAACCTTGCGGGGACATTTAAAATCTTGGAATCTATTGGAAGAAAAGAATTGGTTCAAAAATTTAAAGAAGTCTATACACCAAACAATATTATCTTGACAGTTGTTGGAGATGCTAGTTTTAATGAGATTGTCAAATTTGCAGAGGAAAATTTTGGAAATGAAAAAGGTTCTATTCCTAAGCAAGAGTTTGGTTTAAAAAATGAGGTGAAAGAAGAAAAGAGGGAAGGGGTTGATCAGGCAAATATGGTTTTAGCTTACCATGTCCCCCTTGCTAATGACCCAAAGCATTATGCTGCGAGAGTTCTTAGTGCGGTCATGGCAGAAGGGATGTCTTCTAGACTTTTTACAGAAATAAGGGAAAAAAGGAATCTGGCTTATGTTATTCAAGGGGGAGCAAATATAAGTAAGGATTTTGCGCATAATTTAATTTTGGCAGGAACAACAAAAGAAAATGTTCCTTTAGTTAAGAAGTTAATTCTTGAAGAATTTAAGAAAGTTGGAAAAGATTTGGATGAGAAAGAATTAAACCAAATTAAAGAACAGCTTATTGGACACCACCAGATTTCCATGGAAGATTCTCAGGTGCAAATGATAGGTTTACTTTCAGAGGAGCTTTCTGGAACTGTCGAAGATTTTTATAATTTTGAAGAAAAAATAAGAAAAGTTAAGTTGGAAGATGTGAAAAAAATGGCAAGAGGAGTAAAAGAGGGGAAATATAGTTTTTTTGCTCTTGTTCCTAAATGATTTGTTTTCTTGAAGTTAATTAAAATAGTTAAAGTTTTAAACTAGGATATTTCTGTAAATTTATGGAAAAAGCATTTGTTGTGAAAGTTCCAGGCATAAATGGTCTAGGGAAAACAAAAGGTTGTGAGGGTAGTGGAAACGCTGTTTTAAAGGCCCTTAAGGAAGAAATTTATACTTCTGAAGAAGGAAAGAAGATAGACTTTCGTAAAATAGATTTAGAGGAGATTCATTTAGATAATTCTGATTTGGTAAAGAGTAATAAGTTAATTTATAAAAATGCATTTGAAACATATGAAACAAAACCTAAAACTATTTTTTTAGGAGGAGATCATTCTGTATCATATAATTTAGTTAGGGGTTTTTTTGATTATTGCCAAAATCAGGTTCCTGTGAAAGAACCATGTTTGATTGTTTTTGATGCTCATCCTGATTTAATGACTCCTATGAAAGAGCCAACTCATGAAGAATGGTTGCGCGCTTTGATTGAGGATGGTTTTCCCCCAGAGAATATCTTGTTAGTTGGTTTGCGGAATTCTTATCCTGATGAACTTAAGTATATTAAAGAAAAAGGGATAAGGACAATTTCTTTGAATAAACTTTTGTTAAATATTGAAGATGCTTGCGATGTTATAATGGAATTTTCAAATGGAAAAGAACTTTATGTTTCATTAGATATAGATGTTGTTGATCCCGCATTTGCTCCTGGGACAGGATACAGCAATGAGGTTGGAGGATTAACGAGTAGGCAAATGTTGTATTTAATTCAAAGGATTAATAAGATAAAGCATTTACGTGCAGTTGATATAGTTGAGATTAATGAAAAAATTGATTTTGAGAAATTTAATGGAATTACCGTTAAGTTAGGGGCTAAGATTTTGGGAGAATTAGTTTAGGATTAATATTTTCTTCCTATTAATTCTAGGAAGGTTTCTGATTTTTTCCCAAGAATTTCTCTTAGTTTTTCTTCTGGCGCATTAATTATATTTTGTATTGTTCCAAGTTCATCTAGGAGTTTTCTGGAAGTCTTTGGACCTATTCCTGGAAAGACTTCAATTATAAACTGTAGTTGTTGTTTTTTATCTAAGTTTGATCGTGTTGGATTTAATGAAATTTCTTTTTCTTTTTTATTTGCTATTAATTGTATGAACTTTGCTGTCTCTTTTTGATTTTTTGAGAAGAGAATTGGTATTTTATTTTTTAGTGCTATTGAAAGAAGGAAACCCCGTATTGCGTTTGGGTTTATTCCAGAGTTTACATCGTCGTAATTTTCTTGTCCTTCTATTAGGAGTAACTTTTTATCAATTTTTTTTAGATCTTCAATTTGTCTAAGGAGTCTTTTGTTAATCATTGAACCCAAAAAATCTTGCTGGGTCTTTCTTTCTATAATAGTATTTCTTACAATGTAATCCCCAACTTTTAATTCTTTAAGTTCTACTTCTAAGCCGAGTTTTTTGAGTTCTTCTGGGACTGTTGATTTGTTTTCTCTATGGTCCACTATGATTCTTTGCTTTGGTTGTTCTTTTCTTGGCTTGCTCTTAGAAAAGATTTCTAATGCTTGTCTTTGTTTTATTATTTTAGGAGTCATTTTGTATTTGGATGTATGTTTTCCACTTTAATTATCTTTTTATATCCGAGGAGGGTTATTTTTTTATGGCCAGAATTATTGGAAGAGGATATTCTTTTGAAGATGTTTTAATTGTCCCAAAATATAATAAAATACATTCTAGAAAAGAAGTTTCATTTAAAACATGGGTTACTAAAAATCATTCAATTGAAATTCCTTTAATTGTTGCTAATATGGATACTACTTGTGAAGTTGAAATGGCTGTTGCTATTGGTAAATTAGGTGGTTTAGGAGTTATACATCGATTTATGAGCATTCAGAAACAGAAAAAACAAGTTATAGAAGTTAAAAATTATGGTTTGTTAAGTGCTGCTGCTTTGGGTGTTAAAGATTATGAAGAAAGAATTAAAGCGCTTGTTGAAGCAGGGATTGATATTGTTGTTTTAGATATTGCCCATGGACATTCAAAGTATGCTGGCAAAATATTAGATTATATTAAGGAAAATTATCCCCTTGTTGATGTGATGGCTGGAAATATTGCAACAAAAGATTCTGCGGAATATTTTTTCTCAAAAGGAGCAGATGCAATTAAAGTGGGCATTGGTCCTGGTTCAATGTGCACAACTAGGATTATGACTGGTGCTGGTGTTCCTCAGTTAACTGCAATAATGGATGCTTATGAAGCAACTCAAGGAAGAATCCCAATTTGTGCTGATGGGGGTGTGTGTAATCCAGGGGATTTAGCAAAGGCCTTGGGTGCTGGCGCAAATACTGTAATGTCTGGTTCTATTTTTGCAGGAACAAAAGAAACACCCGGCAAAATTGTTAAGAGCGGGGGGAGGGGGTTTAAACTTTATAGAGGAATGGCGAGTTTTGATGCAACTTTGAAAAAGAAAAAGTTAGACGGAGAGGATATTCACGAAATAATTTTTATTGAAGGTGAAAAAGCAATGGTTTCTTATAAAGGACCCGTTAAAGAAGTTGTTAAACGCTATCTTGGGGGTTTGGCTTCTGGAATGACTTATGTTGGGGCCTTAGATATGGCCTCATTTATTGGAAAAGTGGATTTTCTTGAAATTTCTGCAGCGGGATATAAAGAAAGTGTTGCTCATGGAATTAATTAATTATTTTGTTTTTGGGTTTGTTTGTTATAATGTCCTTTGTTTTTCTCTATAGTCTAGGATTCCCAAGTCCATATCTTTTTTAATTTTTTCGATGGTGGTTTTCATTTTTTTTTCTCTAACTCGGGAAACATAGAAGGACCTTTCATCCCGTGTTCCCTTTGTCACCATAATTATTAGTTTTCCTTTGCTTAATCTTGCTGTTCTCCCAGCTCTCTGTATTGAACGGATTGCAGAGGGAACTGGTTCGTAGAGAAGAACTGTGTTTACTTCTGGAATATCAAGGCCTTCTTCTCCAATACTTGTTGCACATAGAACATTTATTTTGTTTTCTCTAAAATCATCAAGAATTTTCTTTTGTTCTTTTTGTGTGAGTCCCTTAGCTGAACCTTTGGTTGCTTGTCCAACAAAAACTTTTGCCCTTATGCTTGGAAGGATATTTATTTTTTTTGCAATTGCCGTTGCTGTATCCCTAAATTGACTGAAAATTATTATTTTTGCATTCGCATTTTCTTTTTTCTCTTCAATTATTAATTCTAATACTTTCTCCATTTTTGGATGTTCCTTCCCTTTTGCCAATAATTCATTGGATTGCATAAATACATAGTTGAACTCTTGTTTTGAAACTAATTTTACGACCCCCTTGCTTTGTTTTTTTGCGGCTTGGTTAAAAAGTTCTTTAAGGTATTTGTTAAAGCTTTGAAGTGTCTGGGTCTCAAGAAGCTCTAGTGCATGCTGGATTTTTATTGCCTGTGCACATGCGCTTGCTCCTAGGAGATAATTATAATTTGTGCTTATATTTCCCGAAGAGAGGGTTCTTGAAATTTTCTTTTGGAGTTCAATTAGCCCTATTTTTGTTGCAGGGCCAAATAGGACTTTTCTCCTTTTTAGCTCCTCAACATATTGATTAAAGAGTTTGGTTATAACTTGCCTCATTTCTTCAAATTCTGGAGGGAAGTCCACAATAATTTTTTCAAATTCTAATTCTTGGAGATATTTTTTTACATCTGGGCTATCTCTCGATCTTAATTCTACATTGGTTATTGAAAGATTTCTGCAAATTTCTTTTATTTTTGTTGCCTCTGATCCAGGAGATGCTGTTAGACCAATTATTCTCTGGTTTATAGCTTGTTTCTTGTACATTTGAGCCACATAGTTATAGTCATAATTTTTCATACATCTATGGGCCTCGTCTTCAATGAGGAGAGAGACTTCTTCTAGGGTATATAGTTTATTTTTTACGTCGTTGGCAACACATTGGGGAGTTGAAAAAATTATGTCTGCTGTTTGCCATATTTTTTTTCTTTGATCGGCCTTTATGGCTCCTGTAAAAAGTTGCATGTCTGCAAATAATTCTGGAAGATGTTTTTTAAAAAAATCAATATGTTGCTCTGCTAGAGGTTTTGTTGGGGCCAAGAAAACTATCCTTTCTGTAGGAAATTTTTTTAATCTATCTATTACGAGCATTAATGCAATAAGAGTTTTTCCTAGGCCTGTCGGAAGAACAACTAGACAGTTATCTTTTATACAAGACTCAAAGATCTTTTGTTGATATTCCCTAGGTTCAATGTCTTTTAAGAATTCCATTTTATAGCCAGATTATAGTCTTTTAAAAATTTTTAGGAGTTATACTAATAAAAATGCATATCCTAGGCCTATTAGTGAAAGAATAGCTAGGATTATCCAAAGAACCAAATTTCCAAAGAATATTTTGTTTCCATCTAAATCAGATAGGGGGATTATGTTGAAGAATGCTAACCAGATATTTATTTTGGCAAAGAAAGGGAGCCCTATCATGTAGAAGATTAATGCGAAGAAAAGATTTGCAATGACTCCTGCGGCAGCAATTCCTCCTATGTGGTTTTCCGTTGCTTCTGAAAATGAATAGTATCCATGCCTTTTTGCCGTTTTATATTTCTTTGCCTTTACTTCAAAGACCATTGAAGCCATCCATATGAATCCGTTTAAAGGAGCAAGTAGAATTCTTGAAAGTATTGGAATTACTGCTCCTGCTGGAAATCCTTTTTTGAATTTGTCATGTGCCCTAAAGCCCCATCTTTTAAATTCCCAAATTTTAATTTCTATTTCTGAATCCAGATAAAAAGCAGTTACTTTCTTTACTAGTATATTTATTATCAAAGCTAAGAAAACTCCAAGCAATGCAGAGAGGAATAATGTAATTCCTTGGTCTAGTGTTATTGAGAAAGCAAGGATTATTGTTAAAATAATAATTAC
>CAZZGW010000001.1:48694-50688 GCA_964653605.1 Candidatus Woesearchaeota archaeon
ATTATATTCATTTGTTTGACGAAATATTTATAAAGAAATTTATTGTAGGATTAATATGAGAGTAAAAAAGATAACGGAAGTTATAGGGGCAAAAGTTTATACTGATGGTGGAGACTTTTTTGGGGAAATTGAAGAGGCAAATCTTTCTGAGAATAAAATTGATGGTTGGAGAATAAGAGTTGGTGGAAGCGTTCTTAGTTTGATTGGTGGGGCAAGAGGAGTAATTATTCCGCACCAATTTGTAAGAGCAATAAGTGATATTTTTATAATAAATAAGGCTGCTTTGCCTAGCCAAGATTCGGGAATTGAAGAAATTTCTGAAGATTTGTTATAATAAAAAAGAGGAAGATAAATGGCCGATACAATTTTACAGCATCCGGTAGCTACAAAGTTCATATACCCGTTCTTGTTAATGTTTTTCATAGTCTTTGCTATATTGGAAAAGACCAAAGTTCTTGGAGATAAAAAGCAAATTAATGCCTTAGTTGCATTTGTTATAGGCCTTATTTTTGTTAGTGCTGCTTATCCTAAGATGGTTGTCGGAAATATGGTGTTGTTCCTAACGATAGCGCTTATAGTGGTATTTGTGGCGTTGATGCTTTGGGGTTTCATTGCTGGAGAAGATGGATTAAAGTTTAAGAGTGCTCCTCCTGCTTTGAAGTGGGCTATTGGAGTAATAGTTGTTGTAGGAGTGTTTTTAGCTGTATTATGGGCTAGTGGGCTCGGTTTAGGTTTCTTCGGAAATCTCTTTGGGGAGAATACCAAGGCCTTTTGGACAAATGCGTTTTTCATAGTTATGATTGCTATTGCTTTAGCAGTTGTTATGGCAACAGATAAAAAGTAAAAAGAATCAGAAACATATATAAATAAAATTTAACATATATAAAAAGAGGATAAATAAAAAAGATGGTATTTTTAGGGTCATATACTGCGTTCGGAGGAGGAAGTATTGGAAATATGCTTTCACAGTGGGAAGCCGCAGGAATTTTTTCTTATGCTTTGCCTTTTTTATTGATTTTCGCTATTGTTTATTCTGTTCTTTCATTTGTTAATGTTTTCAAGGATAATAGGGCTGTTAATGCTGTGATTTCTTTGTCTGTTGCATTGTTGGCTTTACAATTCCAGCTTGTTTCAGTTTTCTTTTCAGAAATTTTCCCTAGAATGGGTGTTGCCCTTTCAGTATTGTTAGTAATTGTTATCCTGGGGGGAATTTTCATAAATCCTAAGGACGGTGAACACAAAGGTTGGATTAAATGGGCTTTAGTTGGAGTGACTGTAGTGGTTTTAATCTTTGTATTGGGAGGCTCTTTTAGAAGCTTTGGTTTAGGAGGCAATCTTGGAATTGGTTTCCTTTACGGAGTTAACTGGGGAAGTATGTTTGTAATAGCTTTGATTGTTGGAGCATTCATTTGGATTGTTGCTTCTACCAATAATGATTCTAAACCATCTAAGAAACCTTAGATAAATAATTTTATTTTTTAATTTAGAAATTTTTACTTTTTGTGAGAAGTCTTTTGCGTTGAATGAGAGGTTTTTCTTTTGTGTAATTCGGGGATTACTTTTGTGAAAGAATCTTCAATCATTTCCATTTCTTTCTTGATTGTTTGAATATCTTTTCCGTATGATCCTACTTTCTCAAGTATTGCAATTTGGAGTTTATCTATAAGAGATTCCATTCTTTTTACCCTTTCATTATTGTTTGAAATTTTTGTTTGTGCCAGTGCAGCGAACTCAGTAAATTGTTCTACTTGTTTTTCCATCTTTTTTATTTTTTCAGAGAAGACTTGTTCAGATATTTCAATTATTGTGTCTGTATTGTATGCAGGGGCTTGTGGGTATTCATCCTGGTATGCTCCATCTTGAGCGTATGGGTCTTGGGGATTTCTTCCTTGGTCTGGATAGTATTCCTCTTGTGCTTGTGGGGGGGGTGCTTGTTGTGCGTAAGGATCTTGTTGGTAAACTGGTTGTTGAGCATAGGGATTTTGAGGTTGTGC
>CAZZGW010000001.1:50788-67863 GCA_964653605.1 Candidatus Woesearchaeota archaeon
GGGGCTGGTTGCCCTTGAACTCCTGAACCTCTCATCGGAACTTCTTCTGCAGAAACAGCGCTTTTTATTTTTTCTTGATTAAAAGCATCGTTTATTGCCCTTGGAGAAACTCCCTGTTCTTGAAGTTTTGCAGTCATTTCTTCTTGACTTATGCCCTGTCTTCTCATTTCTGTTACTTGGTCTAATATTCCCATTTTAATTAGTAGTCTTTTTGTGTTTTTTAATTTTTCTAATCCTCTTTATCCTCTTTTGGATAGAAAGGTTTGAACATTTTAGCTTGTTTTGAAAGAATTTCTAGGTCTTCTTTTCTTGCAAATTTGGAAAATTCTCCAGAAGCGGTTTCTAAGAAAGATTTTAATCTTTCAACTTGTTGCTTCATTGTTTCCATTTCCTTTTTTATTTCTATCATTCCTGTGTGAACTTCTTCTTTTAGTTCAATAAGGTTCTCTCCTAAAAGCATTGTTCTGTCCTTGAGGATTCTTTGCTTTTCTTCTAAATCTCTTATTTTTGTGTTTATTTCAGTAAAATAAGGGTCTTCTTGGTAGTCCTCTTCTGCCATATTTTGTTAATGGTAATTTAGTTTAAATTTGTTTGTATTATTCACACGAAAAATAAGTAAAATAAAATATATAAAAATTCTTAAACTACAATTTCTTTAATTTTCTATGCAGTTTGCAGAAGGTGAAAAATTATATTCTTATGAAGTTAAGAAAGAGTCGGGGGAGGATGTCCTTTACATTAACTACTTGGGGGCGCCATTTGTTCCAAGCATTGCAGAGTACCCGGATGTCATGGAGAGAACAATTGATTCTTTGATCGAAAATCCTCATGTTTCTAGAGTTATTTTTGTTCAGCAGAAAAATTATAATTATGATTTTAGAGAAACTTCTTACCTTTTAGAGATTGCCCAGTTATATGTTTATTTGATTAAGCAAGAGAAAGTACTTTCTCATTCCAAGTTGGTGTTAGGGCATGAGGAGCTTTTTTCTCAGAGGTATAATGAACTTTTTTCTTTTTTATTTTTGTTGAAGAAGGATCCTATTGGGGCGTATTATGAGCTGAAGAAAATAATCATAGAAAATAATGTTTTCTTGGAGAAGCTTTCTTCTGATTATCACACTGACCAGAGAGGCTATTTAAGTTTTTTAGAAAAGATACTTGGGCTTTTTGAAAGAACTAAGATTTTCTTTGATTTTAGAAAATTTTTGGAAGGATACCAAAAGGGAAGCAGAGAGATTTATTATAATCTGTTTCAACCAGATGTGATTCCTAATTTTACATTTACAAGGTTAGTGTCTGATTTGCCTAGAGACGCAGAAATTGTTGACCAATATGAAATTCAGAATGGGGAGTATGACATATCTTCTGTAACGATTTTAAAGAAGAAGGATGATTCTAAATTTGTTTATCATCTTGTTGCTCCCGAGCATTCTTTGAAAGAAGACCAGGGGGTTTTGTTGAACTTGGCCAGAGGGGTTTTAATTGATCATCAACCAAAAGCAGAGGAGTTTACAGATACTGAAAGAATTAGGCAGGTTTTTTTTAACATAGCAAGAGACTTGTTGAGGGATTTATCTCAAACAAAAGGAATCCCTCTTGATTTTTCTGATTTGAATAAACTTTCAACAATACTTGTTAGGCATACCATTGGATTTGGTTTGATAGAAGTTTTACTCCAGGATAAAAATCTTCAGGATATTTCTTTGAATGCACCAATTCCTATGACTCCTGTTTTTGTTAGGCATCAAAAGTATGACGAGTGCACTTCTAATATTCTTCCTAGCCAAGAAGATGCTGATTCCTGGGCAGCTAAATTTAGGATGCTTTCTGGAAGGCCTTTGGATGAAGCTAATCCTATTTTAGATACACAACTTGAAATTGGAAATTTACGTTCAAGGATAGCCATTATCCAGGAACCTTTGAGCCCTGATGGACTTGCTTATTCAATTAGACGTCATAGAGAAAATCCTTGGACCTTGCCATTATTTATGCAAAATAAAATGGTTAATCCTTTTGCAGCGGGGCTTTTGAGTTTTTTAATTGATGGTTCAAGAACAATGCTTGTTGCTGGAACAAGAAGTTCTGGTAAGACCTCTTTGTTGGGAAGTTTAATGTTGGAAATAATTCCAAAATTCAGGATAATTGTTATAGAAGATTCTTTGGAATTGCCGGTTGATTCCCTAAGGAAGTTGAACTATAATATTTTGAGGATGAAAGTGCGTAGTGCTTTGCTTAAAACTACAACAGAGGTCTCTGCAGAAGATGGGATTAGGACTAGTTTGAGGTTGGGAGATAGTTGTTTAATTTTTGGAGAGGTTAGAAGTGTTGAAGCCAAGGCTCTTTATGAAGCAATGAGGGTTGGAGCACTTGCAAATGTGGTTGCTGGTACTATTCACGGTGCGAGTCCATATGGGGTTTTTGATAGAGTTGTGAATGATTTAGAGGTTCCTGCTACTTCTTTCAAGGCAACAGATATCATTGCAGTCGCGAATCCAATAAAATCTCCTGATGGTTTACATTCTTGGAGAAGGTTGTTGCAAATTACTGAGGTGAGGAAACATTGGAAAGAAGATCCTCTTGTGGAAAGTGGGTTTGTGGATTTAATGAAGTATAATGTTAAAAAAGATGAATTGGAGCCAAGCGAGGATTTAATTAATGGAGATTCTGAAATTTTGAAAGGCATAGCTTCTAATGTAAGGGGATGGGCTGGCAATTGGGATGCAATTTATGATAATATTTTGCTGAGGGCCAAGATTAAAAAAGAACTTCTTGATGTTGCAGAGAAAACAAATGATCTTGACATGGTTGAATCTGAGTTTCATATGCTTTCTAATCATGAATTTCATGAAATTTCTGATAAAGTTATTGGTGAGGTTGGGCTTCCTTTGAGTGAGAGGGTTTTTCCCGAGTGGCAGAAATGGCTGAATGGTGAGGTTAAGAAGAGAAAAATCTAAAATTTGATCTTTCTAAAGATTTATTAATTAATTTTTGTTCTTAAAGTATATAAAAATTAGGTGAAAATGGCAAGTTATAGAAAACCTACTGTAAATGAAATTTTGAGAAAATATGGGGGAAAGTTAGATAGTCAGATTAGAAGTTCTGATGTTTCTCAACCAGTTTATAGTCGGGATTATGAGAAGTTTAAGGCTGAGAAAAGTGCTGAGCTTAATAGGTATGAGCGGCTCTGTAAAAGTGCTGGGAGTTTTGTCAAATTAAAAATTTCTGAGAAGGACAAAAAAAGAGTCCAGAAACATCTTGAGATTGCTCATTTGGATATTGAACCTTGGCAAGTTATTTCTTTGTCTGTTCTTTCGTTCTTAGGAATCTTTCTTGTTGGTTTACTTTTATCCGTAGGTGTTGCTTTTGTTAAAGGGGGGATTGGGGAATTTCCTGCTTTGTTGTTTATTTTAATTACCCTTGTTGGTGTTTTCCTTTTTTATTACATGAATGGATATTCTGAAAGAATTTCCAATAGGTGGAGGCTAAAAGCTAGTTCTCAAATGGTTCCTGCAATCTTGTATGTTGTAGTTTATATGAGGCATACCCCCAATCTTGAGAAAGCTATTGAATTTGCATCTGAACATCTTGATTACCCTCTTGCACTAGATTTCAAAAAAGTTTTTTATGATGTTGCGCTTGGAAAATTTTCTTCGATAAAAGAGAGCCTAGATAATTATTTGGAGAGGTGGAGGGATTACTCTACCGAATTTATTGAATCTTTTCATTTAATAGAAAGTAGTTTGTTTGAGCCAGATAATGGGAGGAGAATTTCTACTCTTGAGAAGGCTTTACAGGTTGTTCTTGATGGGGTTTATGATAAGATGCTTAATTTTACCCACGGGGTTAAAGCACCTTTAACAAATGTCTATATGCTTGCAATTATGTTGCCTATACTGGGAATAGCTCTTATTCCCTTGGCATCTGCAATGTTAGGAGGAGGACTTAAGACTATTCATATAATTGTCCTCTACAATGTAATAATTCCCTTTATTTCATTTTTTATGATGGATAAAATTATGTTGCTAAGGCCGGGGGGATATGGTGAAACAAATCTTCTTGAGAAGAATCCTTTGTATGGGCAATTCAAAAATAAAGGGCCTTTTGTTGCTGCAGCTTTGATAGCAATTCCTTTAATTTTAATTGGCCTTAGCCCTTTGTTTTTTCAAATCCCTGCATTTACTGATGCTTTGGGGCTTCAAGCAGATTATACTTTTTCTGAACTTGGTTTGAATTCTTTAGGAGATACTCTAATTTTTGATTTTAAAGGAGAAGGGAGTGGTAGAACTGGCCCTTTTGGTGCTGGAGCGTTATTCCTTGGGCTGTTGGTCCCTCTTGGGATAGCCTTGTTCTTTTCAATCGCGTATAGGGACCGGACAGTTAATCTTATTAAAGAGAGAAAGAAAACTAAGCAACTTGAAATTGAATTTAATAACTCTTTATTCCAGCTAGGTAATCGTTTGGGTAATGGGGTTCCTCCCGAACTTGTATTTGGGAAAGTCTCTCAATCTTCTAAGGGGTTGGTTACTGGAGAATTTTTTAGAAAGGTTAATTATAACGTCGCTAATTTGGGAATGAGTGTTGAAAAAGCTATTTTTGATCCTAAAAGAGGGGCTTTGATTTCTTATCCTTCGAATTTAATTGCTACAAGCATGAGGGTCTTAGTTGAGGCTTCAAAGAAAGGATTAAAAATAGCAGCTATTAGTTTGATGAGTATTTCTGAATATGTTAAGAACTTACAAAAAATAACTGCCCGTTTGAAAGATCTTTTGGCTGAGATTTCTGCTGAAATGAAAAGTAATATGACCTTTTTGGCTCCGCTTCTTTCAGGAATTGTTGTGGGGTTGGCATTAATGATTACATCTATTTTGAATAAATTGGATCTTGCGGCATTATCTGAAGACGGGGTAGAGGGTCTTGGGAATTTAGGAAACATCACAGAAATATTCCAGGTCAAGGATATGATTCCCCCATATTTTTTACAATTGGCAATTGGAATTTATTTAATTCAAATGATCTTTATTCTTACTAGGACTTTGGTTACTATAGATTCTGGGGAAGATAAGTTAACCAGCGTTAATACTATTGCTGCGAATTTAAAAAAAGGGATGATCTTTTATTTTATAACTGCCTTGTTTGCTACAGTTGCTATGTTTGTTTTATCTAATGTTGTTCTAGGGGGGCTTGCCACTTAGATTGCTTATGGGCAGGTAATTTTATAAATTTAGAAATTTTTTATATAATATGAAAAATAAACCTTTTGAAAAGGTTTCCAAATAAGAAAAATGAAAAAAAGAGGGGAAAAGAAGAATAAGAAGGGGATTGTCTCAGAATATCTCCCCTGGATAATCATAGCTGTGTTGGTTTTAGTTATTGTCTTTTTTGCGATTGTGGATTTTAAGAATACTGGAAATGGGTTTATAGATCAAATTAAAAATTTATTTAGGAGGACTTAATGGAATTGAGCATAGGAACTATAATCAAGATTATTATTGGGGTTCTTGTTATTGGGGTAGTGGGGTATGGCCTGTATTACTTTTTCAGCAACAAT
Organism: Candidatus Woesearchaeota archaeon; assembly: GCA_964653605.1. Lineage (GTDB taxonomy): Archaea > Nanobdellota > Nanobdellia > Pacearchaeales > GW2011-AR1 > MWBV01. The sequence goes on from CAZZGW010000001.1 coordinate 56,337, forward strand.
GTTATTGGATCTTTTGATAATATGGGCTTGAATGGTTCAGCAAATAGTTTTTTGGTATTATTATAAAATGAATAAACGAGGATTTTTGTTAGCAAACGAGACACTGAAAATAATCATTGCAGTAATTTGTATCGGTTTCTTGGCTTATTTTTTATCTATGCTTTATGTTTCTAAAGTGGGAGAACAAAAAAAAGTGGATGCTCAAATGTCTTTAGAGAGGGTGGAAGAGATTGTCACTTCCCTTAATGTTGGTGCTTCTGAAAGACAGGGAATAGGAAATCCAAAAGGGTGGCATCTATATAGTTTTGTTTCTGGCACCAAGCCAAATTCTTGTGCAGGAGAAAGTTGTTTGTGTATTTGTGGGAGCGCATTTGATTTAGGGGGAACTTTTGATAGACAAATTCAAAAGTGTGATGCTGATGGGACTTGTTTAAGTGTGAGGGCATTAAGAACGTCAGATTTGGATATAAAAATAATGGGGGAAAATTCTTTGGTTATTGTTGAAGTTAGAAAAACTGAGCAAGGAATTTTTATTAGTCAAGTAAGATGAACTTTGATGAATTAATGAAACATATAATCTGGGTTATCTTTTTTGGGTTGGTTTTGTTTGGGCTTTATACTCTTATGAAAAGGTTGGGGGTCATGTAAAAATGAAAATGAAGCTTGGAAAAAAAGGAGAACTAAGTACGCAACAAATAGTTTTGCTAATAATTTTAATTGCAAGTTTCATTATTATCTTATTCTTTTTATTTAGATTAAATCCTGGAAATGAAACAGATCTTGAAGCGTGCCATCAATCGGTTGTTATGAAGGGAAATCCCGCAATTCCTGCAGATTCTATTCCTCTGAAATGTAAAACAAAGTATCTTTGTATAAGTAAGGATGGGACTTGCGAGGGATTAACTAAACCTGTTCTTGAGAAAGTTAAAACAAAAGAAGAAGTCTATGATGTTTTGGCTCAGGAAATGGCTGATTGTTGGTGGATGTTTGGAGAGGGAAATATTAATTATGTTGGAAAAGATATGCAGCATAAGTTCTATTGTTCTCTTTGCACACAATTTATTTTAGACGATAGTTTAAACGAAATTGAGGGGATTAATAGAGGGGTAAGTGAAAAAGATTTTTATGAATACCTTGAAAGGAAAAAAATGGTTGCAGAAAATATTAGTTATTTAGAATATCTTACTGAAGCTAAGAGTGTTAATGCTTTAGAGAGGTCTTTGTTTTCCCAAGGAGGAAGTTTTGGGTCATATTCCCTTGGTAGACAACATTATGTTATGATGGGCATTTATAGCGAGGTTGGTGTTTGGAAATGGGTCGGGATAGGCACTGTCGCTGGAGCAATAGTCGCTGCACCATTTACTGGGGGAATTAGCTTAGGTTATGTTCTTGTGGCAGGAGCTGCTGTCGGGGGGGGTGCTGCAGGAGGATTTTTGGGAAAGACTGTTAAGGGGGTATCTGGTTTAGAGTATTTAACTCCAAAGATTATAGAAGCGAGATCTGCAGAATTTGATGTTTTTGAGTGCAAGAATATTATGACCACTTCTTAGTTTCTTGAGTGGTAAATTTTATTAAGTGATTTTTGTTGTATATTTCATAAAAAATAAACCTTTTGAAAAGGTTTCCAAATTAGAAAGATGAAAAAAAAGAGGGTGTTTAAAAAAAATAAAAAAGCAGAAATTTTAATTGGGAATGTTATTTTTATTCTCTTGAATGTTCTTTTCTTGTTTGTCCTTATTTTATTTTTACTTAAACAAGGAGATGGGACTATTGTTTTGGAGCAACTTTATGCCAAGCAGATTTCTTTGTTGGCTGATTCTGCTAATCCTGAAATGTTGATAAAAATTGATATGGAGAGGGGAATGGAAGTTGCAGAGAAAAATGGAATTGATTTTAGAGAGGTTGTTAAGATAACAGGAAATGTCGTGGAAGTCAAACTGGGGGAGAATAGTGGGTATTCTTATTCCTTCTTCAATGATGTTCGTTTGAATGCTTATCCGGATGAATTAAATAATGAATATAACGGCTTGTATGTTTTAACGGTGGTTAGGAATTAAAATGTTTTTTATAAAAAATAAAAAAGGGGCAGATAAAATGTTGTCCATGTATTGGTTTGCAATAATCATTATTGTTTCTGTGGGGGTTGTTGCAATGGTTTATATTTTTTATACAGCCCCATATGAAGTAAGAGATGCCGAATCAGAGGTTCTTTCTAATCAATTTGCAAATTGCTTTTCTCGTGGAGGGTTAGTGAATCCAATGCTTGCTTCTGTAGGGGAATTTAATTCTGGTTTTGATCTTCTTGGAGAATGCGAGGTAAATTTTGTTGTTGAAAATGAATATGGATGGAGCCAAAGGGAACAGTTTTTTGTTGAAACAGAGTTTTATTCTGTAGATGACTTAAATAACCCAAAATTAGTTTTGTCTGAAGGGAATTTAGATTGGAAGCCTAGCTGTTTTATTAAAGATAAGAAGGATGAGGATTATGATAGGCTCGTTAAATGTAATGAAGAAAGAATTTATGTTTTAGGAGAAGATGGAGAGCAATATTTAATAAAAATTTTAGTGGGGGTTGGAAAAATAGACAAAAATGTTAGGCAGTAGGAGGAATAAAAAAGGACAGGTTGGAGAGACGCTTACTTGGATAGTTGCTACTTTGATTATAATTTCTGTGTTGTTTATTTTTATCTATGCTTCAATTGCAATGGCAAAGGTAAAGTCTGTTGGTTCTGGAGAAATAAAATCCAAGGCTCAAGAAACTATTGGAAAAGAAGTTGATTGGATTGAAACTAAGAACGAGATGGCATTTGCAAGGGATTCTTCAGATAGGGTGAGAATTGAGAGGTGGTTAAATGAAAAACAAGAGAATTAGAAATTGTAAAGGGGATGTTCCTGTAACTATTCTTGTATTAGGGGTTTTTGTAGTCTGCACTCTTGCTCTTTTGAGTTTTATTAATTCTGATAGAAATTCTGAGAAATCTTTTGTGGGCGTTAAAATTATGGAAGAGGCAAACATGGAAATAGAGATTCATAATTTAAATCACCATTATGTTGAGAAAACAGAAAGAAAAATAGTCCCAAAGTTTGGGTTTAATTGGGTTGAAGAAAGGGTTATTTTTTCCTTAGAATATAATCCTTAGTTTTTTCATTTAAAGAAAGGTTTTTAAATAAAAAGTTACTATAGATAATATGGGAAATAAAAGAGGTTCGAGTATGGCTACATCGACAATTGTTTTGTTGGTTATTGCTGTTCTTATTTTGGTTGTATTAATTCTTGGTTTTACTAAGGGTTGGAGTACTTTTGCTCCTTGGTTAGGATCAAACAATGTTGATAAAGTAGGCAATTCTTGTAGTGTTGCTTGTTCTACTGGAGCAACCTATGAGTTCTGTAGTGTTGATAGGGAAGTTAATGATGGGGAAAACGATAAGTTTGAAGCAACATGCGAACAACTATCTACAGATTCAAGATTTTCTTTATATAACATAGACCCTTGTCCAAACTTATGTTAGGGAGTGGTAAATGACAGTTAATTCTGAAAGACGTAATAAGAAGAAAGATAAGAAACGTGAAAAGAAAAAAAATCCTTATAAAGCTGGTGGAAGGAATAGAACAAATAAGAAAGTTAAGGCTTGATACCTAAATTATTATAAATCTTATATTCTTTTATAAACAATGGTTAATCGTGCAGTTGCTGCGGTAGTCAATTATGAAGGGAAAATATTATTAGGTAAAAAAAGAAAAGATTCTCCAAAAGTTTTAGCAGGAGAATGGCATATTCCTGGAGAAACAGTTGAGGGTAATGAGTCAGATGAAGAAGCTCTTTTGAGAGGAGTTCTGGAAGAAGCAAATTTAAAAATTAAAGTTGGAAGGTATTTGGGGAGTGGTATTTCTCCAACTAGCCAAAGGGAAGTAAGATGGTATGAATGTTTCTCAGAAACAGAGGAGATTGATCCTGGAAGCGATTTAGAAGATATTAAATGGGTTTCTCGTAGTGAGATTTTGAATTCTTGTGGTCCAGAAGAAATAGAAAGATGGCCCCCAGAAATATTGGAGTATTTTAAATAAGTATTCCACAAATTTATAAATCTATTTTACTGTTTGTTATGATGTTTAAAGAGGCATTTTTAATTATTCTGGGAATTGTATGGGTTAGTTTTGCAATGTTTGAAGATTTAAAGAAAAGGGAAATTGCAAACTGGTTGAATTTATCTCTGATTATTTTTGCTTTAGGTTTTAGGTTTTTTTATGGTCTTTTTTATGGCCTAGATAATGGAGATGGGTTCATGTTTCTTTACCAAGGACTAATAGGCTTTGCTGCTTTTTTTATTTTAGGAAATTTATTTTATTACGGAAGAATATTTGCTGGGGGAGATGCAAATCTCATGATTGCTTTGGGGGCAGTTTTACCTTTCTCTTTGAATGTTTTTGAAAATTTGAATATAGGAATTTCATTTTTGTTGTTGTTCTTATTATGGGGAGCGATATATGGGATAATTTGGAGCATTTACCTTGGTGTTAAAAATCGTAAGAAGTTTAAGAAGGAATTTTTTAAGAGGGTTAGGGCAAGTAAGAAGTTGCTCTATATCTCGGTTTCATTTGGGATTGTTTTTTTGGCTTTGAGCTTTCTTGAAATAACATTCATAGCACTTGCATTATTTGTGTTTATTTTGCCATACTTTTATTTTTTGGCCAAATCTATTGATGAAACATCTATGGTCAAGGAGGTAAAACCTGGGAAATTGACTGAAGGTGATTGGCTTTACCAAGATATTAAATTTGGAAAGAAAACTGTTAAAGCTAGTTGGGATGGTTTAAGTAAGAAGGAGATTTCATTGCTCAAGAAAAGGGGAAGAAAAGTTCTTGTAAGATATGGGATTCCTTATGCTCCTGTGTTCTTTTTAAGTTTCCTAACACTTGTTATTCTTTGGTTGATGGGATTTATTGGTTTTATATTTTAATTTTCTCTTGAACACTAAATTTATTAACCCTGAGAGAGTATTATTTTAAAGGAGGTTAAGATGGACAAAAAAATAATTGGATTTCTTGCTTTGGCTGGGGGATTGGCTGTTCTTGCAGGATTATATATTGCTTCTTTGAGAAGGTATCCCCTAGAACTAATAGGTGGAATAGTGGCAGTAATTGGGGGGCTTTTAGGCCTTTTTGATAAATATGGGTAAAGAATTAATTTTTAAGGAATTCTTCTTGGTAGAATTGTTTTATTAGATTGGGAAGAATTTAGTTTTTCTTTTTTTACTTTTGGAACTGTGTTTTTAGCGCGAGATTTTTTTTCTAAAAGTTTTTGTAGTTTTTGTAGTTCTTCTTCTTTTGCTTGAGATCTTTGTGATTCAAGAGTTTCATTTTCATATTGAGGCAAAATATTTATTATTATTTCTCCTAGAACACTTGAAGAAGAAACAAGGACGTCTTTTGGTTTAAATTTTGTTTTTATTTTCTTTGCAATTTTCTTCGCAAGAAATAAACAAGTTTGGGGAATTTTTGAAACTTCGTGGACTGCTTCTTTTGGAATTATTATTGAGTGACCAGGGGAAATAGGATTTATTTCTAAAACTGCAATACATTCTTTATTTTCATCTATTTTATGAGAGGGAATATTCCCTTGAATTATTTGCCTAAAAGGAGTTTCTTGAGGTCCTGAACTTGTTGCTTCAGGATTTGGAGAATTGGGATCTTGAACTAGCTTATTTTGCTTAAGGAATTCAATAAATTCTTCTTTATTCATAGAGAAGATTCTTTCTTTTGCTTCTTGCTTCTTATCTTCTGGAAAAGTAGAGTCAATTTGTTCTAGAACTTGTTTTTTTAATTGTTCTATTTGTTCTTGTGAAACTTCCATAATATATTTAGATAAAAAGGGTTAATAAAATTTAGCTTAGGAGAATTAGGCTATTTTTCTCATATCAGCCAATTGGGTCGATTGAACGTTTTCAATTTTTGAAAATTCTTCTTCTAAATGGTCTGTTTGTTTGTCATCTGGATAAAAGAAGAATACTGTGATGGATTTTAATCCAAAAGCTACTGGTTCTATAGAATACTCTTTGTTTGTGCCTCCGAAATCTTCAACTATTTTTTTTGCAGCTTCTTGAATTGCTTCTAAATCTGCATCTGGTGAATTGGGCATTAAAGTATATTTTGCCCCATTTATTCCTGTCATGTTAAGATTTACTTTATTTTGTTTATAAAGTTTTGTTTTTGTAGTAATTCACCATCAAAATTCTTATAAAGGTGTTTATTTTTTCCTTTTAATGGTTGCAGGAAATTATGAAAAGATTGTGGAGAAAATAGCACAATCTGCAGGTGTTGAGAAAGAAGAGGTTTTGAGAAGGATAGAAGCAAAGAGGGCAAAATTATCTGGACTAATTAGTCAGGAAGGAGCTGCACAAGTTGTGGCTGCAGAGCTAGGGGTAAATTTTGATAATGAAAAATTAAAAATTGATGAGTTGCTTCCTGGGATGAGGAAGGTTAATATTATTGGGAAGATAATTACTTTGTTTCCTGTAAGGTCCTTTAAGACCCAAAAGGGGGATGAGGGGAAGGTATGCAATTTTATTGTTGCAGATGAAACTTCTAACATAAAAATTGTTTTATGGGATATAAACCATATCGGGTTGATTGAAAAAGGAGAGATTAAAGAAGGAAGTTCTGTGGATATTGCTAACGCTTCGATGAGGGATAATGAATTGCATTTAGGTAGCTTTTCTGAATTAAAGTCAAGTACTGAAACATTTGCAAATGTAGTAACTGAAAAAGTTGTTAAAGAGAAGCAAATTTCGGAATTTAAGATTGGAGATAATGCAAATGTTAGAGCTTTTGTTGTTCAGAGCTTTGAGCCTCGGTTTTTTGAGATAAACAAAGATACTGGGAGGAAAATTACTGATGAAGAACGAGCTAAGGGGGTTCAGCCTGAGAAAAGAGCCTTAATTAATATTGTGTTGGATGATGGGACTGAGACTATTAGGGCGGTTTTATTTCATGAATCTCTTAAGGAAATAGGATTAACTGATTTAGAAAATGTTGATAATTTGATCCTTCAAAGAGGAGATTTATTAGGGAAAGAGTTTATTTTCTCTGGAAATGTTAGGAGAAACAATTTTTTCAATAATGAGGAATTTATTATTGAAAGTGCAAAACCTGTAGATTTAGATTTGATTATACAAGGGCTTGAGAATAAATAGGAAAAATTCTAATTGTTATTTTGAATTCCATAAATACTTATAAAGAGTTTTGGGCATTTATTTTTATGGTTGAAGAAGAAACAAAAAGAAAATCCGCTAGTGAAACAGTAAGCGAACCTAAGGAAACTAAAAAGGTTAATAAAAAAGAAAAAGAGGATAAAGCACCAGAATTAATGGATTTGCCTGGAATTGGGCCTGCTGTTGCTGCTAAGCTTGAGAATGCAGGAATTTTAGATTTAATGTCCTTAGCTGTTTCAAGTCCTGCTGCTATTTCAGATGCTGCAGGAGTATCTCCTGCTGTTGCAAGAAAAGCAATACAAGCTGCACGTGATATGCTTGATTTGGGTTTTCAAGATGGGGTGGAGTTTTCTAAAAAAAGAGAAAATGTTTCATATATAACAACTGGAAGTCAGAATCTTAATGATCTTCTGGGTGGAAGAGGAGTAGAGTCTAAATCAATTACAGAGGCCTTTGGGGCCTATGGCTCTGGTAAAACACAGTTAGGGTCCACTCTTGCTGTGAATGTTCAATTACCTTTGGAAAAAGGAGGAACAAATGGTAAATGTGTCTTTATTGATACAGAAGGAACATTTAGGCCTGCAAGAATAAGACAGATTGCAGAAGCAATGGGAGCAAATCCTGAAAAAGTTCTTAAGAATATTTTTGTTGCAAGGGCATTTAATTCAGACCATCAAATGTTATTATTAGAAAAGGTTCAAGAGATGATAAAAAACGGTGAACCAATTAAATTAATGATTATTGATTCTCTAACAGCGCACTTTCGGGCAGAGTTTGCTGGTAGAGGTCAATTAGCAGATAGACAGCAGAAATTGAATAGATATATGCATGATTTGATGAAGTTGGCAGAAACACATAATTTAGCGGTTTATGTTACAAATCAGGTTATGGCTAATCCTGCTCAAATGTTTGGAGATCCAACAACTGCCATTGGGGGAAACATTGTTGGGCATGCTTCTACATATAGAATGTATTTGAGAAGAGGAAAACAAGGTTCTCGTGTTGCCAAACTTATTGATAGCCCTAATTTACCAGATAATGAAGCTGTTTATTTTGTAACAGATGCTGGTGTTGTGGATAAAATTTAAGGTGGAAAATAATTTAGAAAGAAAGAGCATATTAAAAGAATCCTGGGAAAATACTAAATCCTTTATGAATTATGTTGGAAATATATTTTTTCCTAACGGACCATTCATAAAATCCTATGGGGAAGAAGTTCTTCAAAAATATAATGAAATTAAACGGGAGATAAATGAACAGGTGAAAGAAATTAATAAAAGTCTGTTAGTAAATCCTGTTGAAAGTATGGCCAGGTCTCATTTGGATATTATTGATTATTCTCTGGAGGCTGGATTGCCTTTACATTGTCTTGAAACATGTTTTTCAGAACATGAACAATTAAGAGGTGTTCTCAGGAAATATGATAATTTCGAATTTCATTTTAATCAGGATGAAAATAAGGATGGTAAAATTTATCCTGAAGAACAAAATATAAGATATTTGAGGCTTGAAGATAGATTTAAAAAAATGAAATCAAGATTAGATTAATTTTATAATAAAAAATCTTGAACTGTTTTGTAGGAATGCAATTCTTTATTTGTAAACCATAATGGAACTTCGTTTTTTGCATCTTCTTCATTACCGGATGCATGAATTAGGTTTTTTACGGGAATATTATTTTCATCTGCATATGCAAAACTTACATGGGCGAAATCTCCTCTGATTGTTCCTGGTGGTGATGATTTTGGTTCTGTTCCACCAACAATTTTTCTTACATTTTCAATAGCATTTACTCCTTCAAGAACCATTGCAATCACTGGTCCTTCGGTAATATAATCAAGAAGCATTTCTCTTACTTTTTCTCCCCTTCTTTCTGCAATATCTTCTGTATAATGTTTCTTTGCAAATTCTTTATCAACCCAAACTTGTTTCATTCCAATTATTTTTAACCCAGCATCTTCGAATCTTGTAGTGATTTTTCCTACTAGGTGTCTTTGCACACCTTCTGGTTTAATTAAGACTAATGTTTTTTCCATTACTTTTATTTTGTAATAGAGTTTAAAAAGTTTTGTTTACTATTTTTTTTAATTAAGATGGAAAGAAAGAAGTTAAAAATTTCTCTCAATCGTTCGCTAGTGAAAAAGGAATCGAACGAAAGAAAAAAGTGGTTTATTGGGGTATTTTTATTGTTTTTGGCTTTGCCTTTAATGCTTGCTGCTCCTAAGGCCCCGACTAGTTTGGTCTTTGAGGATAATGCTCTTCCGAGTTTTGATGAAGGAGCGTTTAAGGTTAATTGGGCTTCTGGAGGGGGGGATGCAGAGTTTAATTACACTATTTATGTGTTTTCAGATGGGATTTTTTATGCTACAGGTTCTAATCAAAGTGTAACAGGGATTAGTTTTTCTGAAAGTGTTGAAGCAAATTATAGTTTTATAATTGAAGCTTGGAACGGAACTGGTTATAGAGTAAATTCTTCTTCAGAAATTTTTATTTATTTGGATTCAGGTTCTCCTTTAGTGAGTTTTGTGGGTTATGAAGATGTGACTTTTAAAAAAAATACGGATAACTTGGAATTGAATCTTCTTATTAGCGATTCTGGTTCTGGTTTAACGGATTCTTTTTGTATTGCGGATGTAAAGGGAGTAAATAATAGCATGCCTATTTCTAATGGGTGGTGCAATTTTTCTTCAATTTCCTTGAGTGAGCTCACAGATGGAAATAAGACAATTAAGGTTTATGTCAATGATACTTTGAATAATGTCCGGTTTGATTATAATTATGTTGTTTGGGTGGATACAACCCCTCCTTCTCTGGATTTTGATTGTGTTCCTAGTACCGTTTTAACAGGGGAGACGGTTACTTGTACTTGTAACGCTACAGATTCTGGTTCAGGGGTAAATAAGACGGAGTATTCTGTAAACCCTTCTACTTCTACCCAAGGAACTTTTACTAGGACTTGTACTTCTACAGACAATATTGGGAATTTAGATTCAACAACTACCCAGTATACTGTTAATCCTTCTTCTTCTGCAGATCCAGAGGATGATGCTGAGGGGGATTCAGAAACTGTTGAATGGATTTTTTCTTATATTATTAATGAAACTGAAGCTGAAAAAGGATACACTGAAGTTCTTTCCCTTAAGAGAAGAATCTTGGTCACGATTGATTCTGAAGAACATTCGGTGGGGGTTTTGGAAGTAAATGAATCTCATGTAACATTGCAGATTGCAAGCACCCCCATCCAGAAAATTTTGGGGATTGGACAATCTCTTAAATTGAATTTAGTTGATGATGGTTTTTATGATTTGTACATTTTGTTGAATGGGATTTTGAGCAATAGTACAGCCAACTTAACTGTTCAAAATATTCATGAAGAAATTTCTTCTGCAAGTGAGGAGGGAGAAGGTTCTGCTAATCAAAATAATACTGGGGGGGAAAACCTTGGGGGAGAAACTGAGAGGAGTAAGGGGAAAATTTTGATTTGGTCTATTATTTTGGGATTTATCTTAGCCCTTATAATTATTCTGTACTTTGCTTTTAGAAAGAAACCTGCTTCTAAAGAAACGGAAGTTTATGAGGAAGAGGAGGATTCAATTTATGGGGAAGAAGGGGCAATTGAGGAAGATGTTGGAGAGGCTAAAGGTCCTGGAGAGGGCAAAGAACCAGAAGTTATTTAATTCCTTTTAATTCTAATTAGATTATGGAACCAGAACATATTCGTTTGGTTAAAGAAACTGAAATCTTTAAGAATTGTATAAATATTGTAATTGGAAATGGGAATGAAAATGCAGATATTCTTTTTGTAGGAGAGGCCCCCGGTAGAAATGAAGATGAACAAGGAATGCCTTTTGTGGGGAGGGCTGGAAAAAATTTAGATGGGCTTTTGAGTAAGGTAGGGTTGAGTCTTGAAGATATTTATGTTGCAAATATTTTAAAGTGCAGGCCTCCGGAAAACAGAGATCCTCTTCCAGAGGAGATAAGGGCACATACTCCTTGGCTTTTGGAGCAAATAAAACAGATTAAACCAAAAATTGTTTGTTCTTTAGGAAATTATGCCACAAAGTTTTTCCTTTCGGAAGGTGATGTTGGAGCTATGAAAGATAAACCAGGAATTACTTCTGTTCATGGAAAAGTTAAGTTTGTGGAAATTGGAGGGGTAAAAATAAAATTAATTCCTTTATTCCATCCTGCAGCAATAATTTACAAAAGAGATCTAACTCCTTTATGGGAAAAAGATATGGAAATTGTTAAGCAAGAAGTTAAAAATTTCTCCCAATCGTCCGCTAGTGAAAAAGGAATCGAACGAAAGCAAGAAGTT
>CAZZGW010000001.1:67963-108888 GCA_964653605.1 Candidatus Woesearchaeota archaeon
TCCGCTAGTGAAAAAGGAATCGAACGAAAGCAAGAAGTTCAAGTTAGTAAGGAACAAAAGACTTTGTTTTAGTTAATTTTTCCTAAAAAATTTTACATCCGATTTTGGAGCGTCTCTTATTTTTATGAATTTGTAATGTGCAGATTTAGTTTCTATTTCTTTTTGGTCTTTTATTGTATAAACCTTTTCTTTATTTTTTAAGAAAAACTTTAATTTCATTTTATTGAAATTTCCATAGAATTCTCTTTTGCAAAATATTCTAAATCTTCTAGGATGCTTTTTATTTCGTTGTCTGCTTTTTTTAGATCTTCTGTTTCTTTTTTAATAGAATATTTTCCTGCGGAGATATATTTTAATTCATATCCTTTTATTTTTGAAAATAATTCTTTTATTAATTCTAGTCCTTTTGGGTTTTCTGTTGTTACATTTATTTCTTTTTTTAGTATGAATTTCTTTTGTTTTTGCTGATTAACTATGTCCATTATTTTCTTTGTTGGTTCTTTTCCTGCAACTTTCTCTAATTCTTTTGTATTTTCTTTTGCTTCTTGTAAGAAGTTATAAACAGAATTAATAGATTTTATTTTTTCAATAACTTCTTTTGCATTTTCTTTAAGGATTGTTTTTAATATTGCTTCGTAACTTTTTTCTTGTTTTGCTTCTTCTAGCACTTCTTTTTTTTCTTTTAAAGTAACCCTTCTTAATGAGAGGTGCACGTTATCTCCGAAGGCTCTTAAAACTTTACAGACTATGCTCTTTTTTGGAACGACATAATCTCTCAAGTTACGAATTCTCCCTGGAGCGATTTCACTTAGAATTATTGTTCCTTCTTTTTTATTTGGGAGGGTTACGAATACTGTTGTTCCCATTATTCTATCTACTGTGCACAAAATTGTGTCTCCTTGTTCATATTCCATAAAAGATTTAGAAACAAGGGCATTTTAAAGGTTGTTGTTGGTAGTTATATCTTGATCATTTCAACTTCTAGTAGTTTTTTCAGATTGTCTATAAATTCTTTTTCTTGGGTTTGTTTTATTATACATCCTGCTGCAAATTCATGTCCTCCAACTTCTCCCCCGATTCCTTTTACAACTTCACTTAAAACTTTTCTCAAGTTCCTTCCCGTTCTTCCTACACTTCTTGCAGAAACCTTTAGCTTATCCTCGTAATATGCCATGCCCACAATCATTGTCCCTTCTTCATAAACTGTTGAATTTGAGAGAATGCTTGCGATGGTTCCAATCATTGTATCTTTTATCTCGTTCTTAGCATTTATTATAACAAAATTTTTTCCAGTTATTTTTTTTGCTCCTTCTGCGTATCTTATTCCTTGTATTAAATTTTGTCTGTATTTGACGTGTATTTGTTCTGCTTTCTTCTTTGCGGAGGGGATTTCTAGGCATAATTGAAGCGCGGTTTCTGGTTCTCCGTATTTTGAACATGCGTTTATCTTAGCACTTATTTCTCTTGCATCTTCTAATTTGTTAAAAAGCTTTACTAGAAAAACATCCCCCACTATTTCAGAGTTTTTTGTTTTTGGATTTCTTAGAATTATAGCAGTCGTTAGCTTTTCCATTTCTTCGCGGGATAATTCTAGGAGGCTTTTGTATTTTCCTGTCTCGGGGGTTAAACCAACTTCTCTTAATAATTCTAAGACTCCTTTAATGTCTCCAGTAACTCCAGGGATGTATGGGTTCGAGCAATACTCTAAAGTCCTGTTTAATGGCCTTGTAGAAGGAAAAATTAAGAGCCCTCTTTTTCTTTGGATTTCTCCATCTTCTAGGATCCCATTGTTTAGGTGTTCTATTTCTTTTTCAAGGCAATCTCCAACCATTCCTAGGATTGCTAGCTTTGCAAGATCTTTATTTTTCTCATTTATTTCTTTACAAATCAAATAAACTAACCCCGAGGCACTTATTTTTTGTTTGTTGCTTAATTGAGGATTTATTATTGTAACGTTCTCTGGAATTTCTTTTGAGGATAATTCGTGATGGTCTATTATGAAAACATCTTTTAATCCAGAATCTTTTATGTGTTCTAAACTTCCTGATGCCAAGTCTAGAAATAAAATTAGTTTATTTCTTGGAAGATCTTTTATGAATTGTTCTTCAAGACTTTTTTTAATTTTTAATGTGAAGATTTTGTCTAGTCTCTTTAGAGTCTGAATCATAATTGCCGCAGAAGAGATTCCATCAGTGTCAAAATGACTAACAACATAAATTTCTTTTTCTTTAGATTTGTCTAATAATTTTTTTACGAATGGTTTGATTTCATTTTCTAAAAATTTATTTATAATTTCCATATATCCTCTTTTAAAATTTATTTTAAATTTTAAATTATTTTAAAGGCATCTTAAGATACTTCTTAATTTTTCTTCTTTGAGAGAAGATACGACTCTTTTCTCTTATCGCTCTTTTGTCTTGCTTATTTTTCTTAAGATGAACTTCAATTCTTTCTAGCTTTCCTTCAACGTTTTTCAATTCTGGATCAATGTATTTACCATTGTCCTTTAATATTTTAGAGATTTTTTTATCAAAATCATTAGGGTGTATTCCTTCGAGCCTTAATTTTTCTCCTATTTTTTCAGCAGTCAATCCGCTTTCAGCTAAATCTAAAACTTTTTTTTCAAAATCTTTTTGAGATACTTTTTTAGTTTTCTTCTCCTTAGCTTCGTCTATTTTTGTAGCTTTTTCTTCTTTTTTAGTTGTTTTTTCTTCTGATTTTTTTGGCATTTTATTAGATTGTAAAGTTCGTTTTTAAAGCTTATTGTTGTAGAAAAATCTATTGTGAAAAGTATTTAAATGGTATTGTTTTTTATTTGATATGGCAAAGACAATAGGGGTGATTTCCTTAAAGGGGGGTGTTGGTAAGACATCTGTTGTATGTTCTTTAGGGTATGCCTTTTCAAGTTTAGGGAAGAAAGTTCTTTTGATAGACGGGAATTTATCTGCGCCTAATTTAGGAATGCATTTGGATTTATTTGATCCAGAGAAGACTTTACATAGTATTCTAAGAAGAAAGGCAAATCCTTCTGATGCAGTTTACGGTTTAGAAGATTTTGACGTTCTTCCTGCAGATATTTTTGACGAGGCTAAGATTCAGCCACTTATGCTTAAGAAAAGAATAAACCATCTTAAGAGAAGTTATGATGTTATCTTGATAGACTCTAGTCCTAGATTAGATGATGAGACTCTCGCAGTAATGTTAGCCTCCGATGAGTTGATTGTTGTTACAACTCCTGATTTGCCTACTTTAGGAACCACTATGAAAGCGGTTAAACTTGCTAGAAAAAGGGGAGCAAACATCTCTGGTTTGGTTTTGAATAAGGTCTATAAAAAGAATTTTGAAGTTTCTTTAGAGGACATAGAGGAGACCCTAGATTTGCCTGTTTTAGCGGTTATTCCGCATGATGTAGCTATTTTGAAGGCTTTATCGGAGTTCCAACCAAGTACCAAGCAAAACCCCAAATCAAAGGCTTCTGGAGAATATATGAAGTTAGCTGCTACGCTTGTTGGAGAAAAGTACAATGAGACTAGATTTAAGAGATTAACTGGGCGGATTAATCCAGGGAAGCAAGAAGTTAATAGGGTTATATTTTATAATAGTTTATTTGAATAGAATTTTAAAAAAATGAAATAAAAGGGGATTTTCCCCATTTATTAAATAAATTAATTAAGATTTTGGGCTTTGACCCATGCGATTTCTTTACTCATCCCATGGGGGAATAATACTAAGGCCTTTTCGCCGTGGTCTTCCAAGACGTCCACCTCGATTTGTTTTTCAGATATTGCAAGAATACCTGTTATCTCTTTCCCTCCTAGGTCGAGTACAGAAACCCTATACTTTCCAAAATTTCTTGGAAAGGTTTGACAATAGAGTTTTGCCTTTTCCATGGTATGTCATGATTGGTTTTATTTATAATAACTTTCGAGTATTTCTTAATGATGAAGGGGTGTTTAATTTTAAAGTGAGGTAGGACTGTTTCTAAATGAAAAGGACAGTAGCAAAACTCTTATAAACAGGTTAAATTTCTATTTTTTATTGGAGCCCCATAGTCTAGTGGTCAAGGATACGGCCCTTTGAAGGCCGTGACCCCGGTTCGAATCCGGGTGGGGCTATTATATATTTTCTTTTAGATAAATGCTTAAATATTAATCAAGGGTTTATTTTTTTATGAAAGATTTGATTATTTGGAAAAATGAATCTTGGGAAGACCTTATTGTTAAAGGGTCTTGTAAAAAAATTTCTAAGAGGGATTTGACTAAAAGGGTGGAACTTTCAAGTTATTTTTCTGGGTTAAGAGAACCTTTAGATTTCAATAAATTAGTTTCATTAGGAGATAATAAATATTCTGATTTTAAAGTTCCTGTGGCTCTTTTAAATTCTTTATCAGAATACCATAATAAAATACCAGAAGAAATTGATTTTGTGGATTTGGCTCAGATGTATTTTTCTATAAAAGATGTTTTGGACGTTTTAGATCATAGAGGATTAGAAAAATGGAAAGAAGCAAACAAACTTTCTTTTTTTGGGTCTGCCCAATATGAATTAATGGATAAATATTTTAAAAGTGAATGTTTTTAATTTTTATATCTTCCACGTTTTTCTATGGTTCTTATTCTTTCAAAGATTAATTTTGCTTGAGGGTAGGTTAATGTTTTTTCATATTGTTTGAAAACCTGGTCTTGGAGTGTTTTGTAGTTTTGAAAATGCTTTGCTTCTAGTGCTTGTTTTAGCAAATGAAGGTCTACCGCCTTATCTTCTACTTTCTTTGAGATGAATCCCAATCCAAAATCAATGAAGAAAACTTTTTCTTCTGAGAGAATCATGTTGCTTGTTGTTAAATCCCCATGTATGATGTCTTCTTTATGTAATAGGGCAATTGATTTTCCTATTTTTCTGCATACTTCTTTTTGTTTTTCTAAAGCAAATTGGTTTAATTCTTCTGAAAGTTTATTTCCTTTAATATATGGCATTTTTATTTTATCAAAATCTTTTGAATGGAGTTTTTCTGGAGAAGGGGAAGAAATCACTTTTGATGCTTTTTTAAGAAGTTTTGTTTCTGCCCTGGTTCTTATTTTTCTTATTCTTAGATCTAGTTCTGGAAGTCTATATGATTTTGGAATTCTATCTTTTGTAATTGTATTTTCATTTAGAATTATCTTTGCTTCTGCTCCTTGTGCAATTAGTTTTTGATTTTGCATTTTCATATTTTAATCTCTAGTCTTTTTTTAAGAATCTTTGCTAATTTTGGATTCCATATATATCCTAAAGTATCATTTCTATCCATTGCAATTTTGTTTATTTCCATGAGATAATCTATAATTAATAGGTAGGTTTGCCACATTACTTTTTTTGGTAATTTTTTCCATATTTGTGTTTTATTAAATTTACCAGAATATTTATTTATTGTTTCTTCCACCATGCTTACTGTTTCTAAAGTAGGGCTTCTTGCAAATGATTTTTGTTTTTTTGTTAAAATGGACATATTAATTTATATATCATTTGATATATAAACTTTTTGTTTTAGAAATCTTTTGATTTTAATCTTTCCAGATAAACATGATTGCGAGTGTTAATAATGTTCCTACATCCACTATAAAACAATATTGACATATAGCATTTATTACAAAAAATTGTAGGTATAGGAAATATAATGCAATTGCTGCTCCGGCGATTATACCATAGGTTAGGAATTTCTTTGTTCTTTTTTTAGGAAAGTTTAGATAGGTTAGTGATAAGACTCCTAGAATTGAGAAGGCAATTAAACCAAAATAACTATTGTTTACCCCAAGTGTTTCTTTGTATCCTGATTGTTGGACTGCGTAGCATGAAGTTTCTATTCCTCCGCATGCTTGTTCCGGAGTCATAAAGGATAAAATCCCAGAAGCAATAAAACAAATTCCGAAGATTACTGCCAGTAATCTGTATTTTCTTTTTGTCAACTTCTTTAAATGTTTCATTTTGTATTAATATTTTTAGAATTTTTAGTATAAAAGCGTTGAGGTGTAATTGGTTACATTCTCCTAACTTTCTTTCCGCCAAACTTTTTCATCATTTTTTGCATTTGTTTTTGTGACATACCTTTGCTCATATCCATATCTTCCATTCCCCCAGAAGTCATTTCTTGGAGCATTTTATATTGCTTTAATAATCCTCTAACGTCTGAGTTGTTTACCCCAGATCCTTTAGCCACACGCCCTATCCTTGAGGTTTGCTTTTCAAAAATTTCTGGATTTTCTCTTTCTTCTTTTGTCATAGATTTAATTATGTGTTCCCACTTCTTTATTTTCTCTTCTTGTGTTCCAAGCATGCCTTCAGGGATTTTTGCCTTGCTCATTCCTGGAATTAGTCCCTTTAATTTGTCAAAGCCACCCATTTGATTCATGGATTTAACTTGTTCTATAACGTCTTCCAAAGTTAGTTTTCCTTCTTCAATACGTTTTTGCATTTCTTCTTGCTCATCTTCGTTGGTAACTGATTTTATTTTATCAATTAATGTTTGTAGATCTCCCATACCAAGAAGCCGGGATAGGAAAGATTCTGGGTTGAATTCTTCAATATCATTCATTTTTTCTCCGGTTGTAATATAGTATACTCCAGCGTTAATTTCAGAGCAAGCAGTCAGGGCTCCTCCTGCTTTTGCAGTTGAATCCATTCTTGTAACAATTACTCCAGAAATATTTAATGCATCTTTAAATTCTTGAGCTTGTTTCTTTGCTGCTTGGCCAATATCCGCAGGCATTACCAAAATTGTTTGTGTTGGTTTTATTTCTTTATTTAATTCTTTTATTTCTTTTACAAGTTCTTTATCAAGTGTATGACGTCCTGCCGTGTCTATTAGGACAAGATCGTATTTTGAGAGGTCTTTTTTAAATTTTTTATAGGTTTTAACCGCATCATTTTCTTCATGATTTACAAAAACATTGAGATTATTTTTTTTACCTAACTGTTCTAATTGTTCTTTTGCTGCAGGTCTGTGGACATCTAGTCCAAGAAGGGCAACTTTTTTTCCTCTTTTCCCAAACCAATTACCTAATTTTGCGATTGTTGTTGTTTTTCCTGCTCCATAAAGTCCTAAGAGCATGATTCTTTCTTGTTTTTTTGAATTTAATTCTAATTGTTTGTGTTTTCCAAGAATTTTTACTAGTTCATCATGTAAAAGTTTGATTAGGTGTTCTTTTTTTTCAATTCCTTTTACCCTCTCATCCAATGCTGTTTTCTTTATTTTATCTGTAAGTTGTTTTATTAGGACAATATTTACATCTGCCTCAATTAATGCTCTTTGTAAATCCCTTACTATTTGATCTACCAGGTTTTTATCAAGAAATATGGCATTCGCTATTTTATTTGTGGCTTTCTTTAATACATTTCCAAGCTTTTCTAGCATCTTTTTAGGAGTATATTAAGGGTTATTAAGTTTTTGGGTTTTGAGAATTATTCTTCATCTAAACCTAATTTTTTAATGAATTTTTCTTTGTCAAAAGGTTCTATTTCATCGTACTCTTGGCCAGTTCCTAAATAGAGAATTGGTTTTTTTGTAACATACCCAACACTTAAAGCAGTTCCCCCTTTTTCATCAATATCTGCTTTACTTAAGATTATTCCATCAATTTGTATAGCCCAATCAAAACTTCTTACTTGTTCTACTATGTCATTTCCAGTTATGCTTTCTCCTACGAAGATTTTTGTATCTGGTTTTGTTACTTTTACAACTTTCTCAATTTGTGCCATGAGATTTTTTTCTGTGTGCATTCTTCCTGCAGTATCTATTAGTACCACATCTAGTTTGTTTTTTTCAGCATATTTTATTGCATCGAATCCAACTGCTGCTGGATCAGAACCATATTCATGAGCAATTACTTTAAGGCCTAGTTTTGTTGCGTGTTTTTTTATTTGTTCAATTGATGCAGCTCTGAAAGTATCTGCTGCAGCAAGAACAGGTTTGAGGCCACTCTTTTTCATTTGTTGGGCAATCTTTGCAATGCTTGTTGTTTTTCCCGTTCCATTTATTCCGCAGAATAAAACTACATAGGGTTTAGTTTTATCTTCACGATTTTTTATTTTATCAACTAAGCTAAAGGGTTCAATTAAGATGTCTCTTATAATGTCTTTAAAGTATTCTTGAATTTGTCCTTCTATTTCTTTTTTCAACATTTCCTTTCCAACAATTTCTTTTCTCAAATCTTTAATCATTTTTTCTGCAACTTCCAATGCAACGTTGTTTTCTATGAGAAGCATTTCTAATTCCTCTGCGTAAACATCAAAGGCTTCTTCAGAAATTTTTACCTTGTTGACTTTTGAGGTTATTTTTTGAAAGAATGATCTTTTTTCTTTTGGTTTAATATCTTCTTTTAGTTCCTCTTTTTCTTTTTCAACTTCTTTCTCTGCTCCAAGATTTTCTTCTAGTTCTTCTTTTTCATATTCATTTTCTATCTCTTCTAATTTTTCAATCTCCTTTTCAACTTCTTTCTCTGCTTCTCCTTCAAGTTTCTTGTCTTCAATTATGTCCGAAATTGTTTTTGTTTCTTCTCTTTCAGGAAGTTTAGATTCTTTCTCTTTCTTTTTAGCTTTTTTTTCTTCTTTCTTCTTAAGTTTCTTTTCTTTGGTTTCTTCCTTCTTTTTTTCTTTTTCAGCTTTTTTGTCTGCTTTAGTCTTTTTATCTTTTGGTTCTTCTTTAGTTTCCTCTACTTTTGTTTCTTCAATTACTTTTTCTTGAACTTCTTCCTCAACTTCCTCTGCTTTTTTTGAAAGGTTTTTTGTCCAATCTTTTAACTTGTTTTTTAGCTTTCCAAACATATTTTTAGGAGAAATCTACTGTTTATAATATTAACCCTGTTACTACTTTTGGGATATCTAAATTCTTATAAATGGAATATTCGTTGAGATTTTACAATGAAAGGCGTTTTAGTTATCATTGATGGGATTGGAGATTTACCTAACAAACAACTGGGAGATAAAACTCCTTTGGAGGCAGCAAATACACCAAATCTTGACTTCTTGGCTGCAAGAGGGGAGTTAGGTTATATGTATCCTGTTAAACCAGGATTTATCCCTGAATCTGACGAAGCATTAGTTTCTATTTTTGGAAATAAATTAATTAATAGTACTCGTGGTCAATTAGAAGCTAGAGGAACTGATTTAAATCTTACAAGAGGTGATTTGGCTTTAAGGGCTAATTTTGCAAGCATTGATTCTCTGAAAGAGGGAAAGATTATTGATAGAAGAGTTGGGAGGACGTTAACAACTGTTGAAGCGCAATCCCTTGCAAAAGCAATTAATAAAATTGAGATGCCAGTAAAGTTTGATTTTGTCCCCACAGTTCAACATAGGGCAGTCTTAGTTTTCAGAGGAGGATTTTCAGATAATTTTGTTGGAAATGATGCAACTTATTATCAGGGGAAATCGGAAGAAGTTAGTAAGGTTTTCAAATGTAAGGCGATGGATGATGATGAAAATACTACCTATACTGTAAATATTGTGAATGAGTTTATTGAGAAGGTTTATGATGTTCTGAAAGAGCATCCAGTTAATATTGAGAGGGTTAAAAGAGGATTGATGCCTGCAAATTATTTAATGTTTAGGGGGCCGGGAATAGAACCTCCAAAATTAAAAAAGTATAAGAAATGGGTTTCGATAACGTACACTCCCTTGGAGAAGGGATTTGTAAAAACTTGTGAAATGAAAAACACTTCTTTTGAATATCCTCGGTTGAAGGGACTTGATGCTTATGAAAATTTGTGGAAGGGATTGAAGAAAGCTTGCAAGTACTCTATTAAATTTTTGAAAAAGTATAAGAAAAGTTCAGATTATGCGTTTATACACATTAAGGAAACTGATTATCCTGGGCATGATAATAAACCTTTTGAGAAAAAGTTAATGGTTGAGTATCTCGATATAACGCTTTTTAAGTTTTTAAGAAAATTTGCCCCTCCGAATAAAATTAAAGTGGTTGTTACGGCAGATCATTCTACTCCCTGTAAGCTTAAAAATCACTCTGCAGATCCGGTTCCTGTTTTGCTTTACAAGGGAGAGGAAACAATTCCTAAAGAGCAAAGGTTTTCTGAAAAAGAATGTCGTAAGGGAGTCATGGGAAGAATCCTTGGAATTGATTTAATTAAGAGTGTTGGATTTAATAAATAGATTTTATTCCTTAAAAAACCATAATGCTCCGAAAATAATCCCGAAGAATAGAAATGGTTGCCATCTATTTGACTCTTGAGAAGTAAAAAGTATTGAGATTAAAAGTATTGCAAAGATTGTTCCGAGTATTGCTTTTTGGTCCATTTTATATTCCTATTTCTGTGAGTCTTTTGTCTAGATAATTGTAATGTCCTGTTGATTCTTGTTTATCTCTATAGGCTTCGTGATAGATCATTGCTTTTATTTTTCCTTGTTCTTCGTCCATAAAATAGCTGTTGACATTTATTACTTTTTGCCCATCTATTCTTGTTATTCTATAGGCGGCTTCAAAAGTTTGGTCTCTTTTTAGTATGACAAGGGCTTTTATTTGGCAGCCATTAAACTCATGGATTATTTTGTCATCTAATATTATCTCGCGTATGCTTCTGATATTTTCAAGGTTTATTCTCCTAAAACCATTAATCATCTCTTTTTGAAAACTCTTTTCTTTAAAAAAATTATTGTGCTATGGAAAATTCCTAGTTAAACTAGTATTTAGTTAAAACTAGAAAAGTTAGGGATTGCCTGATATTGGGATATTTAATAAAAATAAAATTATCCGAATAGAGCAGACAATCCTTCTGCTGCAGCTTCTTTCTTTTCTTCCTTTGGTTTTGCTTCTGCTTTCTTTTCTGCAGGAGCACTTGCAGCTCCAGTAGGAGCAGCAGCAACCATGGTGGCGTTTTCTAGTTCTTTGTCTATATCAACGCCGTCTAAACTGGCAATTAAAGATTTGATTTTTGATTCATCAACTTCAATTCCAGCAGCCGCAACAATACTTTTCACGTTTGCTTCGTTAACTTCTTTTCCTGCTTTGTGCAGTAAAAGTGTTGCATATATGTTTTCCATTTATTTGTTTTCCTCTCCTAAAAAGATGGGAGTTTTAGCATCAACCGAAAAGACTTGCAAGTCCTTCACCCGCTGGTGCTTTTGGTTCCTCCTTTTTTTCTTCTTTTGGAGCTTTAGTTTCTTCTGCAGCAGGAGCTGCTTCTGCAACTGGTTCTGGTTCTCCAGTCATTATTCTATTTATCTTGCTTGCTTGAGCACTAGCTTTACCAATCATAACTTTAACAGTGTCTTTTGAAATATAACCAATTAAAACAGCAAAAGGCAAGGCTTTTCCAGCAGCATATTTTAAGTCTGCAAGAGTTCCTTCCCTATCTATTTTTATTTCTGAATAAAATTTATTCTCTTGAGTATCAAAAGCGCATAACGGTAAGAAACCAATTTTGAATGGTTTAATATCTAATTTTGTCATTAAGTTTGTTGCACCTTGAGAAATTTTTTTACCTTCTTCTGCAATAACCTTCGATTCTTTAATTGTTATTTTTCCGTTTTCGATTTGAATTTGAATTCCTAGTGCCCCTAATTCTGAGATTGCAGGACCTGGAATTAATTCTGTTGGACCTTCTGGAACTTCAATATCCCTTGGTGCTTCTTGGCCTACTTTTGCTCTTGCTGGGCTTTGATTTTTTAATAAAACCCCCGATAATTCAAATGCATCTAAATCAGAGAATAAAATTGCAAAAGCATCATCAATCTTTTCTTTTAATTTTTCTACTTGTTCTTTTGATTGTGAATCGCTTGAGTCTAATGCTCTAAAGATTAAATTTTTCTTTGGGACTTTAACAATAGCCTTTCCTCTAAGCTTCTTAACAATTTCTTGAAATTGTCCTCCAGGGATTCCTTTTATTGAGGCAATTAAAATTGTTTTTTTAGTTTTAACTAAACCGGATAATTCTTTTACTGTTTGTTTTTTTAGTTCTGAAACTTGTGCTTTTGGGTTTGCCATTTTATTTTACCTTTATTTTAACTGGTTTAGTCATTGTGAATTTTAATTCTATATTTTTTATGTTTTCTTTATCTCTTGGGAATTCTTTTATCAAAGTAGCGTAAATTGAGTGTATGTTTTCTATAATATCTTCATCTTTCATGCTTTGTTTTCCTATTGGAAGTTTGATGCTTGCTTCTTTCACTTTTATCTTTATGCTATTGTTAATTTTTTGTTTTAATTCGGCAATTGCTTTATCATCTGCATTCATAATTATTCCTAATTGTGGAGAAGGCATTTTTCCTGCAGGTCCTAGGATTCTACCGAATGTTGAAGCAACTTTTGGCATCACACTTGCTTGTGCAATGAAAAAGTCATATTTTGCCACTATTTTTTTAAGAAGTTTTTTATCATTGTACTTTTTAAATTCGTTAGGAGTAATCGTATCTACGTTTTTATTTTCTACTTCTAAGAATCCTGCTATTTTCTTTTCTTTAACTTTATGTGGGATATTCACAACAACGTTAATATTTGTTCTTTTTAGATCTAATTTTTGTAAATTTACAATTAGATCTACAGTTTGGTCAAATTTTCTTTCTTTTGACTTTCTTAACTCTTCAAGAGCTTTTTTTAATTGTTCATCAAATTCCATTTGAATTTTTTCCTTTGTAGGTCTCCCAAATTATGCATCTTTGGACATAGATAATATTCCAAAGCGATATGGTTCAAACGACTTAGTTTTTTGAGAGATTTTTGGTATTTAAAGGTTTTGATTGCACTTTACTATAGATATTCTTAAAAATAAAAGGGGGCATGAGTTTTAATGATGGGAGAGGAAAAAGGACGAAAAGTAAGATATTTTCATGTTCAGGATTTAAATGATCTGGAGAATTCTTCAAAGTATTCTGGATTTGTTTTTAGAGTCAATGAATTAAAGGGGGATTTGGAGAATTTGAGTGGGTCTAATATGGTTCTTAAAGAGGCAAATTTTCAATTTTCTAGGGAAGGGTATGTGGTAGATTCTTCCAAATATTCAATTGAAGAAATTAATAAGGCTAAGGCAATGTTTATTGTGGCTGAGCAAGACCAAGAGGGGAAATTATGGCCGAATTATCTTAAAAAAATGGCAAGCGTTTTAAATATTCCTTTGGAGGGAAGAGTTTAGAATGGAACTCATAGCACTTTTATCTTCGGGAAAAGGAACTTGGGCACAGGTTTCAGGTTTAATGGCCCATGGAGAATGGGATAAGGTAATTGTTTTAGGAGAGGATTTTGCAAAATCTTTTAGCCACCCTAAAGAATTTGAATTTATTAAGGTGGATATGAGTAAGAAAATAAAAGATTTAAGAGAAGAATTTACAAAAAAATTGCAAGGGAAGATTAATGGAACGGAAGTCGCATTAAGTATTGCTTCTGGAGATGGAAAAGAACATATGTCTTTAATTTCCGCCTTATTAGGGTTGCCTGTGGGGATAAGATTTGCGGCTTTAACTAAGGACGGAGTTATTGATTTGTAACTATTCTTTAAATTATAATAATGGTTAAAAAGAGGGTTTTGTTGGGATTTTTATGATATCTTATAATGATATATATGAAGCTGCTAGGAAAGAGAGGTATTCTGAGCAATTACAACCTCTTCAGAAGAATTTCATAGGGGAGGTTTCAAAATATCTTAAAGAGAAGAAGGAACTTGTAGCTAGTGAAGGAGAGTTTTCTGATAATGTTCTAAAGGTTAAGAAGCAATTGGAGAACGCAATTACTTTGTTTAAAGAACTAATAATAAGGAGAAGAAAAAAAATTCTTAATTTAGTTTTGATCGCAACAGAAACAGGAATATCTAAACAAGATTTTGAAAACATGTTAGCTATTGAAAAAGATTTATTTGAGGAATTAATGAGGTGTACAGATAGTTCTGATAAAAAGTTAAATGGGTTGTTGAGCCAGGGGACTGGGGAACCGGAACAGAGAAATGAGATGGTTGTTTTTTTAGGAAGCGTTGGAGAGTTTGTTGGAATGGATGGGGAAATGATGGGTCCTTTTGATAAAGGACAAATTGCAAATTTGCCTAAGGAAGTTGTTAAGATTTTAGTTGATGGAAAAAAAGTTGAAATTATTGAGAAGTAAGATTTATTAATCCGTGTTTCTTTTATTTTTTATGGTAAAGCATCCATTAAGTTCAATAATCGTTGGAATTATTTTAATAGTATTAGGTGTTGTTTTAATAATGGTCCCTGTGGTTTCTAAATCTGAAGGTATGTTTGTATCTTTAATTTATGGTATTCCTTCATTGGTTATAGGAATTGTTTTATTGATGTGGAAGAAAGAAGATAATATTGAACAAAGAAAAGATAGGATTGTGAAAGGAGGGAAAAAATGAGTAAAGAAATTATTGTTCTTACAACTGATAAAATTCCTGGGAAGGAAATTAAGGAAGTTTTAGGGGTTGTAAAAGGAAATACTGTTCGAGCCAGAAATATTGGAAGAGATATTGGGGCTGGATTTAAGAGCATGGTTGGTGGCGAAGTTAAGACTTACACAGATATGACAACACAGGCTCGTGAAGAGGCTTTTAATAGGATGATTAATGCTGCTATTGAAATGAATGCAGATGCGGTTATTGGATTTAGATTTATGACTTCAATGATTATGCAGGGTGCTTCGGAAATGTTGGCTTACGGGACTGCTGTTAAGTTAAAATAAATAATATAAGAGAGCCTGTGGAGGGATTCAAACCCCCGACCTACTGCTTACAAGGCAGCCGCTCTATCACTGAGCTACACAGGCATAGGTTTCTGAGAATTATTTAGTTTAAAAGATTTATTCTTTTTGAGAATCTTCTTTGGTTTCTTCTTTTTTGTCTTCTTCAGGGGCTTTTTCTTCTTTCTTAGCTTCCTTTGGTTCTTTAGCTTCCTTTTTAGTTTCAATTTCTTTCATTATCTTTAGGCTTCTTATTTCGCATAGAGATAATGGGTAAATTTTCTTTAGTTTCATACTAAGTGTTTTTTGTAGTCTATTTCTTAGTATTTCTTCAAAAATTTCTTCAGATGTTTTTGTTTTGAAGTAATTGATTAATTCTTCCTTCGCATTTTTACGAACGGCGTTCTTAACGGCCCTTGATACTTTTCTTCTAGTAATTATAAAAGGTTTAACGTGCATTTCAGCATCTTTACATTCTACTACAAAAGAATCTTCTACATAGTCTGTTCCTTTTCTAACCATTCTTCTCAAATAGTATGGCATTAATTTTATCTCTTTTGGAATAGATATTGCTTTGTCGTCTTTAACTTTAACTTTAAAGTTCATCAAAATGCTTTTTCCTTTAAGAATTCTTGTTAGGTCGTATTTTATTTCTCTTCCTTCTAATTCTGAAATATTCATTGCTTGAAGCTGGGTGTCTCTATTAATTATAGACATTTCCACATCAAAAAACTTTTTTTTCTTTTTTGCTATTGCCATTAAAAGACACCTCCCGCTGCGCGGGTTTCTTTTGAGATTCCCTTGATTTTGTACTTAAGGTTAATTTTCATTTTATTCTTGTAGTTGTTTACCCGCTCTAATGCCACTTTTTTGGTATTTAGATTTATTGCATACCTTGCAAGTGTACATTATGTTTGTTTTTTTAGTTGTTTTTGATTTTCTTTTGTGTTTTGCCTGTGCTGGTTTAGATCCCCATTTTCCTTTGTTTCCAATACCCACACCTAATCCTCTTAGTTTTGCTCTTGCTCTTCCTCCACCTCTTGTCATTACTCCTCTTGAGAATCCTGTTCCTACTAATTTGATTTTTTGTTCAGTCTTTTTTTTACAACTTGGACAATATCTTTTTGTTGTTTTTGGAATCTTCATAGTTTTACTCTGGGAGATTGGTTTATAAAGTTTTTTATAGCATGGTCCCGCAGTTATTTCATGAGAATTAGGTTTCAAAAGGGAAAACAAAGGGAATTTTTAAAATTAGTTTTGGAAAAAGTTAATGCTCCTTCTTTAAGGGAACTAATTAATAGAGGAATTGGTGTTAATTATTCTACTTTAAAGAATTATTTTAATGAAGAAAGAAATCTTCCCGAGAGTCTTTTTGATGAATTAATTGGATTGGGGGGGTTTGATAGGGGAGAATTTTCTTTTGAGGTCTTTGAAGATAGTTGGGGGCAGGTTATTGGGGGAGAAAAATCTAGGAAAAATTAATGGTCCTGCCAGGAATCGGGCTTCACAGAAAAACTGAAGTTCAGCCTAACACCTGAACATTGGAAAGTTCAGGCACTAAACAAGTTCGATTAAAATGGTCCTGCCAGGAATTGAACCTGGATTTTATCCAAGTCAGGGATACGTCTTAGCCATTGGACTACAGGACCATAAAAGACACCTAACGGTTTCTTTTGAACTTCCCTTAGGATTGTACTTAGGGTTAATAGACACCAAAGTCTAATCTTCCCTTAGGATTGTACTTAGAGTTAATGAAACATCTGGTTTTTTTTGTATTTTCCTCAAAGTACTGAAAAAGATATTCTTGGAAATATTTAAATATGTTTGTTTGCTAGATTGCTCATGAGGCACTATAAAAGAAGTAAGGGGAAGATGGCAATTTTCTTAATTTTCTTAATTTTAGCTTTATATTTTGTGAATATGTCTTTAGATTTTGTTAAAATTCCTGCATTTATATTAAAAATTGAAGATTGGATTGTTCTAATTGGGGGAATTCTGATTTTTATTGGCGGATTTAATTTTTTGAAAGTTAAGAGACATAATTTTTAATTCTTATTTTGTAATTTGTCAACTTATTTTTAATGGAATTTACTTAGTAAGTAAGTAATTAAGTAATTAAGTAAGTTAATAAGAAAACTTTATATATAGGAATTATCTTAAGT
Organism: Candidatus Woesearchaeota archaeon; assembly: GCA_964653605.1. Classification (GTDB taxonomy): domain Archaea; phylum Nanobdellota; class Nanobdellia; order Pacearchaeales; family GW2011-AR1; genus MWBV01. The sequence goes on from CAZZGW010000001.1 coordinate 84,773, forward strand.
ATTTGGAGTTTGATAATGAAAAAGTATTTACTTCTTATAGAGGATGAGAAACTTTGGGAAAAGTTTAAGAAAGTTATTAAAAAAGATATAAATACTGAGATCATAGAGTTAATAAAAGATAAAATTGGAGTAAAAGATAAAAATGAATAAGCGGGGCCAATTAACAATTTTCATTATAATTGCCATACTTGTTGTAGCAATGGTCGTAGGATTCTTTGTTTTTTGGGATAGGCCAGGGCCTTCAAAAGTTCCAAGAAATTTTGAGCCGGTATATAATACATTTCTTACTTGTATAGAGGAAAATCTCCAGCTTGGGGTGGATGCTCTTTCAGTCCAAGGAGGATATATTGAATTGCCAGAATTTGAACCTGGCTCTTTGGCATTTCCATTTTCTTCTCAGTTAAACTTCGTTGGAACTTCTATTCCCTATTGGGATTATATTTCTGGAGGGGGAATGCACAAAACACAAATTCCTACCGTAGAGGATATGGAAGGGGAGTTGGAGGAGTTTGTTATTTCTAGAATGGATTATTGTAATTTTGATAGTTATTATGCTTCTGAGATGACTTTGCTTTTTGGTGAGGGAACTCCTAAAGTTAAGATAAAAGATGGGGAGGTTGTTTTGGATTTGGATTTGGATTTTGTAGCATCTCTTGAAGGAGAAACTATCTCAGTAGAAAGGCACCATATAGCAATTGTAACAAAGCTTGGAAGTTTGTATGAGGATGCTTTGAAAGTTTATGAGTATGAGCAAGAGGAAATGTTTTTGGAAGATTATGGCCTAGATGTTCTGAACTTATACGCTCCGGTTGATGGGGTTGAGTTTACTTGTGCCCCAAAAGTTTGGGTTGCGGATAATGTATTTTATGATATTGAAGAGGCGCTTGAGATAAACACAATGGCAATGAAAGTTGGAAATGAAAAGGAATATTTTGATGTGGAGATTGGCACAAATAACGATGTCCGCTTTATCAATTCTAGACATTGGCCTAGAAGTTTTGAAGTTAATCCTAGCGAGGATAATATTTTAAGAGCAGACCCTGTGGGGAACCAGCCTGGAATGGGTATTTTAGGATTTTGTTATGTAAGTTACCATTTTGTTTATAATATGAATTATCCTGTTTTAGTTCAGGTTCATTCTGGAGATTCTAATGAAGTTTTCCAATTTCCTATGGCTGTTGTTATCCAAGGGAATAGAGCAAGAGAGCCTTTGGCTGGAGATGCTCTCGGATTAGAGAAGGGAATAGATTTATGTGCTGGAATGAATAGCCCCACGCTTATTTCTGTTTATGGTAATGACGGGAATAGGGTGGAAGCAAATCTTTCTTATAATTGTTTAAATGATAAATGTTACCTTGGGGGAACTGGGGGAGGGATATTTGAAGGTAATTTACCTCAGTGTGTTAATGGATTTATTTTAGCTAAAGCAGAAGGGTATGAAGAAGGAAGCTTTATGTATTCTAGTGTGGAGAGGGGCCAAGTTAATCTTTTCTTAGATAAACTCTATACCTTGGATTTGAATTTATTTATGGAGGGCAAAAGATATAGTGATGAGGCAATAATTAATTTTGTTTCGGAGGATAAAGTTAAAGCTGTTTATTATCCTCAACAAAAGCAGGTTGAACTTAGCGAGGGAGATTATGAAGTTAGAGTTTATGTTTATGCAGATTCTCGTTTAGAATTCCCTGAAATGACCTATGAGCAATGTTATGACGTTCCTAGAGGGCCAATACTAGGTTACTTTGGAGCTACAAGAGAAGAATGTGTTGATGTTGAATATCCCGAACAGGCACTTACAAATGCCTTAGTTGCTGGAGGAGCAGAAGAGCATTCTATTTCAGAGGACCAATTAAAATCTTCAAATGTTTTGGAAATTAACTTTGAGAGATTCCCAAATCCAAAAACAATTTCTCAGCTACAAGAAAACTATATTTTATTTGATCAGACGGGGGTGGATATTAAACTTAAATGAATAAAAATTTAAAATTAATTTTTGTATTTGCATTTGTTTTCTTATTTGTAATCTCTTTTGGTAGTGCGTATACAAAGTCATACCCTGACATTATGCAATATGTTGCAACAGGGGGGGTGGGTGCTTTTGCGCAAAATAGTTTGGCTTTTGATAAATCAATGTGCGAGACTGGAACTGATTTTTTATTACAAATTGTCCCTTTTAGTTGTGAACCAAATCCTATTAGAAGTGATTTGCTGGAAGAAGAAGATGTTGCTGTTTATTGTCAGATTGCTGCAACCCAAATAAATCCCTTAATTGATGTTGAGACAATTAAATCAATGAAAATAGTTCCGGATAGGAGCTTTGGAGGGGGGGTTGTTAAGAATATTGCTTATTATCCTTCACAGGCTGCTTTAGGAAGGATTCCTAGTGGGGTTGTTAATAATCCTATGCTGGAAAACTTAGGTTATGTTGTTATTATTGTTGGAAAAAATGCAAATGAATCTGCAATGCCTGATTTTGTAGAAGGGAATTTGACTGCCACATTAAGATATGATATTCAGGGGGCTTTTGGAATTGGTAAGTCTGAATTTTATCTGCCTGTTTTAAGTGATTCCGAATTTCAAGATAGATATTTGCAATATGGTTTTTGGGATGGAAGAGGATACCTAAGAGCAGAAGGAGTTGGAGATCATGAGGCAAGAATTTCTATTTATTCTGACGCAGAAGTAACTACCGGATTTCCTTCAAGATCTGAAGGAAGAGATTATAGTCAATTAAGATATTCTTCTTATACTGTTGAGAGGGGTAAAGAATCTCCTGAAATTTATTTGCCGGGATTGAGTCCTTGCATGGCAGGATTTAAATTGAGGTTGAATGATGTAGAAAATCCAGATACCACTGCTCGTTTAAGAGTCAATTCTGAGGTTGTTGAAGTTAAGCAGGGAGAGAAATTTTTAGAGGATAAATGTACTGTTTTGAGTGTTGAACATCAAGGATTGCACCAGTCTGCAGAGATTCGTTGCATTGATGATGATGGAAGAGGATATACCTCTTTATTGAGTAGATCTCCAGGAGTGGAGTTAGAATTTGATAAGGATAAGGATGGTCACCTCGATAAATTAGAATTTCAACTGGGAGATAAGATTTATTCGGATAGGAATAAAGATGTTTTCTTAGGATACGTTGGAAGTTTTGATAATTCTCTAGCTGAAAAGGATATGTTTGTTGTTCTTTTTGCTGCCCCTTCCGAAAGAGGAATTGTAAAGTTAGATGATACTCAACTGAGGGCCGTTGCAAGGTTTGTTAAGCATAGAACTAAAGATTTGGGGACTGGGGCTGCTTTTGTGGATAATTTTGTAAATTCTCTTTCTGCTTTGTCTGCGGTTTCTGTAGAAGGAGTTACTTGGTTGGTTAAAGGAGAAGATTTTGAGATTCTTATTAAGCGTGGTGATGGAGAGAGATTTAAATCTAGAGAAATTGAATTAAATGGTTTCTCTTCTTCTGGAGGGAGTGATTATTTCTCTGCTTTGGATCTTAATTCAAATTCTAGAGGTTACTATGACAATGCTATTGAGGATTTTGAAACTGTTGAGGATTTCTACTCGGAAGTATCTGCTGCGGATGGTTCTTTTGATTCTTTAGGAGAGCAAGCTCTTTATGAGGCTTTAGTGCTTGCTAGCAGGGTTGGAGAGACAGAAAATTTACTAACTTTTTGTGATGAGTTTATTGAGTATTATCCTAATTCTTTGGTGATGCCGAGAGTAAATCTTCTTTGTTATGATGAATATACAATTTCAAATACGGGGGATAATATTTTTGAAGTTTTAATTAATGGAGACTTAAAAGAAATAAGTTTAGAAAGAGTAAGGAATCCAACCTATGAGCAGTACGGGGCTGAAATTTATATTAGAGGTCCTAATGGAAAAGTAGAGTTGGTTAAGCTTGGAAAAGATGAAATTTTCTTTTTAGATGGATTTAGAGGGCAAGTAGATTATGATTCTCAAGAAAACATTCCTGAAGATGAAGAAGAGGTTTCTTCTTTTGAAGATATAGAAACTCCTGGTTTGAAGTTGAAAATTAAAGATTCTAAGAATGTTATGTATAAATATTACAAGGGGGCTTGGTATATGAGGGTTTGGAGAAAAGGGTTGATACAAGATCACGATGACACAATTCCTGGGGAGAACTTTATAAAATTAGAAACTTTTGATTCTGGCCTCTCAAAAGTTAGTTTGGAGAATAGGGACAAGAGAATAATAGATGATCTTAAAGATAAAGATTATGCAGAAGGAATGAAGATGCTTGTGGATATTGTTCTTGGGGAAGATGGTGCGTCTTTAGGATTAGAAAGTTTTTCGGATATGACTCATCTTAAAAGTGATGGAAGATATGTGAATACCCAAGGAAATTCAAGGGATGTGGATTTTAGATTTGATAAATCAACAGAAAAATGGTACTGGGGAAGTGATGCTAGTGTTCTTGGAAGAGCCTCCTGGATTGATGTTTCTGAATCTGGAGGAGATCAAGAAAAGTTCCTTAATGAGGATGGAGAAAAAAATAAAGCTACGGTTCTGAGAAATATGGGTCTTTATGAGGGAACTGCGTTTTTATTCTGGCATGATTCTTCTTACAACGAGAATACAGATGATAATTTCGATTATGATATAAGGGTTTCTGATACGGGAAAAATAGAACTTGGATTTAATCCAGAATCAATTGCTTTGGAAGATTTAGGAGATGATAGGGCAACTATTAATTTCCAAAGGGTTGAGAATTTTGTTGAGAGAAATTTTGTTACAGATAATAAACAGCTTACTTTGAATAAAGAAATTTCTATTGGGGATTATTATGTAACTCTCAAGGATATTCATCTTGAAAAAGTTGCTAGGGTTACTGTTGTTCCAATGGTAAATAATCAATTCTCAAATTCTACTTTTCCCTATAGGGTTGCAATTGAAAAGAGAAAATTCCCTATGTCCGATGAAAGGATAAATGAAAAAATTGAGACGCTTGATGGGAGGATTGAGTGGCTGAATACTACTGCAGAATACTTAGAAACAACAGTTGAAATAGGGAACAAGGTTTGTACAGGGGTTGGTCTTGGATTAACACTTAAGAATTTAATAAATAATATGAACGGGGGATCAATTGCAAGAACTTCTGTTATGCAAGGGAAAGGGGGATGGAATGAGGTCTGTCAGAAAGCGATGGCCGCAAAAGAACCAGAATATAGTTCCTTAGATGATTGTTTCTTGGAGCATTCTAAGGAAATAGACAATGATGTTAAAATGTACACAGATATTTTGAAAAGCCAAAATGATGCTCTGGCTCGTTGTGAGGGAGAAGTTAAAGGAGATGATGGAAACTTTGCAGAGAGATCTTATATAAATCAACAGCAATTGGTTGATTGTTATTTGGAGAATAGGATTAATGATCCGAATAGTGGTTTGGGAGATACTTTAGATCAATTGGAAAGTAAAGGATATGTTGGACCAGATGGAAAATTCTATGCAAAGTTGGCAGAAGATGGTGTCACTCCTTTGGGTGTGGGGGTGGATATCTCTGAAATTGATGAAGTTTTAAGTAAGAAAGTGGATGATGAAAATTATGCATTTAAGAAAAATGTATATTCCGTAGAACAATTAAAGGAAATTGAGTATTATAGTCTTGCACTTCAGGAAGATCCCGCTAATGATATGGCTAGGGAAAGATTGTACTCTTCTTTGACTGATTTGGAAAAGAATGCAAGGAACTTTAATCAAATTTCTGAAGTTGCTAATAGGGCAAACATTGATATTGATAAGGTAGGATATACTTATACTGGAGACTTAAAACAACAAAGGGAAAATATCTATTTAGGATTAACAAAAGGAACTTATAACCAAGCGAGAAATATTCCAAATGTTGAAAATGGAGAGCCAATCTATGTTTCTGGGTCTAATCATGGAAGTTTTATGGTGGTTTTAGCAGACACCGAAGATAGTGGGGATGGAAGTAAAATGGCTGTAAAGAGAGATGATGATGGGCCTTTGATTTATGATTTAGAAGGAGAGAGAATATTTAGGCAAAAAGGAGATGATAATAATGAAGGGACAGCAATAATAAATGCAGTTGAAAACACAGTTTATGTAAAGAGAGATGCCGCTTCCTATAGAAATCCTTATACTAATCCTAGAGTTAAGTATTTTGATAACGAATTAACTGGAGGATATCCAGCGGTTGTTCCTGTGGATACTGTTAATGGATGGTATGCTGCAACTAAATCAACTTTGCCTGTTGGAGGAAATATAGCCGCTTTTGATAAATCTGGAGTTGTTAGGAGCTTTTGGTTGTGTAATGTTGGAGAAAATGGGCTTGAAGAATATATTTCTGGAGATGATATTTGTAGCATGATTAATCTTGGAACAGGAGATGATTACACTGCTTTCCATAACTTGGATCCAAGTAAAGTTGAAAATTTAATTAGACAAGCAACAAGAAATATTGAAGAAGCTCAAAGCGCCAATAAGAATTCTAGAGGGTGGGTTACTATAGATAGAAAGAGGTATCAAGTTGGTCAACCTCAAGCCGAAATTCCTTCAGTCCAATGCCAAGATTTAATGTCTCCTAAAGATTGTAGTTTAATGTATAACTTTTGTGATCCTTTTGTTTGTCCTAGTTCAAGATGTGATCTAGGAGGAAAGTATCCTGTAAGGGATGTTGTTCAATCTGGAATTTTTGGAGGGGTCGTTTTATGTTACCCTAATGCTAAATGGCATGGAGGGGATGTTTATGTTCCGATTTGCGTTTCTGCAATAAGTGCGGGTGTAGATGGATGGTTACAAGTTAATAAAGGATATAGAGATTGTTTGCAACACAATTTGGATACTGGAGAGACAGTTGGAATTTGTGACGAGATGCATAGTATTTACTTGTGTGATTTCTTTTACAGGCAGGCGAAACCTATTCTACAATTAGGAATTACTGAGCTTGGTTCTGCTTTATTAGGGCAAAATAGTCGTGGAGGTGGAGAATATATGACCTTTAAGAATGCTATTAGTAATGCTGGAGATTCAATAGATTACTTTAAACAATATTACGCTGCAGAGGCATATAGGGCATTTAAACTTAGATCTGTGGATCAAATAAGTATTAATGATCCTTGTGGGACTTTCCAGTCAGTAATTTTTCCAAATAGTGGAGAGGTTTTAGATTCATTAACTCAAGCCAGATCTCCTGTTCAGTTTACTGGTAAATTTGAAGAAATGCAATTAACAACAATTACAAATCCTCCAACTTCGCACTATAAAGTTTATTATCAGATTTATGCTGGAAAAGATTCTGGGGCTTACTATCAAGTTTATTTGAGAGGAGGTAGTGGTAGCGATTATTATAGAGATACAACTTTTGATAGAATTGTTGATTCTGGACATATTGCTGCTGGGCAGAGTGTTTTTAATACAGAAGATTTCCAGGCACCTTCTGGCTACAAAGAGCTTTGTGTTGTTGTAAATGGCCAACAAGAATGTGGGTTCCAACAGGTTTCTACTTCCTTTGGAATTAACTATCTTAGTGATCTTTATATGAATCAACAAGCTAGCGAAACAGATATTAAAACAGAGAAAGAATGCATTTCTGGGTCTTCTAGTATGTATCAACTATTAAATCCTAATTTGCAGTCTGCTGCAGAAAATATTATTGATCCTGCCGTGTATAATAATGGATTATATAGAAAGTGTGCAACCCACGATCCTGGGGCTGGGGTGGATAGTAAAGCTGGAACAGAAGATGCACGTTGGGTGAAAGTAGGTTATTGTGGGGACACAAGTATTGGGTGTTGGATTGATACGGATAGTGTAAAGGATGTAATAAAACATTTGGGGTTAGAAGAAGATGCATTGAACAAAACTTCTGAGAATTTTCTTGATGAATTGTTTGAAGATGGAAACTATCTTAGCGATGATGAATTTAATGATGTTTTATTGAGTGTAGATGATGCTGAAGAGGGGGAAGCCAAACTTAGGATTTTAACAAATATCTTAGAAAGAATCTTTTGGAATAACCAAAAAGCAATTGTACATTTTAAGAGAGGAGAAGTTTTTGCAAGTATGGTAAATGCAGAGAAGTGCCCTTATTACTGTTGGGGGGAACAAAAGGGAGCCCAAGCAAACGAATATGTTGATGGAAAGTTGTATTATGGGATTTATAGGCCTAATTCAGATAAATGTTCTCGTAGTGATGAAATTGCAGAAGACTGTGAAAAAGGATGCCATGATCCAGATGGATATGGTCAGGGAGACCCTGCTATCTGTTTGAATGATGTTCCTCTTTCTGTAGAAGATGTTAAGGATTTAGAAAATAAAGATTCTTCTGAGTTTGAATTTAATTCTGGAGGAATAAATCCATTTAGAACTTATTGTTATGCGTTTGTTGCGGGAGAAGGATGGTTTTGGATTAATAAAAAATGTGGGTTCGCTGTTATTGGAGAAGAGGATTCTGAGTGGAAGAGTGTTGGAGAGGCTGGGGAGGCAAAAGGAGTTCACTATGATGTCACATATAGTTTGAATGGTAAGGGTTATTGGGGTGGTTTAGTTACTTTAATGAATGGTCTTAAAAGTGGGAAAACTGGAAGAAATGCAAAGATAACTGCAATGGAATCTAAAACTGAAATTACGCATGGGTCAGTTGGTGATTCTGCTATTGTTACTTTCAAATTTGTAGCCCCTAAAGTTGCTGGAGAGAGGTTCTTTTCCAATGAAGATAGTAATTTTTATTCTTCTTCTACAAATGGTTGGACTTACTTCTTTGGGCATAAAGAGCTTGATAATGGAAGAAGCTTTTATTCTGGAGTTGAATGGGGAGAATTTGCTGCTGGAACTGGTTTGTCCCTACAATATTTTGATTTTGCTAATTGGTTTTTTACTAAGAACAATAAAGAAGGAATTTTAATTTTAATTGGAGATTTGCCTGTTGACTATGAGGCATCTGAAATAGACATTAATGAGGAAGGAGTTAAAGATTATTGTAGTATATTAATGGGAGAATGTAAGAATTCTCTTGATTGTATGGGACCAATTTTTGAGAAAATTGTTACTCCTGATTGTGAAGACCTTGGAGAGATTTGTTGTGTTGATGGAGTTCCTCCCGGAATGGATGTTTTTGGTTATTGTGGGATGTTGGATGGAGAATGTTTGGGTTCTTCTGAGTGTGTAGGTCCTGTTTATGAAGGAATTGCTACTCCTGATTGTGAAGATGTTGGGGGTGTGTGTTGTGTTTCAATTGCAAGCATCCCCGGGGAAGACCCCGTGTCTGGGGAATGCAGTGATTGTAAATCAGGCTTCTGGGATATATGTGCTGAAGAGGAATGTTTAGAGATTGAACAGAAAACAGGAAGAGATTGCGTTTTTGCTAAGAATACTTTTGGTATTGGGGGTGTTTGTTCTGAAAAAGGGGAAGAGCCCCAAGAAGAGGTAGATGCTCCAACAGAGTGTAGTGATTGTAAAGATAATTATTTTGAAAAATGTACCCAAGAAGAATGCTCTGAAATTGGAATGCAGTTGAATAAAAATTGTGTTTATAAAAGAGCATTGGGGATATTTGGAAATTGTGTTGAGGAGGAGTTGAAAGTAATTGTTTGTCCAGAGGATTTAGATTCAGATGAGATTGAACCTGGAGATAAAGTTATTTGCGATGTTGTTCCGGCAGAAGAAGCTGAAGATGTTAGTGATAGTGCTAAATTTATTATCCCTTCTGGAATTGATCCAGGAGAGATTGTTTGGTATGAAATCCCAGATGTTAGGGGAGACGAATATAATAGGGACGCTATAGTTTTTGAAATTCCAGACATTATTGAAGTCGGAACAGAAATAGAAGCAGAGATTGTAGAGATTGCAGAGGTTAAAGAATTTGAAGATGATTTTATTGGTTTGCCTTGCGGAGAGATGGGGGCTTTTGGGCAATGTATTTCTATTGATTCTGAAAGAGATCCTTTGGGGCTTAATTCTTGCGAGGGGAATGTTAGAAAGTTAGATTGTCCTGGGGGAAGTAATATTAGGTGTTGCATTCTAGATAGTCAGTTTGTTGGAGATCCTTGCGGTTTGGATGGAACTTGTCTAGATAGAAATTTTCTAGGAACTTCTTGTGATGGAGATTGGCAAACTGGTCTTTGTGGGGGGACAAGTGCTATTCAATGTTGTGTTCCAGAATCTCTTCCTCCTGATCCAAATCCTGATGAGAATTTAGAAAAAAAGATAGTTTGTAATGATTTTAGTGATGGGGACGGATGGACTTTAGAAAGAGGATGCGATATAAAAGTTCCTGATGCTAACGATCTTGAAAATAAAATCATTTGTCCTGTTCCGCCTGTAAGAGTTTACGAACAGATTAATTGTAAAGTCCCAGATGAAAGTGAAGAAAAACCTTTTTGGTGTAATATAATTGGAAGTTCAAATAATCCTAGTGAAGCAGATTGTTATGTCCATGGAGGGGAGAATTTAGGCCCTACCACAAACGTGAGAGTTTTGGAAGAAGTAGAACAACAGGATGGAGAAATTGTGCCTGGAACAACTTTTGCAACATATGAAGAAGGGGGAGTTCTTGCTAAGAAAAATGCTCACTGTGCCACTGCTATATATAATCTCCTTGGAGAAGCAGGGTGTGGAACTTCAGGAGCTGTTTATGGGGTTCCTAGTGGAGATAATTTTAATATTTATAGGGGAAGTATTCTTTCTGTTCTAGTAGGTTCTGGAGATGGTTGGAGGTGCACAACATCTGCTAGAAGTTCTAATAAAGTTTATGGGGTTGTTTTAAATGAATTGGTTCCCGGACAGTATTTAGATGTTGTCTTTGACACTAATAATGCAGGGGAAACAATATGCCACACACTTATTTTTATGGGCTGGGAAGATAGAGATAATTATAGGGCAGTAATTTTTGACTGGATAGGCGGCAACTTAAATTTGGGCACTGGGGGATGTACTTCTGATGATGCAGAAGGAGGGGTTTGTCATACGTATGGCTATGAAATAGTTAGTTTAAGAGAAAGTGCCATCTCCGGAGAAACTAATTATCCTATATACAGAGTTATGAGGCCCGTTGTTGATGATCAATTTACTTAGCTAGAATTATTTAATTCTGACGGAATCTCCGAGTTCTAGGCTTGAAATATCAAGGCCAGGGTTTAGACGAAATATGTGTCCTTCTTTTTTTCCTGTATTATAATATAAGTTTCCTAATCTTTTGAGTATATTTTCCATGTAAGCTGTATCTAGAGGGTTTATTGTGTGGTAGACTGTGTCTTTTTCTTTCATTCTTTGCGATGTTTCTTCCGAGCTCATTTTATATTTTATAACAAGTTTTCTTAACCTTTCCATTTTCATTTCTTCTTTTTCTTCAGGGTCTAATTCTCTCTTTATTGTGTCTTGGAATACTACTTTCTCAATAGTGTTTTTAACGGGGAAGTTAGTGTTTTCAATAGAATCATAATTTGGAGTACCCATGCTGGTTGCTGTTGCTAAAAGTAGTGGGATTAAGATTTTTTTCATTTATTTTAAACCGGCATCTATTTCTTGCTGGAGCATTTTTTCAAGATATGCTTTTCTTACTTTTATAGAATCCATTTGTCTTTCGTGTTCTGCGTCTAAAAGCATTCTTTTTTCCATTTCTTCTCTATATCTCATATAATCTGTTATATCTTGAGGCATTTCTGACTGTGTTGGTTGTACAGAAGTGGAATCGGCAGGTTGTGTTGGTTGTTCTGTTTCTTTTTTTCCAAAACATCCACAGTCTTCTGCATCTGTTTGGTTTTCTTCTATAATTGGTCTGAAAAAACCTTTATCATTAGCAATTATTAGTGTTTTCTTACCCTGGTCTACAGTACCTTTGGTGTTATCTGTTATTGGAATAAATACTTCTGGTAAAGAACCTTCTGGAGTGTACATTGTTACTTGTTCTAAAACTCCAACTCCTTTAGAATTTTCTTTCCTTACAAAATAGTTTGCTTTTTCTCCATCAAAGTATAAATAATCACAACCTTCTATTTCTACTCTTGGAATTTTTTTCTTAAAACTTCCACTATTAAAATTAAAAGCATGTCCGAAAGCTTTTTTATCCCCATTTCTTTTAGCTTTTCTTAATTCTCTTGTTACTTTTGCCTTTACTCTTCTATCAGTTATTTCTACAGCTGCTATTGATTGTCCTTTTTTAACTAGTTCTGTAGGAACATATTTTTGTCCTTCTAAGGTTGATTCTCCGGTGTTCGTATCTACTGCTTCCCAGATTCTTGCTTCTTCAAAAGGGGTCATTGTGAAGGGTAATTCTCCTCCATCCTGGTCAGTGTTTTTTACCATAAAATATTCTCTTTGTTTTCTTTTGCTTCCTTCGAATAAAACTTGCCCTTCTAATTGGTATTTGTTTTTCGTTTCACTTTGAGAATAATGATTTCCTTTAATAGATCCTTCTATATATGATCCTTTAGAATTATCTGCTTTGTTGTCAGAATTACAAGAAGTTAATGTAGGGGCTAAAGTTGCTCCTAGTAACATTGCTGTAAGTCCTAATCTTTTTATTGTTTTCATAATCTTTGATATAAGAAATACTTTATAAATCTTTCTCTTTTGTTACTTCTGAGGAATTACAACAACTAGGATTTTAGTCTTTTATTGTATTCATTTGCCATATTTTCAAGCATTTTTTTCTTTATTGTCTCAGGGTTCTTTGCCCATTCTGAGTGCCCTAGGACCCATCCTAGCTTAACTAGGGCTGTTTCTGAGAGCATATCTTCTAAATAGATCATTCCTGCATTAAGGAGTTTTCTCCCTGAGCTATAAACAAAAGGGTGCAATCTTCCATATGTTGTTTGGGAGGCGGCACAGATTGTTAGGCCTTTTTTTGTTAGTTCTTGTATTTTTTTTACCCAAGAATGTTTTGATTCTGTTGCAACTTGTCCAATCCCTGCAACTTCTACGACAATTCCTTTGAAACCTTGTTTATGGTAATAATCTAAGATTTCTGGGCCTTGCCCTGGATAGAATTTTATTAATGCTACTTTGTCTTGGAATTTTGCATCTAATTTTAACTTATTTTTTGATTTATTGTTTAGATAATCCGGATTCATTATTTCAATTTTATCTGGCCAGACTCTTGCAATTGGGGAGTCATTTATTGGTTTAAATGCATCTCTTCTTGAAGAATGCATTTTCTTTACTTTTGTTCCAGCAAGTGCATAGCAGAAAGTATCATTTTCTGAGGCGTGTCCAACCAGGGTTACTTTGTTTATGTTTGAAGTTGCGACTCTTGCTGCACAAATTAAATTTAATCTTGCATCACTAGAACCTCTGTCTATTGAACGTTGGGAATAAGTTAATGCAATTGGTTTATTTAGATTTTTTAACATAAATGAGAGTGCTGCGGAAGTATAATGAAGAAAATCTGTTCCGTGAGTTATAACAACCCCTTTAATATTAGGATCATTTAATAATTTCTCACAGGTTTTTGCAATTGTTTTCCAATCCTTTGGAGCCATATCCTCACTCCAGACCATAAAAGGATTTTCAATTTTTACAACGTTTGCAACCTCTGAAATTTCTGGATAAAATTTTAAAAATTCTTGAACATCTGTGAGGTATTTTACTCCTCCAGTTTTAGAATCATATTTTGAAGCTATTGTTCCCCCAGTAATAATCATTGCAATATTTGGTTTTTTAGGATTTTTTTTTATTTCAGATTTTTGCTTTGTTTCTTGGGCTTCCTTGAGTTTTTTTATTTCATGAATATCCTTTTTGTTAAAACCTATATTATATCCGTTTTCAAGTTTTAGCAGAATAATGCTTTTTTCTGAATCAGAGCTTTCTAATAATGTTCCTTGATAAATTATTCTTGTTAAATGTATTTCAACAAAATCTCCTGGTTTTGCGTTTGATTTCATAAAGAATAAATGATTGTTTAGATTAAAAAGTTTTAGATGGCTTATTTATAGAAATAATACTGCTATCGTTCCAAGTATAAATATTAGGCTTAAAACAATTATTATGAATTTGTTTATCCGTATTGAATATTCTGGTTTTCTTTCATTTTTCTTTTTGGCATTTCTTACCATGAGAAGAATTAATATGCTTGCTAATCCTCCTGAAACAACACCGCCTATTGAAAGGATCTTTGTGAATGAAAAGAAATCAAACATCTGAATTATTATAAATAAAATTATTGGAAGCATTGAAGAGAGTATCCAGGATTTTTTCTTTCTGTAGTGCTCATCGAATATAAAATCATCTTCAAGAGAATTTCCTAAGGAGAGGTAGGAGGTAAACATTGTTAAGATTCCTAGGACTATGAATATCTTTCCTAACGCAAGGGTCGCTACTTCTGGAGTCCCCAACCCCATAAATCCTACAACAATTAGTGTGAATAGTATATAAAAAATAATTGAAATAATTGTTCCTAGAAGGATAGTTTTTTTTAATTTCTTCTTATCTTTTCCTAAGATAATTTTTATTTCTGGAATTGCGTGGAAAGACATCAATGCAAATAGGATTACTCCAAATGGAAGGAAGATATTTGAGGCATTAAATCCCAAAAGATTGTTTAACTGGACCGAGGGGATGAAGAAGATTATTATGAAAATTAAAAGTAGCAATACAATTCCCACACCTATTTTTTCAAATTTTTTCAAAGCCTTTTTCCCGTTCCATAGTAAGAAAGACATTATGATTCCAAAAAATATCCCAAAGAAAATGGAATAGCTTGTATTCCCTATTGCTAAGAAGCTTAAACTTTCTCCCACCCCTACCATGTATGCAATTATTGCAGCATAAATACCAAAGATTGTTGCAAATTCCATGAATCTTCTACCTCTTTTGCCAAGATATTTTTCTGCATATCCTACTATTTGGTGTTTATTTTTTGTTCTTAGAGAAACTTCTCCAAGATAGAGGTTAATCAGGTATGTTAGTAGGCCAATTATAATTATATAAATAATTGCGGTGAGGAATCCTGCTTGGGCAGCAACGTAGGGAATACCTAAGATTCCTGCCCCTATGCATGTCCCGACTAGAATAGAAGTTCCTGTTAAAATTTTTTTATCCACCATTTACCACACTCTTTTCATTATCTTTTGCTGTTTAATGAAATGGGAAAAATATTAAACTATAAAAAGGTTTTTTCTTATGTATATTTGAAGGGCGTATAGTTTAAGGGATAGAATTACAGGTTTCGGCCCTGTTGATCGAGGTTCGAATCCTCGTACGCTCGTTAAAAAATAAAAAGAATGAATAAAGCTGCGGAATAATCAGCAACTAAAGAGGTTAGAAAGAGATAATGAGAAAACACCATAGGATAATTTTAGGGGGATTTAGTACGATAGTTGTAGCATTCATGGTTATAACAGGAATCTTGCTTAATGGTTTAATTGTTAAACAGCAAATTAATCATAATGAAGTTGTTGATAAAATAGATACTTTGCAGATTGATACCCAGAGTAAATTAAATGAGTTAACAGAGAATCTTATGGAAACTATGGGGGATGTTGATACTCTAAATGGCAAGGTGGGTGTGATTAATCAGGAATTTGAATTGTTAAAAGACTCTACTGGTGGAGATTTTTCAGAGGTTATAGAGAATTCTATCCCTTCGGTGGTTACTATAAAAACAGATATTAGTCAGGGAACGGGTTTTGTTATTTCCAGTGATGGTTTCATAATAACTAATGCGCATATTTTGTCGGGGGGGGAAAAGAGTTGAAACTTGGAATTATGAACAACTTGTCTTTAGGACATCCTTTGTAGGGTATGATAGCGAGTTAGATTTAGCATTATTAAAGATTATTGGGGTTTTTGATCCTTTAGAATTTACTGATTCAAATCCTGTTCATGTGGGAGAAGAAGTAATTGCTATTGGAAATCCGCTTGGGTTGCAATATAGTGTCTCTCAGGGAATTGTTTCTGGCGTCCATAGGAAAGGGCCAAATGGGTTGAATATTTATATTCAAACAGATGCAGCGTTAAATCCGGGTAATTCTGGAGGGCCTTTGATTAATACTAATGGAGATGTTATAGGAATAAATAATTTTAAGAGTTCTTCTGGGGAGAGTTTAGGTTTTGCTTTGGAGTCTAATTCCATAAAAGAAGCTGTAAATCAAATTGCGCAAAATGAATTAAATATAACTATTTTGAGTTAATCTTAAATAGTTTTATTTCTAACTTAGTTTATGGGAAATAAGAAATCTATTGAAGGTATTACTGTAAAAAAAGAAGAGAATTTTTCTGAATGGTTTACACAGATAGTTGAAAAAGCAGAGATGGTAGATTTAAGGTTAGGTGTTAAAGGGTTTACTATTATTAGGCCTTGGGCTGCAATGACAATGGAAAATATGTTTGAATATCTAGAGAAAGAATTACAAAAAAAAGGACATAGGCCTACTTTCATGCCTTGCGTTATTCCTAAGGAAAATTTAATGAAGGAATCAGAACATGTTGAAGGGTTTACTCCTGAGGTTTTTTGGTTG
Organism: Candidatus Woesearchaeota archaeon; assembly: GCA_964653605.1. Classification (GTDB taxonomy): domain Archaea; phylum Nanobdellota; class Nanobdellia; order Pacearchaeales; family GW2011-AR1; genus MWBV01. Next base: position 101,206 of record CAZZGW010000001.1, read on the forward strand.
AAGGATATTAATGAAGGTCAGGAATTAGCATTAAGACCTACTTCTGAAACATTATATACTCCTATGTTTAAATATTGGGTTAGTGGGCATAGAGATTTACCTCTTAAATTATATCAGAGAGGTTCTGTGTTTAGATTGGATACAAAGGCCACTAGACCACTGATTAGGGGTCGTGAGTTTATTTGGATTGAATGCCATGATGCTTTTGAAACAAAAGAGCAAGCGGAGGCACAAGTTCAAGAGGATATTGATACTACAGAGAAAGTTATGCATCAAATTTATGGGGTTCCTTTTTTGCCTATGAAAAGACCAGAGTGGGATAAGTTTGCAGGGGCAGAGTATACTGTGGGTTCTGATTGTTTTATGCCTGATGGGAAACTAATACAGCAGCCTTCAACTCATTTAATGGGACAAAAATTTTCTAAGGCATTTAATGCTACATTTAAGAACAAAGATGAGAAGAGAGAATATTTATGGACAACTGCTTACGGTCCTGCCGTTTCAAGAATTTTAGCCTCGGTAATTGCAACCCATGGAGATGATTCTGGAATGATTCTCCCTTATGCGATAGTCCCTATTCAAGTAATTGTGGTCCCTATTTTTAATGCAGAGAATAAGAAGAAGGTTTTAAAAAAAGCAAATAGTATTTTGAAAGATTTGAATAAGGCTGGAATTAAAGCAGAGGTAGACGAACGTGATTATAAAAGGCCTGGGGAAAAATATCATATTTGGGAATTGAAAGGGGTTCCTTTTAGAATTGAGTTTGGAGAAAAAGAATTAGTGAAGGATGAAGTTATTTTGTTTACAAGGGATACTAAAAAGAAAGAAACATTGAAACTTAAGAACATAAAGAGTATTTCAAAGTTAGGAAAAGAATTTGATAAAAGACTTTTGGATAGGGCAGATAAATTTGCAGAAGGGAGAATTATTGATTGTTCTTCTAAAAAAGAAATTAAACAAGCATTAGATTCTGGGAAGGTTGCCCGTATTAATTTTTGTAGTGTTGAAAAGGAAGGGGTTCCTTGCGCGGATATTATTGAAAGAGATTTTCACGGAGATGTTAGGGGCACTTTGGCAAATAAGAATGAAAAAGCAAAAGGGGATTGTATTTTCTGCAGGAAACCTGCAACAAAGGTTGTTTATGTTGGAAGAAGTTATTAGAAATTTTGTATATTTGACTTTACATTTGGTACACTAACAAATTGTAGTGTATTTCTTTTTTGAATCTTTTATTCTGATTTTACTTTTATTATAGCATATAGCTCATCTTCAAGCCGAAGAGTCAATTCCATTATTTGACTCAATTCTTGCTCTACGAATTGTTGTTCCATTTTTTCTTTCCTTTTTCCCATTTTATTTAGAACTCAAGGAAATTCAGTCTCATTCGTTAATGGTATTTGAACTAGTTTAAGAAGCGTGTCTCAACCCAATTCAGAACCAAAAATGAAACCGAATTAAATTGAGTTTAGTTTAATAAATGAAGTATAGACTAAGCAATCCATTAAACAGGTATTCCAACCTCTAATGACAAGTCTATTCTCCATGTCTTTTAGAAGATATTAGAATTTATAAATATTTCTTTTCTTGAGAACAATGTTTATTTTTTGTTTAAAATATTTTTTATGTTATTTTCTAATTTATCTATGTCATTTATGTTAATTTGGGCTCCAACTGCATTTATGTGTCCTCCGCCTGTAGAGTTTTCTAGAGGTTTTATTGCTTCCAACACTAGTTCCTTTACATTTTCCCCTCTTGCAGAGATATTGGCCTTTGGGCCTTTTGTAAATATTACAAGAATTATCTTTTCGGGGAATAAGAAACTTAGTTTATTTGCGAGATCTGCACTCATACTTGTGTCCCCCGCATATTTGAATAGGAGAAGGTTTCCAGAAACTTCTTTTTTTGCTTTTTCTATAAATTTATTGAAACTTTTTTCTATATTTGCGAATCTTAAAGTAAGTATTTTATTTTCTTTTGATTCGTTTAGGATGTCATAGGGATTTTTTGCATTGTTTAGGACTTTTATCATTTGGATCACGTTTGAAATCCTATCTTTTAATCCAAATCCTATCATTCTTGATACTTTTCCTATTTCGGAATTATAAAGTATTTCAAAAGGATCTTTGGAATCTACTGAGAGCTCAGGATATTCTTCTTTGAATTGTTCATAAAATTTTGGGGTAAAGTGATCTGCAACGCATCCAACAACTCCTAACCAAGAATCTTCTTTTTTGTTTGTTATTTGATAACACAAAGCTGTTGTCGGCTCTGAAGTTTTTTCTTTATTATATACGGGATTGTAATAATTAATAAATTCTGGAACATAAAAGTCTTCTATTTCATGATGGTCTATCCAGACCGTAGGAATATTATTTTCTCTAACCTCTTCAAAAAATTCTTTTGATACTTCTGGCTGGTCTAATATAAAAATATAATCTGCATTTAGTTCCCTAATTTTTCTAAAATAGTCTTTTGTCATTTCTGGGGAAACTTTTATTGGATACCCTTTTCCCCTTTTAATGAATCTCTTCAATAATATAAAACTGCATAATCCATCCTGGTCATTATCAAAGAAAAATAAGGGATTTTGGGCTTTGTCTAGATGTTCTCTAATTTCTTTTACTTGTTTTTCTGTTAACATGTTAAGGTTATATCTGCTTTCCTAAATTAATCTTCTCTCTTAAACTATATAATTCTTCCTTAAAAAAGGATATCATCCCTTCGCTTTCAAATATACTTATTAATTCCTCATCATTTGCAAGAAGAATTTTATCTAGTACTTTAAAGTTTGAAATTAGAGAATGGATGTATCTTTCTAGGATGTTTGTTTTGCTTAAAATTCTTATTCCTTTAGGAGAGACTTTTTTATCGTGAAGTTCTTCAAATAATGTTCTAGAAATATTTAGAGGTTCTAATAAGAAATCAAAATCCATCTTTTCAAGTAATTCTTTTGCGTATGGGGAGTCGTTCCCAAAATAGTCTTTAAGTAAGAGATCTTCTTCTTTTTCTAGTCCGCCTGCAAGTTCTTTTAACCTCATACTAACAATCATCCCTTCCTTCCCCAACTCAACGAGGTATCTCTTTACCATTTCTGAAATTCTCTTTATTATTTCAAATCTTTGAATTACCCCACAAACATCATTTATTGTGGACATTCTGTTTAGTTCTAAATGGTTTAGGTTGTTTAAGTGTTCGTTTAAACTTTCTCTTTGTTTTTCTAAAATTTGTAGTGTTTCTGCTGCACGTCTCAAAATTTCTGAAGACTCCTTTAATTCATGTCTTTGATTTCCATAGTATAGCGTTATTTTCTTTTTTCTTTCAGAAATTGCTAAAACTATTGCCCCTGTTTGTTTTGCCGTTCTTTCTGCTGCTTTGTGCCTTGTTCCTGTTTCTTTTGTTGAAATTTCTTGATTTGGAGAAAGTAAGGTATTTGCATGGAGAATCTTTTTTATATTCCTTGAAAGAATTATTGCCCCATCCATCTTTGCCAATTCAACCAGTTTCTGTGAGGTGAATCTAGAATATATCCTGAATCCTCTTTCAACAACTTTTTCAATTTGCCCATTGTCTACAACAACCAATGCGCCCATTCCAGCATTGAGCAAATCATCTAGAGCGCTTCTTATTGAAGTTCCTGGTGCAAACATTTTTAGAACATCTATGAAACTTTTTTCTTGTATTTCTGTTTTTTTTGGAGAACTTTCTGGGACAAATAATTCATCTACTTCAGAATTTTTTTCAGCTTCGCTTTTATCCATCTAAAAAAAAGTAACTCTAAAATATATAAGCTTTTAGCAATAAAAATAGTTATTTTATTATTCTTTTATCTCTGTTTTTAATTTGTTATATCCAAAAAAATCCGTGGTATAATTATATGCTCCTGCATTTAGGAAGATAATTTTGTCTCCAATTTTGGGGGTTTTTAGTTTGACTTTATATCTAAAAATATCATCTCTTGTTGGGGAATTTCCTTTTATTAAATAAAAATCAGTTTGTTTATCTTGGTTATTGTCTGGCAATTCACTTTCAATAAGCATCTTTGTCCCAGTTAAAATAGAATCTAGGGCACATTGGTAGATTGTGGCATTTATTATTAGATTTTTATTTTGTACTTGAATTATTTCTGTTTCTAACCTTATGCATGGGCTTGCTAAAAATCTTCCTGGTTCAATATATGTCTCGATATTAAATTTTGAAAGAAAATCCTTGGCATTTCTTAATTTTTCGAAGATATAATTTATTACTTCTGTCGTATAACTCCTATATTTTGTTGGAAGTCCTCCTCCAAGATTAAGAAAATTTATTGAATTTAGTGTTTCTTTTGTTAAGGAATCCTCTAATTCCTGCTTTATTTCCCATTCACTTGTATTTTGGGATTTCCTATGAATATGAACCCCTAATTTTTCTAATAATGGATTATTCTTTAATTCGTAAATTAGTTCATTTACTTTTTTTGAAGGCATTCCATAAACAAAATATTTTCCAGTTCCAATCCTATTCTCTTGGAATTTCATTCTTAAGGATAATTGAATTTGTTTGTTTGTTTGTTTTATTGCGTTTAAAATTTTTTGGAGATCAATTTCATTATCAATTACAAATTTTGACAGACCAATTTCCAATAATTCTTGCAAATCTCTTTCTGATTCTGCTTGAGTAAAAAACCAAATCTTTGATTTGTTTTGAATAAATCCTATTTCTGGTTTGGAGTGTATTGAAAAATCAACTTCGTTAATTTCTTGTAGAACCTGCCCTACTTGATTGTTTGTTTTATATGAATAGGAAATCTTCAAGTTCAAATCTTGTAATTTTTTTACTTGTTCTAATAGAATTTTTTTTGAGAGAATAAATTTTGCTTCGTTCATTTTAGGGATTTTGGATTAAATTTTCTTTTTTTAGTTTATCTAAAACAGAAGACATAATTAATGGAAAAGTTATAGAAACATCCCCATTTACCGTTGCTGCTTCTGCATCATCTTTTAATTTACCCCAGGATTTTGCTTCTTGAGTTGTTGCTCCACTTACAGAACCAGAACTTGCGTGAGAAGTAGTTAGATAAACGGCATAATCAAAGCCTCCAGACATTAATGCCGCAAATATTGCATAGTGTTTTGAAATACTTCCTCCAAGAGAAATTAGTGCTTTTTTATCATCAAAACTTAAATCAGTTATTACTCTTTGCATGTCCCATATTGTGTCAACAATGAAATCTTTGTTTTTTTGTTGAAACATAAATAAATGAAATCCAAAGCTAGAATCGGCAATTCCAGGGCAATAAATTGGAATGTTATTCTTTGCTGCTTGGTATAAAATTGAATTCTTATCCTCAAGTAAAAGGCCTATTTCCCTTAGTAGTTCAGAAGTTGATATTCTTTGTTGTTTCTTGTAAATTCCCGAGAGGGTTTCATTCATCTTATCCTCAAATTTCATGTAACTTTCATTCCTTATTAATAAATTTCCTACCCGGTTTTCTCCACGTTCATGCATTGAGGTATCATCCGCGTAGAAGCTTGATAATTCAAATTCTTCTCCAAGAGCCTTCATGATATCTTCTTCAATTGCTCCAGAAGTTGTTACAAGTATATTTGGTATCTTAAGAGAGCATAATTGAGCAAAAAAACCTCTTAAACCAGAAGTAACCATATTTGAAGTAAATGTTAGGAATATCTTAGAATTGCTTCTTTTCATCTTTAGGATTACTTGCACTGCTTCTGAAAGTTCTGTTGCTTGGTATCCTAATGAGTTAAAACTATCAACGCATTCTTCTATAGACATGCGTGGTTTCCATAAAAAATCTTTAACTTTCTTCATTTTAATTGTTCATATGAAATATTTAGAATAAAAGTATGACTAGCTTTACATAATAGGTATTGCCCTGTTAAATGTAAATTTTTTCAAACTCATAAAATTATTCGTTTGAAAGTATATTTAAGTGTTTCGAAATGTGGTTTTTCATCACAAGAATCTTTTTAAACAAAAATGACTGAAATAATATTACAATGAATAGATGGTTAGAGATTTTATTTGGGTTAATCCTTGTAGTTGTTCCTCTTGCTCTTATTCTTCCGGGAATGCCTTTGGCAGTGTGGGGAATTGCAGCATTGACTGTTCTAAAGGGAGCAATAGTTTGGATTTTACTTTTAGTGGGGTTATTATTAATAATTCTTGGAATAAACGATTTGAAATAGTTAGTTAATTTATTAAAAATATTAACAAACCTTCAATTATTCCTGCGATTAGCAATAAAGGGAGCACAATTAGTAAGAAAACTTTGATTGAATTTTTAAGAAAGTTTCTTAGCGATTTCTTAGGATTTTTTTGAAAAGGGAAGGTCCCTAATTTTAGGCCTGTTCCAAGGGCAATGATTACTGCTGGAAGTTCAAAGATTCCATGTGGGAGTAGTTTTAAGAGAGAGGAAGCACCTTCTAGGTTAATACTCATAAGGGCCACGAACCCTAAGACATACCCATTTATTATGACTGTTATTACGGGGAAAATGCCCAAAACAAAACCGAATATCATTCCCAAGAAGCTTGCTTGGACATTGTTAGCTATTATAAATGTTACTAATTCTCTAGAGCCCATTCCTTGCGTTTTATCTAATATTTCTTCAATTAGTTCAAGTATTTGGTTTGAGATAAATTCTGGAGCTGGAACAAAATATCCTATTAACGCCATAACTAAGAAAACAATAGCAATTATCCAAATGAATTTCTTAGTTTTTTTTAAGTAATCCCAAGTTTTTACGTATTCTTCTTTTAAACTAAAATTTTCTTTAGAAGTTTTTTTCACATCTTTTTTCTTTTTTTTGGCTGCCATATTAACTAAATCTCTTATTAATGACTTTAATCTTTCTTTTATACTTTTTCTTTAGGTAAAATCCATACCCTAGTCCGACGAGTAATCCTCCAAGGTGTGCCACGTTTCCGATTGGGAGGTTTCCTGCTATTGAAATTATCCAAAGAACTATTAGCATCCCAGGGGCTGCATATTTGAGTTTTATAGGAATTGGAATAAACATTATGTAAACTTTTAAATCTGGAGTTAAGAACATCATTAACCCGATTAATCCGAATAAAGCTCCTGAAGCTCCAACAGCATAGGCGTTTATATCCGCTGGAAAGATGAATGCAGAGAGTACAAAAAGCAATCCTGAAACTATTCCTGCTATTAGGTAGAATTTAAGGAATCTTTTCTTCCCAATTATTTTTTCAATTAATGCCCCCACGAAGAATAATGAAAGCATGTTAACGAATAGGTGAAAAAATCCCGCATGCATAAACATGCTTGTTAGGAAAGTCCAGAGATACATTCCTTGAAGTATATTTGCTGGCTGTATTGCAATTAAATCTATTGTCAAGACATTTAATCTGAGCAATATTTCAAAGATAACAAAAAGTAGAACATTGATTGCTATTAAAGCTGTGTTCATGCTAAGGGAATTGAAAATATTTTTTTTCTTTTTTGGAGGTTCTATTTGGTAAATTGCCATTTTTATGTTAAATAGAATAAGTAATCTGTCTTTAAATTATTTCTTTTTCTTTTTAGGGGGTTTTTTCTTAACAACTTTCTTTTTAGTCACTTTTTTCTTAGCAGGAGTCTTTTTCTTAACAACTTTCTTTTTAGTCACTTTTTTCTTTTTAGGGGGTTTTTTCTTAACAACTTTCTTTTTAGTCACTTTTTTCT
>CAZZGW010000001.1:108988-146005 GCA_964653605.1 Candidatus Woesearchaeota archaeon
TTTTTCTTTTTAGGGGGTTTTTTCTTAACAACTTTCTTTTTAGTCACTTTTTTCTTAGCAGGAGTCTTTTTCTCTGTTTTCTTTTTCTCTTTTGCATTTTTCTTCTTAGTCGCTTCTCTCTTTTTAGCAGCTTCTGCTCTTTTGATTGCTCTTTTTTCTGCTTTTTCTTTTTCTTCTTTTTTAATCACTCTTTCTTTTGTTTTATCGAGTTTTCCTTGTTCTATTTGTATTTCGTTTGTTATGTCTTTTAATTTATCTTCAAATTTTTCTAGCATCTTTTTCATTTCCTTAAGTAATTTTTCACTATTTCTTGTAATAAATACATCCCCACATTCTGGGCAAGAAAATTCATTTAGCATGGCATTTTCTTCATTCATTTCAATGTTGCATCTTTCACAAACGTAGAAAACTTTTGTTTCCCTATTTTTTATTTGATTTCTTAGTTGGTTTATTTTTTTCATAATGTCTTCTCTTAAAAATTCTAAACATTTTAGGATCTCAATTTTCCAAAAATATGTGTACCATCCTTTTTTCTTATCCTTTTTTCTTATAGAAGTAACTAAACCATGATCAGATATTTTATATAGGATATTTCTAGTTTGGTTGATTGTTATGTCTAGTTTTTTGGCAATTATAAATTCATTTACGTGTTTTTTTCCGTTTAATAAATCTACGATTCCTTCCGCTTGTTTTCCGACGACAATAGAAATAACTTCTTCTAGAAATTTTTTTACCATTTGAAACCTTGAATTATGATAGCTAAATATCTTTCTTTTTTAAATCTTTGTTAAATTTTGCTAAATTCTTGAAAATTATTTTTTATTTCAAAAAAATAAAGTTTTTAAACCTATATTCTCTCATATATATATCAAAATCTATATATAAAAAAGATGGGATTACTTAAAAAAAAGGGGAGAGAAAAAAGGGCTAAGAAGGGTATAAGTGATTATAAACTTCCAGAACTGCCGGATTTACCAGAGTTTCCTTCAGTGGATTCATCTCCGAAAGAATCTGTGATGAAAGAGAAAGAATTTTTACCGCAATTACCAAGTTTTCCAAATAGTTCTATTGGAGAAAAATTTTCACAGGAGAGTATTAAAGATGCTGTTTCTGGGAAAAAAGAGGGGGTTGAAGAGGAAGATAATGTAGAGGACTTTACTCTTCCAGGGTTACCTGATGGGCCTCCGACGATGCATGAGCCTTTAAAACCGGTTATGACAAAGAGCTTTGATAGTGTAGTGGAGAAACCTAGGATGAAGGAATTCCAAAAAGATGTTGGGGCATTAAGCTCTAGGGAAACTATGACTGAAATGTTGGAACCTGAACGAAAACCTTTTCATCATTCTTCGAGGGATTCTAGTTCAAACCCAAGAGTGAGAAGTGGAGCAAGTGCTAGAAATGAGCCTGTTTTTATTAGGATAGATAAATTTGAGGAAAGTTTAAATGTTTTTGAAAAAACAAGAGAACAAGTGAGAGAGATTGAAGATTTAGTTAGGCATGCACAGGATTTGAAAGTTAAGGAAGGCGAAGAATTATCAAAGTGGGAAGAAGAAATTCAATCTATCAAAGAGCAAATAGATAAAGTAGATAGAGATATCTTTTTTAAAGTATAATGAAAGACTCAAATTTAATTCATATAAGGTTAGACCACAGCGAGGCTGTTATTTCTAAAGTAGATGTTTTATCAACACAAGTGTATTTAATAAAGATGCTTAAGACAATGAAAGCGTTTCATAAACTTAGGGCTGAAGAATTGAAGACAAAAATCAAGATCCAGAAGAAGTTAAAAGAAGTTAATTCTAATATACATAAGTTGGAGGTTTTACTCCCTAAGATAAAGATTCCAGAAATATTGCAACATGGAAGTGTTGAGGTTAGGGAAACGTCCGTTAGTGAAACAGCAAGCGAACGAAAGAAGAAGGCCGATCCTCATGAAAAGGATTTGGAGAAGCAACTCCAAGAAATTCAAGATAAGTTGAGAAAATTAGAATAGTTTTTGTAAATAAGAATCTTTTAAAACATTGGTTATTAGGTTAATTTATGAATAGAAAGAAATTAATTAAAAAGTATATTAAGTTTTTTGAAGGAAAAGACCATAAAGAGATTCCTAATTCTAGTTTAGTTCCTGAAAACGATCCGACTGTTCTTTTTACAACTGCAGGAATGCATCCCCTTGTCCCTTTTTTGTCTGGCCAAAAACATCCTCAAAGTAAAAGGCTTGTTGGTATTCAAAGATGCATAAGAACAGGAGATATTGAAGAAGTGGGAGATGAAGTTCATCATACCTTTTTTGAAATGCTTGGTAATTGGAGCCTTGGAGATTATTGGAAGGAAGATGCAATAAAGTTTAGTTATGAGTTTCTTACGAAGAAATTAAAAATTCCTAAAGGAAAAATTTCTGTTACTTGCTTTGAAGGAGATGAGAATGCAGCAAAAGATGAGGAATCTTCTGAAATATGGAAAAAGTTAGGTGTGGAAGCGGTTGAATTTAAGGGGAAAGAAGATAATTGGTGGGGGCCAGCAGGAGCAACTGGACCGTGTGGGCCAGATAGTGAGATGTTTGTTAAGGGAGTAGAAATTTGGAATGATGTTTTTATGCAATATAAAAAAGATGAAAATGGGAAGTACACGGAATTGGCACAAAAGAATGTTGATGCGGGAATGGGCGTTGAAAGAACTGTTGCTATTTTGAATGATTTAAAGGACAACTATCTTGGAGATAGTTTCAAACCAATAATAAAAAAAATTGAGAAAATTTCTAAAAATAAATATGAAGATAATAAGAGGGTTTTTAGAATAGTAGCAGACCATATTAAAGCAAGCGTTTTTATTATTGCAGATGGGGTTGTTCCAAAGAATACGGAGCAAGGATATGTTTTAAGAAGATTGATAAGAAGGGCGGTAAAGTATGGGAGAGAGTTAAATTTAATAGATTTTACAGGCAAGGTGGCGGAATCTGTTTTTGAAATTTATGAGGATTATAATTTTCTTAAAAAGAATAAGGAAAAAATTCTTGCAGAATTAAAAAAAGAAGAAGCGAAGTTTAATTTTACTTTGGAAAAAGGATTAACTGTTTTTGAAAGGATAACTAAGGGAAAAAAAGAGATTAATCCTAAAAAATCTTTTTTACTTTACCAAAGTTATGGGTTTCCTGTTGAAATGATTGAAGAGGAATGTAAAAAGAAAGGAATACTTTTTTCTAGAGAAGCATTTGATAGGGAAATCAAATCCCACCAAGATCTTTCTAGAACGGCTTCTGCAGGGAAATTTAAATCTGGCTTAGCAGACAATACTGAGATGACCACCAAATTACATACGGCAACCCATCTTTTACTTGCCGCGTTAAGGAAAGTTTTGAAAGACAATTCTATAATTCAGAGAGGTTCAAATATTAATGCTCTAAGGGCAAGATTTGATTTCTCTTTTCCAAGGAAGCTTGAACAGGAAGAGATTTGGGCTGTTGAGGCATTGGTTAATGAGTGGGTTCAGAAGGGGTATAAAGTTGTTAGAGAGGAAATGACTTTTGATGAAGCAAAAGAAAGAGGGGCTGCAGGAATTTTTGAAGATAAGTATGGAAAGGTAGTTAGCGTTTATACTATTGACAAAATTTCAAAAGAAATTTGTACTGGGCCTCATGTTAAAAATACCAAAGAGATAGGTAAGTTTAAAATTAAAAAAGAAGAGTCTTCCTCAAGCGGTGTTAGAAGAATTAAAGCTATTGTAGAGTAAGACTCATAGATGCTCGTTAACGCAGTTACTCGCATAAAGATTCACCCTCAAGCGGTGTTAGAAGAATTAAAGCTATTGTAGAGTAAGACTCATAGATGCTCGTTAACGCAGTTACTCGCATAAAGATTCACCCTCAAGCGGAGTAAGATGTATTAAGGCTATTCTTGAATAAAGTTATAATCTCGATTCCCCATTAAGACCATATTTTTTCTTAAGTCTTTGATTCATTAAATATTTGTAAAAATCTAATCTTCCTTCTCTTTTTCTTAGGGATTTCTTGATTTTGTCCATTCTCGATGCATCTTTGAATTCTTTCATTCCATTTGGAAGCGAGAATCCATCACTTAGCAAGAATATTGAAGGGATGGACTGCATCTTTCCAAATCCAACATAATTTATTTCTTCTTCAGTCATGATTGATGGGCCTGTTGTTTCAATAAAACAATATCCGCTGCTTTCAACGCTTTCCTTGAAAGGACATTTTATTCCAAGTGCTTCATGATTTTCTTCCTGGAAGTAAAAGAAAGAAATCCCATACCCTAATTCTCTAAGGAGGAATGCAAGAAGTTCTACTTTTTCTCCACAAACCCCTTCTCTGTCGTATAGAACTTGGTAAGGATATCTAAAATAATTTATTGAGTTTCCTGCAAATTTTATAGAAGCATCTGAATTTCCGAAAGGAATATTTTGAACTAGGCTTATTGCAATTCTTGCTTGATCTTCTTTTGTTTCTGCAGAATTTTGTATTTCTATGACTAGTGGAAGTAAGAAATCTCTCTGAGCCTCTTCATTTATGCTGTTTAATTTAAAGTCTGCTCTAGAAGATATTTCCCCATCTTGATAACTTATTGATCTTGGAGTTGTGTAAAGATAATCGTAAACTCCTTTATACATTATGAAATTGATTATCCCTGTTTCTCCATTTAGAATATATTCAAAAGAGACTTCTCTTGGCTCTCTTGCAAAGTTTGAGACGCAAATATCCTCTTTTTTTTCTAGCCCCTCTGGACACCCACAAAGAATTGAGCTTTCAATTAAGAGCCCCTCATCACAGAAGTAAGGTTTTGTTATGGAACATGTGTTATAAAATGTTCCGTCTCCACAAGTTTCTACGGATTTTTCCCCTGTTAGGGTTTTCATTTCAAGAATAATATATCCTCCAAGAACAACGATTCCTATGATCATTATTATTAGAAGCATAGAAAGAACTTTGTTTGTTGTATTTGTGGGGGCTTTCCCCTTAGTATCACTCTTTTCAACCATAGTAGGGCTTAGTTTAGGAATTATAAAAAGGTTTTTATTCTAGATAAATGCCTGGTTTGCCAGGTTTTGTTTTTTTAGAAATATTATTTGGGTCATGTTTCTTGGAATTGTTAACTGCAAAGATTTTCACCTCTTTGTGTGTTCTCTTGCTTATCGCTTTTTCATCGTAGAAACTTAGTTCGTTAGGTATTACGTAAACAAATGCTTTTTCTTTTTTCTCCCCTCTGGCTTCCACTATCTTTGTTATATTTATTATATCCGAGACTATTTTGTCCATTGCTTGGTCTTGCTGGTCAAATTTTTCTTTAATTTTTGAAAGTTCTGGTTTTGGCCAGTTGCTTAAACTTATTAGGCCTTTTCCTTTTATCTTTTCCCAAAGTTCTTCTGTTATGTGTGGACAGAATGGATGTAATAGTTGTAGGCTTTTTTGTAAGACTTCTTTAGAGGTTTCTTTTGGAAGCGAATTAAATAATTCACGGACTTTAATTATTGCTAAATTGTACTTGAAGTTTTCAATTTGGTTTGTAACTTCTTTTATTATTTTATTTAATTTAGATTCTGTTTTTTCATCTGCTTTTTTTATTATCTTTATTTCACTAAATTGGTTGTAAACTTTTGTTAGGAATTTGTGTCCTCCGATTAGCACTTTTTCCTCCCAATTTGTGTCTGAATCTGGAGAAGCAAAACTAATTAGTGCAAGTCTTAATGAGTCTGAACTATATTTTTTTATAACATCTAAGGGATCTACTGTATTTCCTAGAGATTTACTCATCTTATTCCCATCTGCTCCATGTAACATTCCCTGGTGGAATAGCTTCTTTGCTGGTTCATCAAAGTTTAACATTCCTATGTCTCTTAGAAACTTCGTATAAAATCTGAAGTAAATTAAATGCATGCAAGCATGTTCTGCTCCCCCGATGTATTGATCTATGGGATTCCAATATTCTGCTTTCTTTTTATTAAAAATTTCTTTTGAGTTATTTGGATCTGCGTACCTTAAGAAGTACCAAGAGGAGTTAACAAAAGTATCCATTGTATCTGTTTCTCTTTTAGCATGCCCTTTACATTTAGGGCATTTGACATTAATCCATTTTTCATTTGTCTCTAAAGGATTTCCTTTTCCAAACGTCACTTCTTTTGGAAGTTTAACTGGAAGATCTTTTTCTGGAACTGGGACCGCCCCACATTTATCACAGTGAATTATTGGGATAGGGGTTCCCCAGTATCTTTGTCTGGAAATTAGCCAGTCTCTTAATTTAAATTGTGTAACTTTCTTTCCCAGTTTTTTTGATTTTAGAAATTCTGTTATTTTATTTTTTGCTTCATTGTTATCAAGTCCGTTGAATTTATCAGAGTTAATTAGTTTTCCTGGCCCAACATAAGCACTCCATGATTTTGTTTCTCCGTCGATTACTTTTTTAATTGGTATTTTGTATTTTTTTGCAAATTCAAAGTCTCTTTGGTCATGTGAGGGAACTGCCATAACCATCCCGCTTCCGTAATCTGCTACAACAAAGTTTCCAGCATAAATGGGTATTTTTTCATTGTTAATTGGGTTAATTGCATAAGAACCAGTGAAAACTCCTTGTTTTTCTAAATTCTCCATGTCTTTTTCAGAGACTGTCTTTACTTTTTTAAGAAAATCTTTTACTGGTTTTTTTTGCTCTTTTGTAATTAAATTCATTAGTTTTGTATGTTGTGCTGAAACAACCATAAAGGTTACTCCATAAATTGTGTCTGGCCTTGTTGTAAATATTTTCCAAGGTTCTTTATTAATCTCAAAGATGATTTCTGTTCCATTGCTTTTCCCAATCCAATTTTTTTGCATTGTTTTTGTTCTTTGGGGCCAATCTAAATCATCTAATTTTTCAAGAAGTTCATCAGCATAGTTTGTTATTTTTAAGAACCACTGTTTGAGTGTTTTAATTTCAACTTTTGAATTGCATCTTTCACAGTTTCCTGTTTGTGCTTGTTCGTTTGCCAGAACAGTGTTACAAGAAGGGCACCAATTAACAGAAGCTTGTTTTTGGTAAGCAAAATTTTTTTCAAACATTTTTAAGAAAATCCATTGATCCCATTTATAATAATCTGGTTTGGAAGTGTCTACAATTCTGGACCAATCATAACTGATTCCTAAAGATTTTAATTGTTTAGTGAAATTCTTAATAGAATTTTTGGTATATTCTTCTGGGGGGGTTTTATTTTTTATAGCAGCATTCTCTGCTGGAAGACCAAGAGCATCATAGCCTATTGGGTGTAACACGTTGAATCCTTGCATTATTTTTAATCTAGCATAAATATCTGGAATTGTATACATGATTGCATGCCCCATATGAAGTCCTGCTGCAGAAGGGTAAGGAAACATTGGAACAATGTAGAATTTTTCTTTTTTGGAATTTTCACTAACTTGAAAAGTTTTTTTCTCTTCCCATGTTTTTTGCCATTTCTTCTCTATTTTTTGAAAATTTATTGTTTTATTTGGCATGGATTATACTTAGAATTACTTGTTTAAGAATTTATTGTTAGGATTATATTTTTTTCTTACAGCACTATCTAATTGTTCTGGGGTGGTGCAATTATTTGGTTCAATTCCCATGATTCTATAAACATTCTGCATTGGATCTCCCATGTTATATTTAATTGGCCCAATTTCTTCATAATTATTTGCTTGGGGTATTTGTGTTGTTGAAGTATCAACTTGTGTAGCATCTATTAATTGTTCAAGAGGATTTAGTTTATTTTTGTTTAATTCATTTGCTCCAAGTACTAAAAGAAGTCCTGTCCCCATTACTAAACTATATATTTCCCACAAAGCTAGTTTTCTTTTCGAAGTCATAATTTCTAAATCCTATATTTATTTAAAAGAATTTATATAGTATTTTTATTTATTCATTTTATGGCAAAGATACCAACACAGTTAGTTGGGGAGATTTTATCAACCAATGAAGCGGAAGCTATGCAATTGCAAAGAAAGTCTAACTTTGGAGAAATGGTTTATGGGAAAGTTCAATATTCTCTATCTGAAGGGCTTTATTTAGTTAGAAATGGAAAGATAGATGTTTTTCAACGGGGTAAAAAAGTTGGTTTTAATGATTTAATTGTAAAGTTTAAGAGGATTGATGGAAAAATTCAGTTAAAATATCCAGTTTTCAAAGATTTACGTGATAAAGGGTATGTTGTTAAGACCGCTTTAAAGTTTGGGGCTGATTTTAGGGTTTATCCTAAAGGAAAGAAGCCAGGGAAAGAACATGCAAAGTGGATTGTTTTTGTTGAACATGAATCTAAAGGGATTAAGTGGCACGAATTTTCAGCTAAGAACAGAGTTGCACACAGTACAAAGAAGAAATTGTTGTTGGCAATTTTGGATGAAGAGTCAAAACCAATTTATTATGAAGTTTCTTGGGTTAAAACATAAATCTTTATAATTCCGAAGAATCTTTTTCTTTGATGGTAGCACAAGATACAACTGCATTAAAAGAGAAAATAATTTCAATAATAAAAGGTAGAGGTCCTAGTTTTCCAGCACACATTTCATCCCAAGTCGGATTGAGTATTCTTTTTACTTCTGTATTTCTTTCTGAATTACTTTCTGAGAAAAAATTAAAAATTTCTCATCTGAGGGTTGGAAGTTCCCCCATTTATTTTATCCCAGGACAAGAGCCTTTACTTGAAAGGTATTCTGGAAGTTTAAAATCTCGTGAAAAAGATGCTTACGAACTTTTGAAGGAAAAAAAGTTTTTAATGGATTTAGAACAAGAACCTGCAATTCGTGTGGCTCTTAGAGTAATTAAAGATTTTGCAATTCCTTTTCAAGCAGAGGATAATTTTTATTGGAGATATCTTACTGTTCCAGAAGGGGATTTTATTTCAAGCTCAAAGACAAAGTCTTTGGCAACGTCCGCCTCGACACAGTCAGTCGAACGTAAGAAAGAACCAAAGAAAGAGCTAGAAATCTTTGATAAAAGCTCAAAGACAAAGTCTTTGGCAACGTCCGCCAGTGAAACAGGAAGCGAACGTAAGAAAGAAATTAAAAAGAAAGTTGTGAAGAAAAAGACTCCTACAAAGAAGAAATCTGGAAATGCAAGTAAGGGAAATGATAAGTTCTTTAATAGAGTTAAAGAGTATCTTTTAGGAAAGGGAATAGAGATTTCGGATATTGTTAGTTTTAGTAAAGATGACCTTGTTGTTAAGGTGAAGGAAAATGAAATTGAAAGCATTATTTTTGCTTATAATAAAAAGAGGGTAAATGAAGAAGATATTGTGAAAGCACATAAGAAAATAGTTGATTTTGGGTTAAGCTATAGTATTTTATGTTTGGGGGAGCCCGCAAAGAAAATAACTAATTTAATTGAGGCGGTAAAAGGACTTATAAATATTCAGAATATTGAGTAATTGAGACGTTTTTTCTTATACAAAACCTTTAAAAAAGAAAATTAAGTGGATTAACCATGGGAAAAATAAAATCAAAGATGATGAGAAGAACTGCTGAGACTCTTCTTAAAGAAGATATTGACTTTAGTGAGGACTTTAATCAAAACAAGAAAATTCTTGGAGATACAATGCCAAGTAAGAAGCTTAGAAACAGAATTGCTGGTCTTATTTCAAGAATGAAGAGACAAGAAGCAAAAAGAAAGGCTGAATTAGCTTCTGAGTAATTAAACTTTTAAACCCTATCTTTCTAGTAATTTTATACTGTGGCTCCGTAGCTCAGTTGATTAGAGCGCCGCTCTCATGGAAATTCTTAATTTTGAGAAAGGCGGAGGTCGAGAGTTTGAATCTCTCTGGAGCCATTAGTTTTTTTAGAACCATTTAGGAATTCCATCATTTTCTGATCTTGGAATAATATGGAAATGGATGTGATCTACTATCTGTCCTGACGCTTTGAAATTATTTTGTACAACGTTAAACCCTGTTGCTTTGTAGTCTTTCATTAATTTTAGCGAGGTTTCTTTAACGCATTCAATTAATTCTGGTCCGAGTGTTGTTGGAGCATCTAAAATGGTTTTGAAATGGCCCTTGGAGATTATTAAAATATGCCCTTTTATCTCTTGGTTTTGATCTAGTATAGAGAAGAAACTATCATTTTCATGAATCTTCTTTACTGGAATTTCTCCTTTCGCCATTTTGCAAAAAATACAGTCGTCCATTTTTTTATAATTTATTAAAGGTTTTTTCACCTTGTATCAAACCTCTTAATACTTCTTTAAGTTTTGATATTTTTATTCTTTTTTGTTGTTTAGTATCTCTAAAACGAACAGTTACGTCTTTGTTTGTTAGAGAGGTTTCATCAATTGTAATACAAAAGGGAGTTCCTATTTCGTCGTTTCTAGCATATCTTCTTCCTATGCTTCCTGATTTGTCATATAAAACATTAAATTCTTTTTTAAGATCTTGATTTATGTCTAATGCAATTTTATTTAGATTATCCTTTTTTATTAGTGGAAAGATTGCAGCTTTGATTGGGGCAAGGTGAAGTGGAAGCGTTAATACTACGTTTTCTTTTTCATCTTTATTGTAGGCTTTTGTTAATATCGCTAGGAAAACTCTTTCCATACCAAATGTTGGCTCTATTACTTTTGGTACTACTTTATTTTGATATTTCTCGTCAAAGATTTCCATTTTTTCTTTGCTTTCTTTTGCGTGTTGTGTAAGATCGTATTGTCCTCTGTTTGCATTCCCTGCAACTTCTTTAGAACCAAAAGGATATTCGTAATCTATGTCAAAAGTTGCTGAGCTATAATGGCTTAATTCTTCGCTAGTGTGCTCACGGATTTTTATTTCATCTAATCCAATATTTCTAAACCAGTGGATTTGTTCTGCTAACCAATAAGCATGCCACTCCTCGAGTTTTTTACTTTTTAGTAATTTATTTATGGTTGTTGTTTCTAATTTTTCATCATCTTTCTCTTTTTTCTGAGTCTCTTGAGATAGGAACCTAAATTCTGTTTTGAGGTGTTTCTCCTCGAGAAGTTCACATTTATTTTCTTCTGGGTTAATGAAAAATTCAAATTCTCCAATGTGGAATTCTCTGCTTCTAAACAAGAAATCTCTTGGAGCAACTTCATTTCTAAAACATTTTCCTATTTGTGCGATTCCAAAAGGCAATTGCTGTCTGGTTGTTTGAGTTATTAATTTGAAATCTAAGAACATTCCCTGGGCTGTTTCTCCTCGGAGATATGCTTTTTCTTTATCTAGTGTTGGACCAACACTTGTTTCGAACATTAAATTGAATTTTCCTTGAGATTCATATTCTCCTCCACAATCAGGGCATTTTACTTTTCCCAATTCGTTTTCGTCTAGCTTTGAAGTCTTTTGGCAGGACTTACATTTGACGAAGATGTCATTAAAATTTTCTAAATGTCCCGAAGCTTTCCAAGTTCTTGGATGGGAGATTATTGATCCTTCCATACCGACAATATTTTCTTTATTATTCACAAAGAATTTCCACCAATCTTTTTTTATGTTGTTAAATAATTCAATTCCTAATGGCCCAAAATCCCAAAATCCTGAGTATCCCCCGTAAATATCCGAGCTTCTGTATACAAATCCTTTTTCTTTACAAAAATTTGCTAATTCTTCAATTGATATTTTTTCGTGTTTAACCATGGGTTTTTTAGATATCTTTAAGTTTTTAAGAATTTCTAGTTTTTTTGTTTCTGCTTCTTTTAATGTTTTGCCAAGATATGCAATTGATTTACTTTTTACTTTGCCATCTTCACGAACACTTTTTCTTAAGTAGAAGTAATCTTTTCCATTGACTTTTTGTTTTACAATATAGACCATTTATTATACACTACATAAGTATATTTAAATGTTTTTATAAACTACAATTGTTTTTAGATATTTACTCCCCAATTATTTTTATTAGGATTCTTTTATTTCTTTGGCCATCAAATTCTCCATAAAATATTTCTTCCCAGGGGCCAAAATTCATTTTTCCATTGGTTATTGCTACTGTTGTTTCTCTACCCATTATTGTTCTCCAAAGGTGGGCAAATCCATTGTCTTCTCCTGTTTGATGGTGATTATAATCAAATTTTTTTGGTGCAAGTTTTTCTAGCCAATTTTTAAAATCTTGGATTAACCCTGATTCATTATCGTTAATAAACACCGATGCGGTTATGTGCATTGGATTAATTAGCACTAGGCCTTCTTTAATTCCTGATTCATTAATTGCTTCTTGAACTTTAGGGGTTATGTTAATGAATTGAATTCTTTCTTGAGTGTTTATTGTTAATTGTTTAGTGTAAGTTTTCATTGCAATTAATTGTATGAAAAGGTTTATAAAAAGATTTTTGTTTGAGTTTTTATGGCATGGAAAACATATCTTGTTATTTATTTTGGAACAAAGAGGATGAAACCTTCTGAAGTTGCTAAGGAAGTAGAAGGCCTTGGATTTAAAACTCATTTTGGTTCTGTTGACTTTACTTACGAATGGAAAGATAAACCAACGAAAAAACAAGTTCTTGAGTTAGCTGATAAAGTTAACGGGAAACTTAAAGACAGCGGGGTTATTTTTAATTTAGATACGCAAAGGCAATTATCTTATAAATTTTAATATTTCGGGGATTTCTTGTATTGTGTTAAAGTGTTCATGATTCTTTTTAATGATAATTTTGGAATTTAGTCTGTTTTTGAATTTATCCGCCTCATTTAAATGAACATAAGGATCATTACTTGAAAATATTGAGAGGAAATTACTGCAATGATCTAGAACTCTATCTAGGTGTATTTCTGAATGAATCCAAGGGTGAGCAATCTCAAGTTCTTCTGGCAGCAAATCTATTAAATCAAACCAACCAGCAATAAAAATGCATCCCCCAATTCTTTTGTGCTTGTGTAATTTTTCAAGAAATCTCATTATTGTTTGGCAGCCAATGCTGTGTCCGATAAAGTATGTTTTCTCGTCGATATCTTCTAGATTTATATTTTCTTCTAAATGTTTAACCCATTCTTCTATTTTAGGATGATCCGTATTTGGCATATCAAATGATTCTACTTTAAATCCTTTTTTTGGAAGTTCTTCTTTTAGCCAGTCAAACCACCCTCCACTTCCGGTTCCACCCCATCCATGTATTAAATATGCTGTTTTCATTTTATCACTTTTTAATAAAAGCGCGGAACGGGACTCGAACCCGTGAAAATCTGCTCTGCAGGCAGACGCAGTAGCCGCTGTGCCATCCGCGCATAAATGAGAGTCTCCATTTGAATTTGGAAATCCCATAAACGCCCCAGGCAGGATTCGAACCTGCGACTTTCAGCTTAGAAGGCTGACACTCTATCCAGACTGAGTTACCAGGGCTTACTTAATTTAAGAATTATCTTTATTTAAAAGGTTTTGTTTTAGAATTTATATTATAAATTCTCCTAAATCTTTAGCTACTTCAACCTGCTTAAAGTGCTTCTTAGCATCTTCTAGGAGTTCTTTTGTTTTATGTTCGTATCTTTGAGAAATGTGAGTTAAAATTAATTTTTCTGATTTTGATTTTTTAGCAATCATTCCATCTTGTTCAGATGTTAAATGGAGGTGATCTTTTGCTTGTTGTTTTAATTCAGATGAAAAACTTGAATCACAAATTAATAAGTTAGAATTTTTTACAAATGGAATTATTTTATCGTTGTATAAAGTGTCTAGGACAAATGATATTTTTTTTCCATTTTCAAGATAAGTTAAGTCTTTGTTTTTGTATTTCTTTTTTTCATAGGTAATATCTTTTCCTTCTATAAGTTTTTTTAGTAATGGTCCGTTTGGCAATTTGGATTTTTTTATTTTTCCCTTATTTATTCTCAATTTGTCTTTTATTTTGAAGAAGTAGGCATTTGTAGGAATTCCATGTTGCATTTTTTCTGAATGTAATTCAAATTCTTTATTGTCAAAGAATTTTCCTGATTTTGTTATTTCATGAACTTCTATTTTGTAACTTTTTTCAATTCCAAATAAGCCAAGAAATTCTTTCATATATTCTTTAATTCCTCTTGGACCGTAAATGTGTAATGTTTTTTTGTATTCATTAAAACTTAAAGTGCTGAGAAGTCCTGGTAAACCAAAAGTATGATCTCCATGGATGTGTGTAATAAGTATTTTGGTAATTTTCCCTGGGTTTAGTTTTGCTTTTCTAAATTGGGTTTGGGTTCCTTCCCCACAATCTATTAAGATGTTTTCTTCTTTGTAGGTTAATAAGATGCTTGTGTGATTCCTGTTTGGACTGGGAATCTGTGCGCTTGTTCCTAAAAATCTTACATTTATTTTTGATGCCATGATTTGTATAAGAAAGGATTACTTATAAAATTTAGCTTACACTACATAAAATCCTAATGGACCGTGCGAACCAAAGGTAAAAACGCTTATTCTTTTTTCAAGGCTGTTGAAGCCGGAGAAATAAAGATAATTGTGTCTCCTCGGAGAAAAGTCAATCCAAGGTTTCTTTTTATCTCGTTGTTTTCCATTTCTTTCACGTTGTCTAACACTAAGTTAATGTGGATATCAAATGCAAGTAATGTACCTACAAATTGTTTATCCCCTTTCAAAGTTACAAGTACTTCTTGTCCCTTAGAGTTGTTCAACAAATCAAGTGGTCTTTCAATTCCGTTAACCATGATGGGTTATTGAAGAGTTTGTTTTTAAACCTTTCTTTGTTTTGGTATACAAATCCATATAGGAAACTTTATAAATCAAAATTAAATCAGATTAACATGACAACGAAGAAAGGTAAGAAAATTACAGGTGGAAAGTACATTAAACAAAGAAAGAAGAAAAAGAACGAATTAGCGGGGCAAAAACGTGTTATTAAGCTCTCTGATGAAGAAAAAAGAAAATCTAAGAGAATTATGGGTGGAAATAATAAAACCTATTTACTCCGAGCAAAATTAGTTAATGTTGTTGAAAATGGTAAAACTTCTAAATTAGAAATTACAAAAGTTGTTGAAACACCTTCAAATATATTCTTAGCAAGACAAAATGTTCTTACAAAAGGAACAATTGTTGAAACTTCCAAAGGAAAGGTTAAAATTACTAATAGGCCTACACAAGAAGGAAATGTTAATGGAATTCTACTTAAAGAATAATTCTGATTTTTACCACTCTTTGAACATTACTAAAACCGAAAGCTTTATATATGGGAAAGATTTATAAAGGTTATCTCTAAACCCTATAGTAATAAAAATTCTTTAAAATGGTAAATATTAGAAAATGTCCGGAATGTGGAAGTATTAATCTAACTTATGATTCTCACCTTGGGGAGGTTATTTGTAATGATTGTGGATTAGTTGTTGAAGAGAAGATGGTTGATACTGGAATTGATTTATCTGGTAAATTTGACAAAGGTGAGAAAAAAGGTAGGGGTGGAGCACCGATGTCTATGCAGAAATTTGACAAAGGTTTAACTACAAATGTGGGTGAAATTTCTGATATTTACAAATTAGAGCCAAAACAAACAAGAAAATTCTTAAGATTAAAGAAATGGCAAGAAAGGGTATCCACTTCAATTGAACGTAATTTAAGGCTTGCTATGGCCGAATTGAGGGTTATTTCGTCATATTTGAACCTCCCCAATGTTGTAAGGGATGAAGCCTCTAGGATCTATAATTATGTCCTTCAGAGAGGTTTAGTAAGGGGTAGAAGTATGGAGTCTGTAATAGCTGCTTGTTTATATGCCGCTTGTAGATCATACAATATTCCTAGAACTTTGGATGAAATGGCAACAGCTTCAGATGTTGAAAGAAAGGAAATTGGAAGAACATATAGATTTATTATAAGAAAATTAGGAATCAAAGTTGCACAATCAAGCCCTAAAGATTATGTTTCTCGATTTTCATCTGTATTAAAATTAAGTCCCAAAACGCAGAATGATGCCCTTAAAGTATTGAAGGATGCTGAGGATGTCGAATTAACTTCTGGAAGAGGACCTGCAGGAATTGCAGCAGCGGCACTTTATGTTGCAGCTCTTATGAATGATGAAAAGAAAACTCAAAGGGAAGTTGCAGATATTGCAGGAATCACTGAAGTTACAATTAGAAATCGGTATAAGGAATTAATTGAAAGACTTAACTTAGAAGAAAAAATAAAGCAAAAAGAAATTGAGAGTAAGAAGAAAAAGGCTAGCGCCGAATAATTTTAAGGTATATATTTCGGTAAAGTTCTCTTATAATTTATCCAAGATTTTTCATGTTCTAGATATTCATTCTTTTTTTTCTTTTTGATTAATTCATCTATTGATATAAAGGTGAAAAGGTAAATGAAAATCATTAAGAGGACTATCAATTCGAAACCCATGAGGGTCCATGAAAAAAATCGTTTTAAAAGATTCACAATCTTTTTATAGTAACTACATTAGATATTTAAATAAGAATTATGTATTCATGCGGGGATGCCGGAGTGGTCAAACGGGACAGGTTTAGGACCTGTTAGCTTAGTGCTTACCAAGGTTCGAATCCTTGTCTTCGCATGCTTTCTTATAATTTATTTTTTAGAAGTTTTAGAATTCATCATTTATTTTATTTTTTCCCAAGCATTCTATTTTCAATCTTATTCAATTGTTTTCTAACTTCATCTATTTCACGTGCCGATTTTCTATTAACAGCATAATCATATTCTGATCGTAATCTATCTTTTTGGGTTTGTCTATTCTGACTCATCAAGATTATTGGTGCTTGAATTGCCGCTAAACATGAAAGAACTAAATTTAGCAAGATGAATGGGTATGGGTCCCAAGTATTTAACCAAGCATAAATATTTGCAACCATCCATAGAACTAATATCACCAAGAAACTAATTATAAATCCCCAGCTACCAGCGATTTTTGTTAATTTGTCTGCAGATTTTTCACCAAATGTTGAAGGAATTGTGTTTGGATGTGCAATGGATTTTAAAATTCCTGCCGGTGTTGGTAACTTTTTCTTTACCTCTTTTTTTATCGCCATCAATTTAATTATGAAATTTTAATTATAAATATATTGTTTTCATTTTAAATTCTTATTTTTAGTTGTTATTATATAAAGGTTACACTTGGAAAGGTTTATATATTGTTTTTTATTTTCGTTTAAATGGGATTTGAAGCAATTCTTCCAAAAGAATATTCTCAAAAAGAATGGAAAATGAAGCCTTTTTTAGAAGGATTTCCTACTGAGAGAATTTCAAATTCACTTGAAAATGTGCTTTATTTATATTCTAGGATAGCAAAGGGGCATGCAAAATCCACCAATAATGCTCCTAAAAATTATAAGATAAAAGAAGTTTATCTTGTTGGGAGTGGGGCAAGAGAAAATAGGGTTGATTCAGATTTAGATTTTTTGTTGGTGGCCCCAAGATTAGATGAAGTTAGTTCAAATTTTTTGAAATCAGATATTTCAAATTTTTTATTTTGTGATAGGCCAAAGCAAGAAGCAGTTGATGTTTTTATTAACCGGGAAGAAGTTCATCCTGGGAGGGAGAGTTTTAATTTAACTGATTTTTATATGGAACTTTTGAAAAAGTATAATAAAAAATTAAGATAATTTTAGTTAAACTTATTAAACTAGTATTTCTTTGATTTTTTATGTCAGAAGAAATTAATTATAAGGAATTGAAATTTAAATCTGGGCTTGAAATACACCAGCAGTTGGACACTAAAAAATTATTTTGTGATTGTCCAAGTGTTTTAAGGAGTGATGAGCCTGATTTTCAGGTTACTAGGAAATTGCACGCAGTTGCTGGAGAAAGTGGAAAAGTTGATGTTGCTGCAGAGTACCAGGCAAGTTTGGATAAGGAATTTGTTTATAATGGTTATAATGATAATACTTGTTTAATTGAATTAGATGAAGAACCTCCCAAAGAGATTAATCAAGAAGCTTTGAAAATTTCTCTTCAGATTGTTTTATTACTTAACTGTAAAATTCAACCAATAACCCAAATAATGAGAAAGACTGTTATTGATGGGAGCAACACTGGGGGATTTCAGAGAACCGTCCTCATTGCTAGAGATGGTTATTTGGAAACAAGCCAAGGGAGAGTTGGGATTGATACGGTTTGTTTGGAAGAGGATTCTGCCAGACCAGTTTCTAGAGGAAAAGATAAAGTGGTTTATAATTTGGATAGATTGGGAATCCCTTTAATTGAGATTGCTACTTCTCCGGACATTAAATCTGGAGAACAAGCAAAGGAAGCGGCATTATTTATTGGAGATGTTTTGAGAAGTTGTAAAGTTAGAAGAGGCATAGGAACAATAAGGCAGGATGTTAATATTTCTATTAGGGATGAGAATAGGGTTGAAATGAAAGGGGTTCAGGATATGAAGATGTTTTTGAAAACTGTTGAAAGTGAGGTTCTAAGGCAGAAAAAATTAAGTGATGAAAGGAAACCTGTAGGAGAGGAGGTTAGAAATGCTCTTGCTGATGGTGGAAGTGAATTTCTAAGGCCACTTCCCGGGTCTGATAGGATGTATCCAGAAACGGATTTACCTTTATTAAAAATTTCACTTAATATGATTAATGATGCGAAGAAAGATTTACCTAAATTAAGAAGTGTCATACAAGAAGAATTGAAAAAGAAAGGGCTTTCAGAGGAGAATATTAAATTACTCTTTAAAATGAATAGGGTTGATGAGTTCAAGAGTCTTTTTGGTACGTTTGATAATGCCCAATTAATCGCTAAGATTCTTTTAAATTATCCTAAGGAAATAGCTAGCAAACTTGGAAAGAGTTTTGAAGAAGTTGAGGGAATTGTAAGCGATTATTATGGAGACATACTTAGGGCTTTGAATAAAAAGAAAATATCTGAGAGAGACATCAAGGATGTTTTAATGAGTGTTGCAGAGGGGAAAAAGTTCGAAGATGCAATTAAGATTGAAAAGGCAGATTTGGGAGATGTTGAAGAAAAAGTTATGAAAATAATTAAAGAGAAACCAGGGCTTAATGCTAATGCATACATGGGATTAGTCATGAAAGAGTTTAAGGGGAAAATTGATGGGAAGATTGCCATGGGACTCATTAATAAGTTTTTGAAATGAAAATACTAGTTATGGGGGATTTGCATGGGTTAAAACCTAGATTGCATTACAAAGATTTTGATTGTATAGTTCATGTAGGAGATTTAGGAGATGATTCTAAATTGGGCCCTTTGTATAAAAAATATTTTAAGTTATTAAAGAAGGATGAAAATTTAAAATTGGGTTGGGAAGACTTTGTTAAAAAGGAAGTTGGGTTAAGGAAGTATAATTTTTATGAGAGAGATTCTTTAAGGGTGGGGAATGAAATTTTGAAATATTTGGATAGTTTTGGAAAACCAATTTTCTTAGTCGCGGGCAATTGGGATCAGAGTTATGGTCCTTCTAAAATTAAAGATATTGAAAGAAATTATTATTCTTATATTAAGGCTTTTTATGATTGGTATTTAGGAGATAGAATAAATCCTAAACTTTTGAAAGGAACAAAAAATGTTTTTGATTGTATGCATAGAAATCATGAATTTAATAGAATTAATTTTATTGGATATGGTAATAGTTCTGGAAAAGAAATTTTGAGTAAAAAGATAAAAAAGAAAGTTACTGAGAAGCAGTATGAAATTCTTAAGAAATCTTTAAAAAAAATTCATGATAAGGTATTTAATGCTTATCGTTCAAGAAAGAATAAGAAATTTCTAACTATTTTTATAACGCACAATATTCCCTATGAAACTAAGCTAGATATTGCAAAAGATAAGGATTCATATGCCTATGGATTGCATCTTGGATCTTCTCTTGCTAGAAAGTTTTGTGAAAAATATCAACCCTTACTTTGTGTTGGAGGACATATCCATGAAGGTGTAGGAAAAGATAAAATTGGAAAGACAATCGTTCTTAATCCTGGATTTGGAAGAGATGCTCAAATTTTAATCGATGTTGATGAGAAAAAAGGGAAAATAAGGAAAATAGAATTTTATAATAAGAAAAATTAACCCACAAACTTAATAAATAAAGGATTCTCTGAAATAAACATGTTAAGAAGCCATAAAATATCTGAAGTTGACAAGAAGTTAGCTGGAAAAAAAGTAAAATTATGTGGTTGGGTAGATTCTATTCGCGATTTAAAATCAATTATCTTTCTTGTTTTGAGAGATAGATATGGGAAAGTCCAGTGCATTTTGCCTAAAAATTCTAAAGGTTTAGAAGATTTGGATAAATTAACTTTGGAATCTTGTATTTCTATTGAAGGAGAAGTTAAAGCAAGGCCAGAAGGACAAGAAAATAAAGATATGGGTAAACAAGGAGAAGTTGAAGTTAAAGCTTCTGGATTAGAAATATTTTCTCCTGCTAAAAAATTACCCATTGATCCTAAAACAGCTGGCGAAGATATAAGATTGAAGTATAGATATCTAGATATTAGGATGAATGAACATTTAAGAAAAAATCTTGAAATGAGGCATAAAATGATTCAGTTTATCAGGGATTATTTAAATGAAGAAGATTTTTTAGAGATTCAAACACCTATTTTAACAAAATCCTCTCCAGAAGGCTCTAGGGATTTTATTGTTCCTTCTAGAATTCATAAAGGATTATTTTATGCATTACCTCAAAGCCCTCAACAATATAAACAACTTTTAATGGTGGCGGGTATTGATAAATATTTTCAAATTGCTCCTTGTATGAGGGATGAAGATGCACGTGCTCATAGGAGTCCTGGTGAATTTTACCAACTTGATTTAGAAATGTCTTTTGTAAATCAAGAAGATATTTTGAATCTTATTGAAGACATGCTTATCAAAATGGTTAAGAACCTTTTACCAGATAGAAAAATGACTTTTGATAAATTTCCTAGGCTTTCCTATGAAGAAGTTATGAAGAAATATAAAACAGATAAACCAGATTTAAGAAAAAATAAAGATGATCCAAATGAATTAGCATTTGCATGGGTTGTTGATTTTCCTTTATTTGAAGAAGAATTAAGCAAGGAAGGGCATTACGCTCCTATGCACCACATGTTTACGATGCCTCATGAAAAAGATTTAAAATATTTGAATAAGAAAGATGCCCACAAAGTTAAGAGTTATCAACATGATTTAATTTTAAATGGATTTGAAGTTGGAGGGGGAAGTGTTAGAATTCATAATCCTGAAGTTCAATCCAAGATTTTTGATCTTATTGGATTTAGTGATAAACAAAGAAAATATTTCTCTCATATGTTGGAAGCATTTTCACTGGGTCCACCCCCTCATGGAGGTATTGCTCCTGGTATTGATAGATTAATAATGGTTTTACTTGGAGAACCAAGTATAAGGGAAGTTATTGCATTCCCTAAGAATAAAGAAGCAAAGGATTTAACATTGGGTGCTCCGGATATTGTTTTTCAAGATCAACTTGATGAAGTTGGAATTGAACTTAAGAAAAAAGCAGAGAAGAAAAAATAAAATGACAAAATTTATATCGGTGCAGGAGGCAATAAACAAAAAATCAGGGAAAGTAGCAGTGCGTGGTTGGGTTTACAGAGAAAGAGGAAGTAATAAAATGAAATTTATTGTTCTTCGTGATGATACAAATATTATTCAATGTGTTTTGAAGCGTGAGAAGTTTGAGAAACAGTGGGGAGATATTGATAAATTATTAATTGAGAGTTCTGTTGAGATTGAGGGAACAATTAAAGAAGATAAAAGAGCACCAACTGGTTTTGAAATTAGTGTGAGTAAGATAAATATTGTTCATATTGCTGAAGATTTTCCAATAAACAAAGATCTTAATGAAGAATTGTTGGGAGATAGAAGACATTTATGGTTGCGTAGTAGGAAAATGACTTCCTCAATGAAGATTAGAAGCACTGTTATGTTTGCACTTCATGAATATATGCACCAAAATGGGTTTACAGAGATTGAAGCGCCTTCAATGAGTGGGGCAACTAGCGAGGGAGGTTCTGAAACATTTGAAGTTAAGTATTTTGATAGAAAAGCGTATTTAACACAGTCTTGGCAATTTTATGCAGAGAACTTTATTCATGCTGTTGGAAAGGCATATGCAATGGCACCAAGTTTTAGGGCTGAAAAATCAAAAACTCCTTGGCATGTTACTGAATTTTGGCATTTTGAAGTAGAAGGGGCTTGGATGGACTTAGCAGATGATATGAAAGTAGCAGAAGAATGTGTTGCTTATGCAATTCAGAAGGTTTTAAAGGAGAATGCGAATGAACTAAAAGTTCTTGAAGTTGATGTTGGGACGTTAAAAAAGGTAAAAGTTCCATTTAAGAGGGTTACTTATGAAGAAGCTATAAAGAAATTAAAAGAAAAAGGGCATAAAATAAAACAAGGAGATGATTTTGGTTCTGCAGAAGAGCGTGGGTTGGCAAAGTATTATGGAAATCAGTTTGTTTTTGTTACAAATTATCCTTTAAGTTTGCTTAAATTTTATCATGGAGAGGATTCTAAAAAGAAAGGAACTGGAACGAATTTTAATTTATTGGCTCCGGGGGTTGGAGAAATGGTTGATGGTTCTCAAAGAGAACCAGATTTGAATAAAATTGTTGAAAGATTAAAGAAAATTAAAATGGATTTGGGAGCAAGTGATTGGTATTTAGATAGTAGAAGATATGGTAGCGTTCCTCATGCAGGATTTGGTCTTGGAGTTGAGAGATTTGCTGCATGGATATGCGGTTTTGATACAATAAAAGATGCAATTCCTTTTCCAAGGACCCCCACAAGGTTATATCCCTAGGTATTCCTTTTATAAAGATTTAGGCTATTTTTCTTAATTTTTTAGCATACTATACCTTTAAAAGAGAAAAATGCCTCATGGTTTTAATTAAATTTGAGGTTTAATATAAGATGACAGAAGAAGAAACAACTACTACTGAAGCTCCTCAAGAAGAAGCTGTTGAAGAAGCAGAAGCTCCTGCTGAAGAAGAAGCTGCAGAAGAACCTGTTGCTGAAGAAGCTGCAGAAGAACCTGCTGCTGAAGAAGCTCCTGCTGAAGAAGAAACTCCGGCCGCTGAAGAAGAAGCTGCTGAGGAATCTACCGAAGAAGCTCCTGCTGAAGAAGAAACTCCGGCCGCTGAGTAAAGCTAATATTTTTTTTATTTTTTTTATTTGAATTAAATTGAAAGAAAAACAAGGATTTTTAATAAAAATCCTTAAAAACTCTTTCTTGTTGAGGTAAATATATGAAAGTTGGAAATATTGATATTAAATGGTTGGGCCATTCTGGGTTTTTGATTAAGAATTCAAAGGTAATTTATATTGATCCTTACCAAATTAAAGAAAATTCAGAAAAAGCAGACCTAATTTTTATTACCCATAGCCATTATGATCATTGTAGTGTTGCAGATATACAGAAAATAGTTCAGGAGGGGACCAAGATTGTAATGCCTGCAGATTGCCAGAGTAAAATAACTAGGTTTGATGTTCCTATAAATATGGAGATTATTGAACCTAATCAAGAAATTGAATTAGGGGAAATTAAAGTTTCTACTCTTCCTTCATATAATATTGATAAACATTTTCATCCTAAAGACGAAGCTTGGGTTGGTTATTTAATAAAAATGAATGATGTGCTCATTTATCATCCCGGAGACAGCGATTTAATTCCTGAAATGCAAAAGCTTACGGGATATAAGCAACCAGGGAAAGAATTTGTTGCTCTTTTACCTGTTGGAGGAAGATTTACAATGAATGCTGAAGAAGCGGCAGAGGCGGCCAAATTAATTAAACCCACTATTGCAATTCCAATGCACTATGGGAGTATTGTTGGAACAAAAGATGATGCTCAAGAATTTAAGGAGATTTGTGAGGAAAGTGGAATTAAAGTTGAAATTTTGGAGAAAGAATGATGGGTAGATATTTATTAGGAAAACCAAATGATTTTCATGATTTTGTTAAATCTTTGAAAAAAGAAGATAAAATTGGAATTATTACTCATACTGATTTGGATGGTTTAGCTTCTGGTATTTTTTTACATAAGATTCTTGAATCAAGAGGGTTAAAAATAGAATTTATAAGATTTTTAGATTATAATTCAGATGCTTTGGAAAATATTGAAGAAGGAGCGGATGTTTTAATTTTTTCAGATTGGAGTGTTGATAATTTTGAAGATGATTTTAACAGGATAAGGAGTAAGGTTAGGGTTTTAGCAATTGATCATCATCCTTTGAATGAGAATTTGAAGGATAAAACAGGTTTAATTAAGACGGAATCTAAATATTGTTCTGCCCATACACTTTTTGATTTGGCAAGAGAAGGGGAATATTTTGATACCAGTGAGGGAGAATGGTTGGTTTGCGGGGCAATTATATTTGATTATACTTTCATGGAGGAGAATAATTTTGAATTCCTAAAATCCATTTATCCAACTGTAACAAAGGAAGATATTTGGAATTCTAAACCTGCTCTTATTTCAAAGAAGATTGCTAATTCTCTGATATATTATAAACCAGATATTGAGAGGGTCTATAGGATGGTTTTGAATAAAGACTTTGAAAGTTTAGATAAAGCAGATGAAATTATTAGTAAGCAATATTCAGATTGGAAAATGAAATATAAGAAAGAAGCAGAATACTTTCCTGGAAGTGAGTTATATTTTTATTATGCTACTCCTGAATATGGGATTAGTTCAGCAGTTGTCTCTGCCGTTTCCCAACAGGAAGTTCCTAACAAGACTCTAATTTTTGCAAGTGATGATCAGAATAAGAAAGGTTTCATTAAATTGAGTGCTAGAAATCAGACAGGAGATGTTGAACTTGGAAAGGTATTAAAAAAATGTGTTGAAGGATTTGAAGAAGCAAATGCTGGAGGGCATGATAGGGCTGCTGCAGGTGGATTCCCTGTTAAATATTTGGATGAGTTTAAAGCAAGATTAATTTTGGAGTTGAAGAAAGAATGAGAGTTGGGATTATTGCCCCCAGCAAAATGGACTATTTATTAGAGATAAACAAAAATGCAGCATTGATAATTGAAGATGTTGTTAAAACTTTGAAAGGTTATGAAATTTATTTGGTTTCTGATAAAGGAAGTGTTTCTGAATTATTTGCTAAAAAATATAATGAATTTGGAGGGAAAAATATGAACATTCTTGTTCCCTCTGAGGACAAAGAATTTGGGTTTGAATGGATTAATCAAGAAGTTGGAAAAAATGTTAATTGTGGAACATGGAGAAATCAACCTGAAAATTTAAATGAAAGAACAGATGTTTTGGTTTGTTTGGGTTATTCAGCAGGAGGATTAGCAGAGATTGCTTATTCAAAATGGTTTAAACCCAATAAAAATGAGAAAAAACCAATTTATATTATTAATGAATTAATTAGTGGAAAGCTTCCCAAAGAATTAGAAAAAAATTTAGATTTAAGATATATTAGATATGATCATTTGAGGATTGAAAATGGTAAGAGATAATTTTCTTCAGCGTAAAAAAGATGTTTTATCTAAAATAGATAAATCCTCTATTGGAGATTGGGATGAACTAATTAAACCTCTTTGTGATAAAATAAATAAAAAGGATTCTTTTTATACTACTTCTTCATGTTCTGGAAGAGTAATTGTTATGGTTGAGCAAGAGAAAAAAGCAAAAGGGCTTTTCATGAAAGTTAGTCATGATTTAATTTCATTTGATTGGTTAAAAAAAGCATTGATTGGGCTTGAAGAACAAGGGACAAAAGAATTAATCAAGTTTAAACTTGAGCCCCCAATACTTCACGTTGCTTGTAAAAATGTTGAAAGGGCTTCTGAATTTTTGGAAAAGGCAAAACATGTGGGATTTAAGCGTTCAGGGATATTGGCATATGGGAAAAATATTATTTTAGAGTTAAATTCAACTGAAAGACTTGAATTTCCAATTTTGCAGAATGGAAAGGTTCTTGTTGATGATAATTTTCTTAAGTTAATAGTTGCATTATCAAATGAAAAGCTCAAAAGAGGGTGGAATAAAATAAAAGAGTTGAAGAAAATTATTTGAAATATTTAAAAAGGTTCTTTGATTTATCTTTTTATGATTAGTGTGAAAAAGAATAATCCCTTATTTGGTTCTAAAGTAATTTCTATTTTAGAATATGTTCTTTCAGTAATTATTTTAATTATTCCTGTTTTGATGTTTTTTCCATTTGGTTTAAAAGTTATTCTGGCTTTTATTCCTGCTGTCCCATTTCCTTTTCTTATTAATTGGTTAATTTTTATTAAATTGGGAATTTCTGTCTTGTTTGGGGTTTCATATTCTTTAATTTTATCTGTAATTTTGGATCTTGTGGTTTTTGTTCCATTGGCCTTACTTTTCTTTTTTATTGGAAGAGGGTTGTCAAGGCATAGGAAGTGGTCAAAGATATTTGCAATGGTTTTTGGTTTAATTAGTTTTGTTCTTTCAATAGTTTACTTAGTTAATGGTAAATGGCTTGCAATTATTTCTTTGGTTTTAAGTGGTTTTATTGTGATGTGTCTTTTATTTAGTAAGAAAATTAAAAAATAATTTGAAAAAAGGTTGGAATAAAATAAAAGAGTTGAAGAAAATTGTATAGTTTAAGAGATAACAATAAATAAAAAGTAAAGAGTTAATTTTATTTGATGAGTAAGGGGCAAGCTTATGTTAAAAGATTATCTGAAAAAGAAAGTCTTGATATATTTGATAATTTTCTTAAAGTAATTGGAGAAGATTATGGTTTTTTATGGGAAGGTGAACCTAGTTTAATTAAAATGTATGGTCTTTGTAATGTTGATGAATTTGAAGTTGATTCTGGGAAACAAATAATGCTTGGAAATGCATTTCCTGTTGGAAATTCCTATGAAGGAAAATTTAATTCTTTGGGTATTGTAAAATCAAATAAGATGTTTTCATATTGTCTAAAATCCTATGACGATAACTTTTTAATTACAAATAGTCAAACAGTGTGTGCAAAGTTGGAACAACAATTTGAATATAAAACAAAATATTGTTTTGATGAATGGACAAAATCTATTGAGAGTCAAATACAATCAATTTTTGAAGATCAAATGATTGAAAATATGAAAGCATTGTCTTCCAAATTAAGGGCATAATAAGTAAAACACACCTATTTTACCCCCATAATTCTTATAAATATGAAAATGTTTTATTTTTTACCTGTCTATTAGGTTTGTACAGGCAATATAGATGTAAGAGAATTTAATTCTCGAGCATCTTTATAGAATACAGATGTAAGAGAAAAGAAATTCTCAAACATCCGTATAAATACAGATGTAAGGAGGAATAAAAAAAAGAAAAGAAAATGGTTTTAGATTTTGCAAAAGAGGCAATCTCAAATACTGGTTCGCATAGTATTAACTTTGATGAACTTAGAGCTGGAAAAGCTAATATTAAAGTTGTTGGATGTGGAGGTATGGGTGGTAATGCTGTTACTTGGCTCTTCAATAAAGGAATTAATGGAGCTACAATTTATGCTGCAAATACAGATGCGTTACATTTGAGCGTTACTAAGGCTGATGAGAAGATTCTTGTTGGTAAGGAACTTACTCGTGGTCTAGGAGCTGGTGGAAAACCTGCTATTGGTAGGGAAGCTGCTAAAGAAGCTTTAATGGAATTGAAAAAATCTGTTGGAAATGCAGATATGGTTTTTGTTATAGCCGGATTAGGTGGAGGAACT
The DNA here is from genome assembly GCA_964653605.1 of Candidatus Woesearchaeota archaeon. Classification (GTDB taxonomy): domain Archaea; phylum Nanobdellota; class Nanobdellia; order Pacearchaeales; family GW2011-AR1; genus MWBV01. The sequence continues at coordinate 136,511 of CAZZGW010000001.1, forward strand.
GGAACTGGTTCTGCTCCTGTTGTTGCACAGTTAGCTAAAGAAGCTGGTGCTGTTGTAATTGGGGTTGTTACTATGCCGTTCGAATCCGAAAAAGCTAGAATTGACAAAGCTGAATTTGGTCTTCAAGAGCTTAGAGAAGCAACAGATACTTGTATTGTCTTAGATAATAACCGACTTGTAGACATTGCTGGACAATTACCAATTGAACAAGCATTTGCAGTAGCAAATGAACTTGTATCTACTATGATTAAAGGTATTGTAGAAACAATTACTCTTCCTAGTTTAATTAACTTGGATTATGCAGATGTTTCATCAATCATGAGAAATGGTGGAGTATCAGTTATTGGTATTGGTGAATCTGATTCTCAATCAAACAAGGTAAATGAAGCTGTTCAACAAGCCCTGACTCATCCTCTACTTGATGTGGATTATAAAGGTGCTAGTGGTGCATTGGTTCATATTACCTGTGGTCCTGATTTGAAATTAGAAGAATTTGATGTTATCGGTCGAACCGTGTCTGAAAACTTGAGTGCAGATGCACAGGTTATAATTGGTGCAAGAATCAGTAAGGAATTTACTGGTAAAGTTCGAGTTATTACAATTATGACAGGAGTTAAATCTCCATATGTGCTTGGTAAAGAGATTGAAGATCAGGCAATGCCTCCTTCAAAAGAAATATCTGACTTAGGTATTGAGGTCTGGAGATAAAAGACTAATAAAACATAGTTAAATTAATTTATTTTTTTTATTTTTTATTTTTTTCTTGGAAATTAGATATTCATCTTTTTTCCAGGATTCATCTTCTTGTTTTTGTATTCGTTAAAATAAAGGATATTGTCTAATTCAGTTTTTCTTTTTGGTTTTGTTTTTTCCCAGGCATATCCTATTGGGAAGAAAGCTTCAACATCAATGTCGTCTGGGATTTTTAGCAGATGTTTTATTTTTTCATCGTAGAAGTGTCCAACCCAACAGGTTGCCAATCCCATTTGATTTATTTTTAGTAGGAAATTTTGTATTGCCGCACCTACCTGTTGTTTAATATATCTCTCGCCTCTGTCTTCATAAGCATTCATTGTTAGCTTTTTGTTTGAGCATACCACAACCACATATTGCGCTTTTGCAATAAAGGGTTGTTCAGCAACTTCTGCTAGTTTTTGGATCTTTTTTTCATCATCTATTAGAATAAATCTTGGGGAAAACTGATTTCCTGCCATTGGAGCAAATCTTGCAGAGTCAATACATTCCAATATGTCTCTCCAATCTGGCTTTTTAGACTTAAATTTCTTTACGCTTGTTCTTGATTGAATTATCTTGTCAAACATATTATTTCATACAAAAGTACATATTTAAATTTATTCAATAATTTTATAAGTATTCTAATCCTAAATTTTATATGGATTTTGGGTATGAAGAGAGGCTTAAGCAAAAAGGAATTAAAGGGGAGGCAAAAGAAGAAATAAAGGAAGAAATTCTTTCTCAGCCTGTTGCAGGCCCTGCTCCAGAACCTCTTGCACTTGGAGAAGGTCCCCGAAAGATAAGGAAAATTCCCTTAAAGCAAGTTGTATTTATTGCAGGAATTCTTGTGGTTATTCTTGTTGTGATTAGTTTTGCTGTGAATGCCGGTGCTTTTACTTCTAAAAGAATTTCTGAAAAGCAGTTAATTATTGGTGCTGCTTTGACCATGGAGGAAAATAAATCTTTGAAATTTAATCTTGGAGAGGAGAAACATGAAATTGAAATTGAAAAAGTTGGAAATAACTGGGTTGAACTTGTTGTAAGAAGTGATCCGATTAGGGTTAGATTAAAGGTGAATGAAGTTGCGGAAGTCGATGTAAATTTTGATGGTCAGAGTGATATAAGGATTAAGTTGTTTAGAATAGAAGAGGGAAAGGCAATAATTGCTGTTAAAAGAATAAATAAGGATGCTTGCATTGAGGATTGGGTTTGTGAGCAATGGACTAATTGTGAGGGAGACAGAAGAACGAGAACGTGTGAAGATGCTAATGAATGTAGGAGTCTATTTTATAAGCCAGTTCTGGAACAGAAATGCGTTGGAAGTATGCTTGCAACTAATCGTGGGTCTGAAGATTCAGAAGAAGAAAAAATTCCTCAGTTAAACTTTACTTTTTCTGAATGTAATTCTTCTATTGATATCTTTAAGAGGAGTAATTTTGGTGTGAAAGAATCTGCTTGGGTAAATTCAACTTTTTTAAGAGTTAAGGCACTTGCTTCAATAGAATGTTCTTCAATAATTGGGGAAGGAGGATTTGGAATACTTAATGATAAAATAGTCTTGAGTTATAAAGTTTATAGTATTGAAGGGCGTCAATCAGATTGCTATTGTGCACATGAGTTGATTTATGAATTTACAAATTTAGAAGAGGGGGAGTATGGGTTTGGGTTGAACGAGATCCCTATTGTGGAGTCTCTTGTGAATGATTTTGATGCTTTTTGGGGCGAGAATATTACCGATAATCTTGATAATAAAGAAGATGTGCTTGCTGGAGATAATTTAGAGGAGAAAAAAAATTGTTTTGAAGGAGAGGTTTGGAGCACCATTAATGAAAGTTGTGTCCCTCTTAGCGGGGACATCTTCATTGCTAAGATTTTAGAGATTATGGATTCTAAAATTTATATTTTGTTTGGAGAAGATATTGTTGCTGAATACGAAATAAATTCTTCTCTTCTCGAAGGGATTTCAGAGGGAGACACTATTGAAGCAAGATATATTGGGGAGGATATTTTATCTGGAGGAAGGATTTTGGAGATTTCTATTTTAAATCATTCATTGTATGATCTTAATGGGGATTTCAATTAAAACTAATTGTTCCTCCACCTAGAACTTTTTCTTTTTGATATATTACTATTGCTTGCCCTTCTGAAACTCCTGTTATTGGTTTGTCGAGGGTAACTTCAAATCTTTTTTTTACTTTATTATATTTTATTTCGCTTGGAAGTAGTTCCCCTACGTTTCTTATCCGAGAGTAAATCTTTTTTGGTTTGTCTTTGAAGGGGTCTTTTGTTTCAGAGATTAAATGAAATTCTTTTAGAACTATGTGTTTTCTATAATTTATTGGATGATCCTTTGGGGCAGCAACCATTATATTTTTCTTTGGAATTTTTCTTGCAACATACCATCTTTCTAATTTTTCATGATTGGCTTTTTTTGGATTTGGGTTTTGTTGCCTATTTAATTCAAATCCATATCTTGGACCTAATCTTTGACCAATTGTGTAATAGTAAATTCCGTCGTGTTCCCCAATTTGATTTCCTTCTGGATCAAGTATTTTTCCCTTCTTTGGTTTTATCTTTTTTTGAAGAAACTCTTTGAGGTTTATTTTTCCTACAAAACAAATTCCAACAGTGCCTTTTTTATCATGATTTATGAACCTATTTTTTTTAGCCATTTCTCTAATTTGTATTTTTGTTTTATTCCCTATTGGAAATAGACAGTGTTTTAATTCAGATTGTTTTATTTTGTAAAGAAAATATGATTGGTCTTTTGTCTCGTCTTTTCCCCTTAATAATTCATAAAGTCCTTTTTTGTTTTTTTGGACTCTTGCATAATGGCCAGTTGCAATGAGGTTTATTCCTCTTTTTTTTGCTTCCTTTAGAAGGAGAGGGAATTTTATTTTTTGATTGCAGTCAATATCTGGATTTGGAGTAATTCCCTTTTTGTATTTTTCAAACATTTTTTCAATAACATCTTTTCTATACTCTTTTTCAAAGTCCAATGTAATTAAAGGAATTCTTAATTTTGCAGCGATCTTTATTGCAAAATCTCTTTCTTTTCTCCAGGCACACCTTCCTGTAACAGGATCTTTAGTATCGGACCAATTTTTCATGAACGCCCCCATTACATCATATCCTTGTTTCTTTAGTAATAATGCGGCTATACTAGAATCAACCCCTCCAGACATGGCAAGCATTACTTTTTCTTTGTTTTTCATACTCTTGGAAAATAGAGTAATTTTATAAATTCTTCTTTATACGTTTATTTATGGGTCAAGGAGGTGATTTTGGTAATTTTGGTAAAAAGAATTCTAAATTAGGTAAATCTCGTAGAAGCTTATTTTTGACTTTATTTGCAGTCTTCTTTTTTTTAATTTTGGGGATTTTTTTTATCTCGTATTCTGCTAATTCAAATAATCTTTCTCAGGGAGAGTTCATAAGGGGAGAATCTTTTAATCTTAAAGACAATGAATCTCTGAAGGTTAGATTTGAAAAAGAAAGGCATGATATTTCAGTTAGATTTTTGGGAGCAAACGCTGTGGAAGTTACTGTCTCTAGCGAACCTGTTATTAAGAATGTTAGACTGAATGAAACAACTTTTTTTGATTTAAATAACGATAGTAAAAATGATTTGAGGGTTTTTTTAGTTGAAATTGTAAATTATAAGGCCACTTTGGAATTTAAAAGGGTGGATGGGGGCTATTGCAATCCTAATTGGGAATGTAATACCTGGGGGAATTGTAATGATGGGCTAAGAAAAAGGGAATGTGTTGATGTAATGGAGTGTGGAAAATCAGAACAATCTCCAGTAGTTAAAAGATTTTGTGCGAGCGTTTTAAGTGGAGACACTGCAGAAGGAGATTTAGGAATTGGGGATTTTGTTGAAGCAAATGTTTCTGATGATCCGCAAGAGACTAATAATACTTATTATGTTGAGAAGAAAGAAAGTTTTGTGGGAGATGGGGGATCTACTTGTTTGAGAAATAATGCAAGCATTTGTCTTGAGAGCCAAAAATGTCGAGGAAATTGGATTAATTCTTCTGATTCTTTAAGGTGTTGTTTTGGGGGATGTTATTCCCCACAGTTTAATTTAACTGGATTGAATAGTTCTATTTTTTGTGATAGAAGTATAACTTCTTTTAGAACTGCGGTATCAAATTGCACTTTTTTCAAGATGAACTGTGTTGAACATGTTTTACTTTTCGGGCTGGGAATTGTCCAGGGTTTTGAAAGTGTTTTTGAAATCCAAGGATATTCAAATACTAATTGCATTTTTTCTTATGGTTATGGAGATGTTTTTATTAATTATTCTGATGATAAAATGTCTGAATTAATTGGAGAGGGTAAAAGCTTGCCCCAAATAAATTTTGAACTTGAAACATTGGAAGTGGAACATATTCAAAAGTATCAAAACAAGGAGATGATTTGTTATTATCCTCAATCAGAATTCTTATCTTTTGCTAGGGACTGGGAAGATGGGAAGACTTCTTGGAGTAAGGATATTCTTGGAAAATATGAATGTTCTGGAACCTTGGCAGGAATTTAGTAAAGAATAAAACGACCCTGGTAGGACTCGAACCTACGACTTCACGGTTAACAGCCGTGCGCTCTAACCAGCTGAGCTACAAGGTCATGTAATTTTTAGAAAGAATTCTTATTTAAAGGTTTTTATTTGCTATTTTTCCTTTAAACCTAAATCTTCAACGGGCATGGGTCTTACTTTTTCTAGGTGGGCATACACGTTAGATTGCTTTGATCCTTTTATGATTGATATTAATGCTTCTTGGATTACTTCTATTGCTTCTGGTCTTCCTATTATTCCAACGTGATTTTCATTTATTTCTACAAATGATTCAGTTAGGTCCGAAAGTGTTTTGAGAGTTTTTCCTGCTTTTCCTATAATTCTTCCACGAATTCTCTCTAGATCTTTTCTATTTGTGTGGTCTTTTATATTTAAGATCTCGAACATTAAATCTTCCTTTTTTATAGCCAATGCTTTTTCGAGAGAAAACCCAAAATTTATTGAATCAATTACTTTTTCTGCAACATATTCATCTTCGGGGGTTCCTTCAACATAAACTTCTTTTCCTCTGTTTGTGATATTTACTTCTAGGACTTTTATTAATTTTTTCTTGTTTTTTATTATTCTTGGTAGTTTTTCTACTAATATTTTTTTCATATAAAATTTAGAAATAATCTCTTTTAATAAAGTTAACTAACTGTTAGGATTGGGCATTAGTACATCCTTCATAGGTCCACCATACTTCATATTTATCGTTATCTTGTGCAGCTGTGTAAGATGTTATAAACTTTATGTGACTCATATTGTAGACTTCAGGTATTAAAGGGATGATATAATCATGAATTTGTAAACATCTTGTTTCTATACCTCCAGGGAATCTTACGAAATATTGGGTATAATCTACCCCCACTTTTGGAAGATCTTCGCTGTCAAAATAGATTCCTGTTCCTAATGGCCAGACAGAAAATACTGTTCCATTATTTACTGGTTGTTCGAATAGGCATTGGCCCTCATCACTACACCATTCATCTAGAGTTTCATTACAGTCTCCACAGCCAAATCCACAAATAGGGCCTGGCCCACACACTCTCGTTCCACATTCTTCAATACATGTTCCATTTGAACAATGTCCTTCATCACACCACCATCCATTTTCAACATCACACACTCCGCATTCATTTTCTCCACAATTATTTGGTGAAGTTCCACAATCCCTTGTTCCGCAATCGGGAATACAGTCTACAACGCAAGCATTTCCATCGCAGTGGTATCCTGTTTCACAGAATACACATTCTACGCCACAAATTGGATCTGGGCCACATTCTACTTGGGTGCATTCATAATTTCCATCTAATTGGCCTTGGCATATCTCTCCACAGCCCCCTGTGCAATTTTGAGTATTACAAATATTTAGGGCGCAAGAACAGTCACATGAGTCATTTCCTGCCTCGCATAATCCATCAATACAAGCAGGAGTTGTAGGGGGACAGGTTCCACATGAGAAAAGACATGCATTTGGATCTGGGCCACATTCTCTTGATTCACAAGCGTCAATACAATCTCCTCCTCCAAAAGCTCCAAATCCTGTCACGTAATAAACATCTACTATTGATCCGGTTACTAATTTTCCTTGCTCTGTTTCAAAAATAGGTGCTATAGATAATTTTGTTATGGTTTCTGTGTAATCTATGATAAATGTTTTTATTGCTAGGGGATTTAGACCGACGTCCATTTTTTCAAAAATATATGTGTTTCTTCCGTCAAAAACTAAGAAAGTAATTCCTTTTAAATCTCCATCTCCAGGATTTCTTTTTATTTTAGCGTTTAAAGTTTCGTTAGTGATTCTTAAAGATTCAATTTTTAAATCAATTGTGAATTGTTGCAGAGAAATTTCATCAGCATTTGATTGAATAATGTTTCTAATAACAAACCAAATAATTGCTGTTGCAATTAAGACTATCATAATGACTAGCAACATAGCAATTATATTAGACATACCTCTCTTTTTCATTAGTTTTGAAAAGAATTTGTCCTTAATAAAAGTTTATTTTTTGTTATTTTAGTAAAGAGTATTTTATGGTAGGTTATCTGGTAAAAAAGTAAGATTTTGAAGAAAATCTTTTTTTGGTTTTGTTAATGGTATTATTTTAGATAGGGTTTATGGAGGGTATTAATTAGAATTCTTCATCTTCAGTTTTTAAGTAGCCGTTTTTCTTTAACCATTCAATTTGGTTGTGGGGGTATTTGAATAAAACGTCTCCTTTCGTGTCGTCTAACTCCCAAGGTTCAATTATTACTGTGTCTCCAGGACGTAACCATAGTCTCCTTTTTAGTCTTCCAGGAACCCTGCATACACGTGATTTCCCATCTAGACAATTCACACGCATTTTGTTTCCACCGAGTCTTTCTTCAAGAATTCCTATTAATTCTTTATTTCTTGGCAATTTAGCACGAGTAATTTTTGGAGCATCACCCGGGACGAATTGCTTGTTTTTTTTCTTTGGATTTTTATAATATGCCATTATTATGAATAATTTGAGATGTTTATAAGAGTTTACATTAAAACAAGTGCAAATGGGATGTTGTCTATTGTGCCAATTCCTTCTTGTCCTATAATGCCTACTTTGAGTGCTAATTGCGTTGATTTCTGCCCTATAATATTGAATGTAGCGTCTTCAGCAGACATATCTCTTAGCATTTCCTCTGCTTCTTCAGAATTAAGTTCTTTTCCATTAAAGAAAGAATCCTTTATATCTAATTGGAATTTTCCTTCTTCAAACTTCTTTCCAATCAGTTCTTTATCGCAAATACCTACCACATCTCTGTAGGATTTGTGTATTTTCACAAGCATGATTAAAAATTAAATTAAAAATTTAAAAATGTTTTTATTTGTTCTTAGCTGCAAAGTCCTTACCAACAACTCTCCAACACTCATGAGGGCCTGATTTTGACTTAGTTACAGCAAAAAACCGGGTAGTCTTATTTCCAGTGTTCTTGTTTTCAGACGTTTTTTCTTCAATTCTATAGTCTGATGATTTGAACTTCTCTTTAGACTTCACATCAAAAAATTCTAGTTCTTCTTTTGCCATTTTAAATCTCCTTTTATTTATTGAAATTCTTATGAACTTCTTAATTTATACAGGGAATTTTGTTTTATAAAGATTTAGATAAGGGTATTTATGTGTAAAAAGAAGGTATTTTAGATTTTTCCCCTAATTGAGTGCTTTGCTCCGCATGCAAGACAGTGCACAAAACTCATTCTGTCTTCTTTGATTATTTGTGTGTCTGGTTTTCCACATTCTTTACATAGGACAAATTCTTTTGCGTATTGTTCTATTTTAGGGTTTATTTTTGAGCTTGATATTTTATTATTAAGAACTAATCTGTCGTTGTCTATTTGGCCTGAAGTTGCAAGTTCTTTGAAAAGAAATTTTTGTAAATGTTCTGGTTTTCTTCTTAAATGTGCTGCAATTTGAGAAAAATTTGTTAAGACTGTTTTTTTACCTTCAAATCTTCCTTCTATCTTAGGCATTTCAAAACGTTCTCCATTACTTGAAGATTGTTTTACCTTTTCGTAAGCTTCATTTAATAGTTTTTCATAGTCGTTCATTAAAATTAGAGAAATAATTTGTTTATAAGGTTTTGTAATTAAGCCGATTTATAATTTTTCAAAGCTTGCTTAACGTTCTTAAGAAGTTGACCCATAGAATCTTCTAGCTGTTTTTTGTTCTTAGTTCCTGTACAAACAAGTTTTCCGTTAGAGAATAATAAGAATGTTGCAGTGGGTTCAACAAGTTTGTATACTAAACCGGGGAATTGCTCTGGTTCGTATTCTGTATTTTCCATTTCTAATGCCAGAAAGTTTAAGTTAAGTTTTAAGTCAATTGTTCCTGAAGCAACAATGTTTTGAACGGTAATTTTAGGCTTGGTTGTTATATTTACACTTATTTTTTTTAATTGTTTTATTACAGCATCTATTACTTGACGAACTTGTGTGGTGGATTTTGTACCAGTACATACCAAATTACCCGAGGAAAATACTAATACTGCTGATTTTGGCTCTTTTACCCTTAAAACAAGCCCTGGGAAAGTCTCAGGATTATATTCTGTATTGGGTTGTGTTCTTGCAAGCTTTGTTAATGGAACCGGCTTACCCAAAGAAGCAGTTGCAACAATATTTTGGACTTTATACGAAGATCCTTTTTTCTTTTCAGCCATTTTATGCTTTTAAAGGGGTTTTT
>CAZZGW010000002.1:0-7716 GCA_964653605.1 Candidatus Woesearchaeota archaeon
TTAATAAATTTCAAGAATTTTATTCTCAATTATTAGAGCAAGGTAAGGATTTGTATGGGGTTTATGGCTTTGAGGCTACTTGGATTTTTGCTTTAGAAAAAAGAAAAAGAGAAAAAACTGTAGGGCATTTGGGAAGTTTAAAACTTACTCTTGAGGATGCAAAAGAATATAAGAAAATCTTTCCGAAAGTATCTAAGACTGAGAAGGAAATTATGAAGGAAATAAGGATTTCTCCTTATGCTAAGTTAGATGGTCATTTTGATGGGTTAAGCACTAATGATTTGCAGAGAATTTTGGAAGGTGGTCATGTGACAACGAGGGAGGATAGAGATTGTCATTAATTAATTTTTTACCACAATAATCCTTATTAATTATATAATTCCTGAATTGATTATGGTTTATCAAAAAATTGAGAAGATTTCTACCGGAAGCTATGATTTTAATAAATGGTTATATGGGGGTTATGAGTCCGATATCATTACAATGATTGCAGGAAGCCCGGGTTCAGGGAAAACTAATCTTGGGGTCCTTGCTGCCTGTAGTCAGGCTAAGAAAGGGAATAAGGTTCTTTTTGTTGATACGGAAGGAGGATTTTCAAGTGATAGGATTAAACAAATTGTGGGTAAAGAAAATCTTGAAATGGTTTTGGAGAATATTTTAATCTTAAATTGTACAACCTTTGAAGAACAGAAAAAAGCTTTTGTTAAACTCTTAGGAGCAGTTAAGAAAGAACAAAAAATAGGTTTAGTTATTGTTGATGGAATGGCAATGCTTTATAGGCTTGAGTTTGGGGATGCTGTTCGCTCCGGGGAAGATGAAAGAATAAAAGAAGTTAATCGGGAGGTTGCAAAACAAATGAGGGCTCTTGCGGAATTGGCCAGAAAAGAAAATATCCCTGTGATTATTACCAATCAAGTTTATTCTAAGTTTTTATCTGAAGAAGATCTCAAGAATAATGTTGAAAGAAAAACAAATATTGTTGGGGGGGATTTATTCCAGTATTGGAGCAAATGTATTATTGAGTTAAAGAATGATAATGGGAAGAGAAAAGCAGTCTTGTTAAAACATAGAAGTTTGCCTCAAAAAGAATTAGGTTTTATAATAAAGAACGAGGGGATTTACAAACGAGGGTTATTTTAATTCTTGAAGTAGTTACAAACTAATTTAAAGAAAATAGTGTTTATTTTATCGTTAAGAAATGAGGAGAAAGAAATGTCAGAAGGAAGTTTTAAATTTGAAGCTGTAAAGAAAGTAGCGGACACTAATTTTAAAGTTAAGGACTTAAGTAAAATTTCTAAAGTTGATACTATAAGTCCCCCAAGTGTTTTTGTTGGTTCCAAACTGAGATATCCTTTAGTCAATGTTGGAATTTTGAGTCCATTGGAGAAAGAAGAAGAGGCTTGGATATACGATGCTCCAAAAGAGTGGGCTGAAAATAATTTTGGAATAAGGGATATCGTTAAATTAAGAAATAGTTTGCTTAATTCTAGATTCCAAACTAAAGTTCAAGATGTTAGATTGAATAAAAAGTTTGTTGAGATCGCGAAAGACCTAGCTGTCTCTTCTAAGCAAGTTGATGTTGAGATAGAATTAAAGGATAGAGTTGTTATTGGTCGTGATAAAGACCGTGTTTTAACGCCTCATGGGATGAAGGGGCAACTGAAAAAGGCAGAGATTACGGGAAATGTTAAAGTGGACAGGGGGGTTGATAAAGTTATTAATGATGAAATTAAGGCCGCTCAGGGAATTGAGATTTTGTATAAGAAAGACATTACAGAGTATTCTTTGAGTAAGATTTTAAGCGTTGGAGTGATGGGTTTTAAAAAGGATAAGAAATTAGTCCCAACAAGATGGAGCATTACTGCAACTGATGACCTGATTGGAAAACATTTGCTCAAGATGGTTAAAGAGTATAAATGGATAGAAAATCATGAACTTTTCTTTGGGGAATTTATGGGTAATCAATATATGATTATGCTTTTTCCTAATGTTTGGAGTTATGAACTTCTTGAGATGTATCTTCCTGGAAGTTCTTGGAATCCGGGAACGGAGATTAAAGCTTCTACAGATATTGAAAACTTTTCAGGAAGAAAGAGCTATGCGTTCAATACTGCGGGAGGATATTATGCTGCTAGACTTCCAATACTTGAATATTTGAATTCAATTCAAAGACAAGCAAGTGTTATTGTCTTGCGTATTGAAACTCCAAGTTATTGGGCGGCTTTGGGAGTTTGGGTTGTAAGGGAAAGTGTTAGAAAGGCACTCCAAAATAAAATGGCCTTTAATTCTAGGGAAGAATTGGTGGATAGTGTCAAAAAAATTGGAAGCATAAAATATAAATTTGATTTTTCAGATATTTTAAAGCAAAGTAAGCTCCTTAAAGAGGTTAAGACTAAACGTAGTCTACAAGAATGGTTTTAGAGAAAATTTAAATAAGCCATTTTCTTAAAGGGATTATGGGGTTGATGATAATTGCTATAGCAGCAGCGATTATAATTTTACTTCTTTTGGCAATTATTTTTAGGGATAAAAATCATAAAAAAGATTACCATAGTTTTTTTATTATGGGAATAGTTTGGGTTGGAGCAGGAATTCCTTTAATGGTCTCTACAAATAGTCCTGCTTTATTTATCACAGGGTTAATTTTTATGGGGGTTGGATTGATACATAAGAAAGAATGGGAACAAAATAGGAAGGATAAAAAGAATCGTTGGAAAAAATTATCTAAGAAGGATAAAAAAAAGTATCTTTTGTTCAAATGGATTACCTTTTTTATACTCCTTTTGGGACTTATAATTTTAGGAGTTGTTTACTCCTTGGCTGTTTAAGCCTTAAAAATATTAATAAAAAAATAAAAATAAATTTTTGAAAATATTAACTGGTTAATTAAAATCTTCGGTTGTTGTTGTTTCTTCCATGATTACCGCCACCGAAATTGTTGTCTCTTCGTGGTCCGTTATTAAATTCTCTTCTGGGTCTATCCTCTTGTGGTTTAGCCTCAGAAATCTTTAATTCACGTCCTTCAACATCTTTCCCGTTCATTTCTTCAATTGCTTTTTTAGCAACTGCATCATCCGCAATTGTTACGAATCCGAATCCTTTAGAACGTTTTGAAAATTTGTCTACGATAAGTGTAATTTCTTCTGTTTCGTATGATTCGAAAAGCTTCTTTAAACTTCCTTCATCAACAGTGAAAGGTAAATTTCCTACATATAACTTCATTTTATCCTCCTTACATTTATCTGAATCTAACTAATAACATAAATAGATCTATCTAACGTACAAACTCCTGGGTATATTTAACTAACATAAAATAAGGTATTTTTAAGGTATTTTAAAGGTTTGGGTTTACTTTTTAGAGGTGTTTTTTCCTTCTTTTTCTTCTTTGTTATTATTTTCATCTCTTCTTTTGACCCAGTCAGCATTTGTAGGGCATTGGGGATTCCAACAGAAAATCCATGGTTTTCTCCCTTTGCTAAGACGCATTAACTTTGGATAATTACATTCTTCACATACTTTGCCTGTTTTCTTTATTTGGCCATTTGGAGGCAAGGTGTAGGTATTAGTACAATCTGGATATGCATTGCATGAGACAAAAAATCTTCCATTTTTCTTTGAATAATTTATCATTAACTCCCCTTTGTTGCATTTTGGGCATTTCATTAATTGGTTTTCTACTTTTTGTTTTTCTCTAAATTTAATATTGGCATCAATTAATTCTGAACCTATTTTTGTTTTAGATTTTTCAAAATCTTTTGCAATTTCTGTTATTGTTTTTTTTGCTCTCTCTATTATTTTATCTTCTTCCTTTTCTTGTTTTGCTTTTACTTTTTCGGAGGTTATTTTTTCCATTTCATCTTCAAAATCTCTTGTTAATTCCTCATCAATTATTATGGGGGAATATTTTTCCATTGTTTCAATTAAGGAGATTCCCAGATCTGTAGCTTTTATTGATTGGCCTTCTACATACCCTCTATCATAGAGTGTTTCAAGAATATTTGAACGGGTTGCTTTTGTTCCAAGGTTCTTTTTTTCCAGTTCTGAAATAATTGAAGCAGGAGAGAATCTTTTTGGGGGTTGGGTTTCTTTCTCTTCTGTGTTTATATCTAATATTTCTTTTTTTCCATCAACATCTGGTATTTTTTCTTCTTTGAATTTGCTTGGGTAAATCTCCATCCAACCTTTCTTTTTGATTACTTGTCCTTTTAATCCGAATTTTAGTTTGTTAACTTCTGCTGAAATTGTTTTATGGTCAATTTCTGCATCTTCACAGAATAAACTTAGGAATCTCTTCACAATTAGTTTGTATATTTTGTTATCATCTCCTGAAAGAACTTGTTTCTGGCCTGTAGGATATATTGAGGGGTGTGCAGGATCTGTTTTAGGTCCTTCAACTGGTTTGTCTCTTTTTATTAATTTTTCAACTTTATATTCTGCTGCAAGTTTCTTTAAAATCTCTTTATACCCTATTGCTTCTGGTAATTTTTGTGAGGATGTTCTTGGATATGAAATTAAACCTGCAAGATATAATGATTGGGCAGATTTTAAGGTGTTAGAAGGGGTAATCCCGTGGAATTTGTATGCTTCTGTTTGTAATGTAGTCAAATTAAATGGAGGGTTTGGAGGAATTATCTCTGAACGTTTTTTGGTAGAACAATCTACGGTTTTTCCTACCAGATTTTCAAACTTCTTTAGATCTTTTTTATCAAAGAGGTCTTTATTATGTTTTAACCATAATTCAAATGGGTTTTCTTTTATTTTTATGAAGACCTGCCAATAGGGTTCTGATTTGAATTTTTGAATTTCTCTTTCTTTTTTAACAACTAAATTTAATGCTGGCCCTTGCACACGGCCTATTGACATTAATTTAAATTTCCCCGTTGTTTTTATTGCATTCATTAATGCTCTAGATAAATTAATTCCATAGAACCAATCTAGATAATGTCTTGTCTCACCTGCAATTGCATGGCCCCAATTTATTGATTTTGATTTTTTTTCATAGGCAGAATTTAATTCTTTTTGAGTTAGTGTTGAGAATTTCATTCTAGAAGCATTTTTTTGATTGCAAATGTATTTCATTACATTCATCCCAATAACTTCTCCTTCAACATCATAATCTGTTGCTATTGTTATTGAGCCTGCACTCTTGGCCAATTTTAATATGGTGTCATAATATCTTTTTGTAAAATCTTTTTTTCTTGCTAAAAAATTTGGAATCCATGCAATATCAAAAGTAGGTATTTGGGATCCCTGGCTTTTTTGTTTTAGGGTAAATAAATGCCCTACAGCACATGCAACAACAATGTTTGCTCCTTCCCTTTTAACTTCATAATAGGGAACCTTGTTAATATTTTTTTGAACTGCTTCTCCAAGAGCATTTGCAATTTTAAGTGCTGCTTGGGGTTTTTCAGTAATTATTAATTCATACCCTCCTTCCTTGAGTTTTGTCTTTGGAGGAGAATATTCTTTGGCCTTTGTTGATTTTTTAACCTTCTTTTTTATTACGGTGAATGATTCTACTTTTTCTAGTTCTTTTTTGGTTGGTTTCCTTGTTTTTTTGGTAACAGATCTTGTTTTTCTTTCTTCACTTTTCGGATTTTTAACTTGCTTTTCAACAGTTTCTATCAATCTTTCAGGAACTCTTTCTCTTACTTTTTTTTCAGTAGTTGTTTTTACATCAGAAGCATCTATTTTTGGTCCAGATTCTGCTGCTTTTTCCGCACTTGTTTTTTCTGGTTTTTTAGGAGCCATGGTACTTTCAATATAAAATAGAGTAGAATTGGAGTATTTATTATTTTTGGGTTTATTGTGAACTATTACAATAAAATATATTAAGTTAATTTTTCTTAATTGGGCATGGATTTAAAGAAAATTCAAAAAGATGTAAATGAATGGACAAAGCAATTTGATCCCCAATATTGGACCCCTCATGAGATCTTGGCTAGGCTTTCTGAAGAGGTAGGAGAGTTGGCTAGGGAGGTGAATCACCTTCATGGACCCAAAAAGAAAAAAGATAGTGAAGAAGAAAATAATATTTCGGATGAAATATGCGATATAATTTTTACGGTGGTTTGTATGGCTAATTCTAAAGGAATAGATTTGCAGGAAAAATGGGATGAAATGATGCAAAAGAAGCATTATGGAAGAGATCAGAATAGATATACTAAAAAAGAATAATTCTTATAAAGTAATTCTTTGTTGTTTTTCTATGAGCCCACAAGAAGATTATATCCTGGAGATAACTTCTCCAGACATGGATTCCCTACTTCAAACTGAAGGATTCATCGGAGAGGGGGCTATTAAAGGTATGAAGAAGTTTTATGAGTCTTTTATTGGTTGGTATTTAACAGACCAAGATCCTTCTGTGAGTTCTTTTCACATGGCTAGTAAAGTTAAGGGGAGTTATTTAAAGAAGAATCCTTCCCTTCTTTTTCCTGTAAAAATTGTTTCTTCTAAAGATAGAAAATTTGTAAATATAGAACTTAAGCTTTCGGATGAAAAATTTATTCGGGGAAGAGTGAATAAGGTTGGGAATTTTTTCCCAATGTATAATTTTATCTTTGAAAATCCTCTTGCCTAAATCTCAAATATTTTAGCCTTTCTACCAACGTGGAATACCTGCGTTTTTCCTATTTTTTCTTGTAGGCCACCTGCCTGGTGTATATGGCCTGAAATCATTATGTCTGGTTCAAATTCTTTAATGGCTTTTGTCAATGCCTCACTTCCAGGAAAACCAAAGAGCTCTCCTTTGCTTCCCTTGGGTATTGTATGTGCAACAAGAATTTTTTTGTCCAGGTTTTTTATCTTTTTGTGTCCTTGTTTTAATTTTTCAAATATTTCTGATTCGTCAATCCAGAATGGTCCAGAGGAAGGATCGTATCCTGCTCCAAAGATCCCAACATCATTTTTTTGTATTGAATATCCATGGATGTTTTTTGTTTTCTTGTAAGCGTCTGCTATTTCGTTTATCGTCTGATTTGTTTCATGATTTCCTGGAACTAGAAGAACTTCTTTTCCCGCATCTTCAAATGGTTTAACAATGTCTTTCATTTCTGAGTCTATCCAGGTTAAATCTCCCGCGATTATTACAACATCTACGTTTTCCTCTTTGGCTTTTTTTGCTAATTTTTTGGCCATTGATGAATCTCCATGGATGTCTGCCACGGCCATTATTTTTGTTTTCTTTGCCATCCCCCTAAAAATAGGGGGGGGTTAATAAGTTTTTTTGTTAACACTTAAACGTGCGATTTTTCACCGAAACTCTGTAGTGAATATATAGGTTCCAAAACATTTAAAAGAACAACATTGTCAGGATATATACATTAAACTAAACATATCCAAAGATGAAAGACAATTTTGATATCTTTTTCCGAAGAAAGCCGGCATTGATGCTCGTGTCTTTGAAAAAGAATACAAGGATGAGGTATGGTAGTATCTTGGCTAAGGAAGTAGATTGTACTTATAGCCATGCAGTAAAAATACTGCAAACATTGGAAGAACTGAAGTTAGTTGACTTTGAGAAAAAGGGGCGGATAAAAGTGATAAAGTTGACTAAGAAAGGTACTGAAGTTGCGGATGCAATTGAAAATATCCAGAAGTTAATCAAGTAAGCTACTATTAATGCCCCTGAATAAACTTGTTGTGAAAGACAAGTTAATAAGAGAAATGTAAATTTGCAAAAACGTAGATTTAGGCGTTTTGAAAGATTTTTAAATA
>CAZZGW010000002.1:7816-42059 GCA_964653605.1 Candidatus Woesearchaeota archaeon
AGAAATGTAAATTTGCAAAAACGTAGATTTAGGCGTTTTGAAAGATTTTTAAATAGAACTTTATTTTGATTTATACTATGACTTATACTGGAATAAAATTTCCTCCATTAACACCAGAGGAAATTGATAAAAAATATGAAGAAACTGAGGAAGAAATGAAAGAGGTTCTTATTTGGAAGAAAGAAGAGGAAACGAGATTAAAAAAAGGAAAAACTCCCCAGGCAAAGGGTGCTGCTAAAAGAGCAATGCCAAAGGTTTCTAGAAGAATTGATACTGTTAATGGTAATTTACTTTATTGGAAGCTTAGAAAGGCAGGGAAGAGCCATTTTCATGCTAGCATTGAAAGAAATGAGTTCTGGGATAAATTGAAAAATCCTGAATCAAAGAAAAAAGAAAAAAGATATGATGATTAAGAAGTTTTTTAAATGAATTAAATCTATTTTCATTAATGGCTCTGTAGCTCAGTCTGGTCAGAGCACTGGACTCTTAATCCAGGTGTCGAGGGTTCAAATCCCTTCAGGGTCATTAACTTTTTTTGAATAGGTTTTTAAGTTTTGAATTGTTTGTTTAAAAGTTTAATGTATTGGGATAATTTTGAGGTAATTACCTATATTCTCTCCAAGTATGATCACACTTTAGGCATTTGAAGAACTTAGTTTCAGCTTCGTCTCCAGCTCTTGTTTGAATTGTCCAGAAATATGCCTTATCATGCCCACATTTTTTACATTTTTCATTAACAATGGGCATTGTGTTTGTGTCTTTCTTAATAACTGCAATTTCTTTCTTCGCTTCAACTTTCTCTGAAGTCTTAAGTTTAACTTTTTCTTTGGTAGAATAATTACATCTAGCGCAGCCAAAATTTTTTCTTTTCTCAATTAAAACTGCACCACATTTAGGACAAAATTCCATTGTAGTTTTTATATTAGGTTCTTTAAAAATCTTGTGTTTTTATCTCTCGGTACAACCGCCCCTGTCATTTATAGGCCTTTTATATTCGTAAAATATTAATTTTCCCCACCCAATATATGGGGCGATTCTTACAGAGGCTTTTCCCACTATTTGGTCTTCTGAAATATTCTTTTCAATAGCTAATTGTCCATTATTATTGTCCCCTATTGTGGCAAAAACATATTTTTGTGTTCTTGGATCTTGTTCTGCAGAGATTATTCTATGGATTATGGGGTTTCTTTCATTTCCATTAAAAATTACTACATCCCCCACTTCAATTTTCTCTGGTTTTGTTCCTAGTATGAATAAGATATCTCCTTTTGTGAATCCATTTTTGAATTTTGCATTCTCAAAAGTATGCATTGTTATTCCAAATTCAGCATATTTATCTTGATGTTCTAACCACCAATTGTCAAATTCACTAACAATATTTCCATCGTGATACATAGAGCAGGATTCAACTATCGCTAAAGGTAATGTGGTCCCGGTTATAAGATTTAGCGAGGGGAAAAATATGAATTTTATTACTATAAATATGAAAAGTAGGGAAAGTATCCAACCTCTGAAAGAATCATCTTTCCATACGATAAACCAAAATCTTTTCATAAATTGTTTGAATTTGTTAGGGTCCTTAATATCGCTAAAGGTTTTCTTTGTGTTTGTTTTTACTTTCACTTTTTTCACACTCGTTTTCATATTTGATTATGGGGGTAGAGGTTTTTAAGTTATTTGGAAAGAATATTTTCTGGGACATGAATCTTTATTAATTCGTTTCTTTATTTCCAATAATGCCTACTAAATATAAGTTGCCAAGTTCTAAGAAAATTTTAGTTAGAGGGGGAGAAGTAAGCGAAATGATTCTTTCAGATTTAATGAAGGAGGCTTATAATGTTGATGGATTGTATGCAGAATGTCGTATTGAAAGAGCAATGGAAGATGGAGGAGTTTCTGATGCTTCTTATAAAGAATTTTGGGATTGTTATAGGTTGAGTACCGGAAATGAGAATCTTCATCCATATGATAAGAAATATCCGTTTTCATTAGGAAAGGCATTTGTCTGGAAAAAGTTTTATGAAAAATATTTTGATTTTCTTGATGGGCTTTCTAAAGTAGTTGTGGGAGATATTCCTCCTAAGAAGCATTCAGTCGAGATTAGAAATAGTTTAGAATTTGAGCAATTTATGAAGCCAATGAAAAAAAGAGGAAGGCCTAAAAAAGAGAAAAAATATGCTCTTTCTCAATCTGCTTAAATTTGGTCACTTTTAATTCTGCAAAACATTTAAATAGTATACATTTTTCTGTATATACATTAAGTATATCATTTATATGTATACTTAACCTCTTTTCAACCCGGAGCCGATCAAAAGAACTTTGTTCGGCCTCATATTCACTAATAAACCTTTTGAAAAGGTTTCCAAACCAGAAAAGAAAAATCAAAATCCAAAATCCAAAATCCAAAATGGTAAAAGATATATTCGATCAAAAAATTCTGTGTGAGAAATGCGATGCACCAATGCAAAAAGCAAATATCCAAAAAAATGGGTTTGTTTTTAGAGCGATGGTTTGCTCAAATGAAAAGTGTGCGCATAAGATTATTCATCCTCTTGATGAACAAGAATACCATAGATTTATTAACCTAAAAAATAAGGATTTTAGAGTTAAGATGAGACTTGTTGGTAACAGTTATGCTGTTTCTATTCCAAAGGAAATTGTTTCGTTCATGAGTGAGCAAGAAAAAATAATGGACGAAATGGTTAAATTATGTTTTGAAGATTTTGGAAAAATAAGTTTAAATTTTGGAGAAATAAGAAATGAGAGATAAGAAAGATGTAAAATCAATACAATTGAAGGTTGTTGAAGCTTTACAGGATGATGCGTATAAAGGTATTGCTAGAATAGATATTAATCTGATGAGAAATTTAGATTTACGTAGAGGGGATGTTATATTAATTAAGGGGGGTCGTGAGACTGTGGCTATTGTTGATAAGGCCTATCCTGCCGATGTTGGGGAGGGAATAATTAGAATTGATGGGATTCTTAGAAGAAATTCTAAGACGGGGATTGGAGATGTGGTTAGTATTTCTAGAGTTGAAGTAAAAGAAGCAAAGAAAATTATGATTGCGCCTGCTCAAAAAGGAGTTATGGTTCAAGGAGATCCAGAAAGTTTAAGAAGAGGATTGCTTGGAAGAAGTGTTCTTAAGGGAGATGTGGTTGTTTTGGGAGGAGTTCAAAGAAGAAGAGACTTGATGAGTGAGGAATTAGGGGATTTAGGAGAGATGGGAGATATATTTGGCAATTTAAATGAAATTTTTGGAGGTATGGGCTTTGGGAACTTAGGAGGAAGCGTTTCCCAACTTCGTTTTTTAGTTGTTAATACGAATCCAAACCAGCCAGTCATAATTACTGAAAATACTGAAGTTGTCTTAAGTCCTAAGGCAGTAGATGTCAGTGAAGAGAGTGTTCCAGGGATAACTTATGAAGATATTGGGGGATTAAATGAAGAGGTGAAAAAGATAAGGGAGATGGTAGAAATACCTATGAAGAAACCGGAGATTTTTCAAAGACTTGGTATTGATCCTCCAAAAGGGGTTCTATTACATGGGCCTCCAGGAACAGGTAAAACTTTGCTTGCTAAGGCTGTTGCTAATGAAACAGATGCACATTTTATTTTATTAAATGGTCCCGAAATTATGAGCAAGTTTTATGGAGAATCAGAAAAGAAAATTAGGGATATATTTGAAGAGGCTGAAAAAACTGCACCTGCTATTATTTTTATTGATGAAATTGATGCTATTGCTCCAAAACGTGAAGAGGTTTCTGGAGAAGTTGAAAGAAGAGTTGTTTCACAAATGTTAACCATGATGGATGGTTTGAAATCTAGAGGAAGGGTTGTTGTTATTGGGGCAACAAATAGGATAAATGCTCTTGACTCTGCATTAAGAAGGCCAGGAAGATTTGACAGGGAAATTGAAGTTGGAGTTCCAAGTAAAGAAGGAAGGCTGCAAGTTCTTAAAATTCACACAAGAGGAATGCCTCTATCCAAGAATGTTGATTTGGATAAACTTGCTTCATTAACCCATGGTTTTGTTGGAGCAGATTTAGAGTCATTGACAAAAGAGGCAGCTATGAACATTTTAAGAAAATATTTACCTATTATTAAAATGGATGAAGATGAACAAATTCCTCAAGAGATATTAGAGAAGTTAATAATTAATCAAGAAGCTTTTAAGGATGCTTTGAAGATTGTAAGGCCAAGCGCAATGCGTGAGGTTCTTGTTGAAACCCCTAATATTGGATGGGGTGATGTTGGAGGTCTTGAAGGGATTAAGCAAGATCTTAAAGAGGCTGTTGAATGGCCAATGAAACATCCTGAAAGTTTTAAGAGGTTGGGAATTAGACCTCCTAAGGGGATTTTGCTTTATGGTCCTCCTGGAACAGGTAAAACTTTGCTTGCTAAGGCTGTTGCAAAAGAATCAGAAGCTAATTTTATTCAAGTAAAGGGACCTTCTCTATTAAGTATGTGGGTTGGCAAATCAGAAGAAGGGATGAGAAAAATATTTGAAAGAGCAAGACAGGTTGCTCCTTGTATAATTTTCTTTGATGAAATTGATGCTCTTGCAGGAAAGAGAGGAAATGAAACAGGAACAAAAGTTACTGAGAGAGTTTTAAATCAAATGCTTGCTGAAATGGATGGACTTGAAGATATGAACGATGTATTGGTTGTTGGAGCAACTAATAGGCCGGATATGTTGGATAATGCTTTGTTAAGGCCTGGAAGATTTGATAAAATTTTATTAGTTAATTCTCCTGATGAATTAGGAAGAGAAAATATTTTTAAAATACATACTAAAAATATGCCTATTAAACCCGATAAAGATAAAGATAAAATTATTAAATCATTTGCAAAATTAACAGAAGGTTATACTGGGGCTGATATAGAGTCTTTTGTGAGAGAAGCAGCATTAATTTCTTTACGTGAAAATATTGAAGCAAAAGAAGTCACTAAAAAACACTTTGATGAAGCTTTTAGAAAGGTTAAACCAAGTGTTACAAAATCAACTTTGGAGGTTTACAAGAAAGTAGAAGAAAACTTTTTGAAATCTGCCAAGGCTTCTCTACCAGAAAGCGGTGGATATTTAGGATAGTTAGTTTAGTTGTTATTCTAAAATGGTTACAAATAGGAAGTTTTAAAAGATAGATTTTTCTTGAAAATATATGAAAGAATTAGGAATTTTGGTTGGTACAGGTTTTGATCCTGAACGTGGAGGACAGAAGAATATTACTTCTGCTCTCAAATCTAGAGGATATTTTGTTAAAGAAGTAAAACATGACTGGCCAAGAAATGAATATGTTTATTTTGATGAAAAGTATTTTTTTGAAAGAAATAGTGAATTTGAATCATTTTTGAGAGGAAATGCTTTTGGAAATGGGGGAATGGTTCAAACAGGAGAGGATTTTTTAATGATTTCAGATGTTGTTTTGAAGTATAAGACTTTTGAAGGGGAAATTGATGTTGAAAAATTAGAAAAAGATGGAGAGTATTATGAAGAATCAAAAAAGTTAGTTGCAGAGAAAGGTGAAAAAGAATATGGGGCAAGAGTCCATATTGCACCCACTTGGGGAGCCAACGGGGATATTGATATGTATACTTTATTATTGCCTAAAAGTAAAATTCTCATTTATGATACTGATTTTGGACAAGAATCAAATAAAAATAAAGACTATAATAAAATTGCAGAAAAAGAGGGACTTAAATATATGGAATTGGCTGGAGAGAAATCTGGTGTATGGTATCCTTTGAATTCTCTTGTTCTTACCAAAGGAGATAATGATTTGGTAGTTTTAGATAAAAATTCAGATTCTTTGATTAAACTTCTTGATAAAGAAGGAATTCCTTTTATTCCTGTTGATTTTCCTCAAAGAACTTACCCTGCAGGAAAAATTAATTGTCAGACAAATATTTTTAAAAAATCAGATTTAGTTTCTTTAAAAAGAAGGTTATCTCTTATAGGAATTAATTAAATTTATTTTGTGGTAACTATTTTTTCTTTATCTGTTAAAAGAATTGAATTTTCTGCTTGAGAAACAACGGAGTTTGTTGTTTCTACTAGTTGTTTGTAATGGTGCAAATTATTATTTTGTTCTAATTGTTTTAATGCTAATAATGCTCTTGTTCCAAAATCTTTTACTAACCAACGTGAGCAAAAGGGTAATGTGTTGTAGTTTTCAATAATATATTCTAATATTTCTCTAGCTAAAGGAGTTCTAGGAACTTTATCATCAATTAGCATATAAATTCCAGAAGGGCCCCCATCATGAATTTTTCCAGAACCAGTTGATAATGTTACAAATGGTTCTATTGCATAAAGACCAGGGGTTATTTCATTGTTTGAGTGGTCATTAAAATTGGGGATGCTTAATCCTGCATGTAAATTATATTGTTCTATTTCGTGGCCAGATAGATTTACTATTGGTTGAAATCCTTTCTCTTGAATTGCCGTTTGTATTGCATTTCCAATGTCTGAAGTTTTTTTACCTATTTCTAATGTTTCTATTGCAATTTCTAATGCCTCTTGTGCTGTTTGAATTAAATTTTTATTTTCATCTGAATCATCCAAGTCAACTGAAAATGCATTATCTGAAAGATATCCATCCACGTTTACTCCAAAATCTACTTTTATTAAACCATGGGCTTTTGATTCATCATTATAGGTTGGAGTATAATGTGCAGCAATTTGATTTATTGAAAGGTTTGTAGGAAATGCAGGTTTCCCGCCTCTCTTGATTATTTCCGATTCTATTTCATTTGCAATTTCCAATAATAGTTTGTCTTTTTTAACAATTTTTTTTGCATAGATTTTTACTTCAGAAGCTATTTTTCCTGCTTGAAGAATTTTATCTTTGTCCATGATTTTATGTGAGAAATGATGTTTATAGTTTTTTGCTTGTTTGATCTTTTATTTCTTTTTCTTAGATTTCCTACTTTTTTTTGTAGCTTTTTTCTTATTTTTTTTGCAGCTTTGTTTATGTTTCTTTGGATGTTTTCTTTTTTTATGGCGCTTAATTAGTTTTATTACGCAATATATTAGCGTTCCAAGTATGAAAGCGCACATTGCATAAAATCCTGCTCCGAAAAGTATGACTGAAATAACAGACCCAAAATCATTAGAGTTCATAGAAATTAATAGCCACAAAACTGTCCAGAGGGTTATTACAACCCCCAATACAAGCCAAAGAATTTCTGGCAATTTTTTGAAGAAATCTTTCTTCTTTTTAGAAGATTTTTTATTATCCCCTCTTTTTTTCACCATTGTTTTATTAGGAAATAAGTGTTTTTATTTGTTATGTTTGAGTTTATTCTTTGGTGGTGAATTTTTTTATTGTTTTGTTAAATTTCCCATTGGAATTTTGATCTTTGTACCATGTATTTTGTCTCCATATAGTATTTGGTCTGTTGCATTCCTATTTCCAAATTTCATTCTTTCATGATACTTATTTTTTTCAGCATTTTCTAATATCTGAGAGTCTGTAAAGTAATTACTAAATTCTCCCCCTAGGTTTTTTGTGAATCTTCTTACTGCTTTTTGTCCTATGCCGTTTCCCTCGCCATGACTTTTTCTTGAGCTTCCCATCATTTTATTTTCTATTAAAATTTCTAGGTTGTGTCCTTTATCAATTCTTATTGCTTGTTCTATTCTTGAATATTCTGGAGTCCACTTTAGAGAATCTCCTGTGAGGGTATTAAAAATTCCAGTGAATATTGCGTTATTTATATATATTTCAATGGGTCTATGAAATTCTTGTTGGTATCTTAAATTTAATCCTAATTTGTTCTCTTTCATGAATTTTTCTTCATTTAGAGCAATATTTCTCAATAAATCTTCTGGAGTTATTATTTCGTTCTTTTTAAGTAAATCAGGATGTATAAAATCAGTCATTTCAGCAGTTATTCTTAATCCTTTAAGAGAAGTGGATAGTATTTCTTGTGTTTGTTCTTCATCAAACATCCCATAATCTGTGCTCATTTGTTCAATGATGCCTATGATTGCACTTAAAGAACCCCCTTTGATCTCATGGGCATAAAATGCTAAATTATCCCTCATTTGATTTAATATTTCTTTATATTCTTTTTTAGATTTGGTGAGGAATCTGTTTTCTTTTAATGTATCTGCTAGTCTATTTCTTATTTCTTGCTCTGCTTTTGAGTATTTTTGAGTTTTCATTTTAAATTTCTTAAAAGAATTTTTTTAAAGTTGAGTGATAAATTTATAATGGTTTTTAAGACTTTGCTTTTATTTCTTTTTCTTTTTAACTTTCTTTTTCTTTCCTTCTTTAGATTTTTTGGAAAGCATTATTGGGAAGACTATATCGCTAAAGCAGCAGGGAATAAGAACTGCAACAAAAACTATAATTGTCATTAAAAGAAATTCTAGGTATGTGGGGGATTGACTAAAGCTTGTTAAGTAAAAAAGACTGGCAAACACTGAAAGGAATACGTGTATGAAATGGGGCTCTTTAGTTATTTTAAGAATGATTCCTATTATGCTTCCAATTATAGAAGTTGAAACGATTAGGAACGTTTCTTCAAATAAAGGAATGTGAAGCAATGTCTCTAGGTTAAAGAGGGTTCCTCCTAACCAGGGGATTAATACATCACTTATTGTCCCAATTACTAAAGAAATTAAGACTCCTGCTAATAATGCTAGTAAGATATTTTTTTTATATTTGTAAAAAACTGCCGCACTAACTAATGCCGAAACAAAAACATGGGCGGGATGAGCAATATTAAAGAGACTTTCTGGAATATCCTTACTAAAATAAAATCTTATTATTACAATTAATAAAATTGCAACTATTGTTGCAAAAAATGTGAACGGAGCATGTTCTTTCAACTCTTTTAAAATTTTTTTCATAGATATTTTTCCCTCTTTTGTTTTTTATTTACATCCACTTGCTTAAACTATTTTGGTTTTTTTTGTTTATTAAGTCTTCTGCATCAATTCCAAAAACTTGTAATATATTTTCAACCGCCGGAAGAATTTGCCTTTCTAAATAATATTCTATGTTATATTCCCCTTTTTCATCCGGGAGTTTTACCTTGTCTCTTACTAACTTTGATTTTTTATCTTGGGTTTCTGCTACATAGTATTCTATGAGTGTTCCAGGGGTTATTGGAATTTCTCTTTCTTTCATTTTTCTTGCAGCAATGACATGGGGAGTGTTCGCCTTGTATTCTGATAGAGATTTTTTTAATTGGGTTTTAATCATTATTTCTTTTAGTTCAACATCCCTTGTTTTTATTCTCTTAATCACTTTCTTTATGTGTTCCATTGCTTTTTTTTCATCACCATTTTCAAGTATTAATTTTAGGACTTTACTTTGGGTTTGACGTGATAATTGACACCAGTCTCTTCTTACGGTTTCAAAACCTCTTATTTTTATATTTCCTTCCTCATCCAATAGGGCATATTTCTTTTTTGCTCCGAAATCTCCATTTCTTCTTGTTACCCATAATCCTCTTTTGAAGAATCCTTCCAATTCCAATTCCATCACTCCTGGAAGTTTTGAATTTAATTTTTTAAGGAATTCTTTTACTTCTTTATGTGTTTGATCTTTTATTTGGAATGCTATTGAATCAGTATCTCCATAGACAACTTTGTAGCCTTGTTTATTCACATGATCTATTGCTTCTTTATTGAATTTTCTTACGAGAGAGAGTATTGATGCTGATGATTCTATTGAATAATATCTTGCTCCAAAGAAACCAATATATCCATGGACGGATGCAGATAATACTTTAAACGCATTATTTCTTGCCTTTGTTATTGGGTTTGGATCTTTTTTGAATTCTTCTTTGAATTGTTTTCTTTTTTCAAATATTTCTTTTAATAGTTCTGGGAAGAATCCGGGTTTTTTAGAAAAATAGAATTTTACTTTTTCTCCTTTTAATTCTATTTCTGGAGTTTCATATGAATTCTTTTCTTTTTTTTCTAGGAGGGTTCCTTTTGAAATATTATGGGATATAATTATGCTTGTGTGCATGGATGTAAAGTCAAACATCCCTATGTTTTCATATAATCCTGGTTTTGGTTCAAATACAAATGCACCTTCAACACTTGTTCTTTGTCTTCTTTCCCCGATTTCATTGTATCCGGGTCTTCTTTCTGGAATTTCATTGAATTTTCTCAGATGATTTAGCATATAGGATTCAACATATTTTGATAAACCCGCTCTAGATAAATCAAAAAGCGGTTGGTTTGTTATCTTTGTAAATTCAGCCATATCTGGCCAGAACTTTTCAAATAGTTTTAATGTTAATACTGAATCCTGAAGATTGTATTTATAGAATTTTTCCCAGTCTACTTTTTTCTTTGAAACTTCCTCCAATGGTTTTAGGTCTATTTTTTTATCACCCAGAAATTCTTTTGCAACTTCATTTAAAGTTAGAGTTTCAGATTTCATATATTGGGCGTATGCGGTTCTTATAAATTTTAGGATATCTACATGAACAATTCCTTGTATCTTTGCACTTGGGCCTAGACCACGAGATATTTTTGGTTGGGAGTTATCTACCCCAAGATTAAGTCTAACTTTTAACTTTTCAGATCTTGCTTTCAGGTATGGCAGATCAAATCCATCTGAGAAATAACCAACCAATACATCCGGAGAGAATTCTTTTACATATTTAACAAATTTTCTTAGAAGATCTTTTTCATCCCTAACATATTCAACATAGTCTTGTTTTTTCTTTGATGTTTTCCATGTTAGGACTTTTTTGAAATTTTTACCAACCAATGAGAGCATAATAATTTGGCCCTCACCTATTTGCAATTCATCTGTTTCAATATCATAGGCCAATGTTTTTGGAATAAATTCAGTTTTTTTAAGGGGTTTAAAATTTTCTAATTTTATACAGAAATCAACATCTAATGAATTATCTATTCCTCCAAAATCTGGAGAGTTATTTAGCATTTCTCCATTTATCTCATACCAATTCAGTGGATTGATTTGTTTTTCACTTATGTAGTGATTTGTGAAACCCAGGTCGTATCCTCTTCTTTTATCTATTTCCTTATAATCTAGTCTTTCTGCGATATCCTGTAAATCTTTGTAGTTTGTTGCAAATATCTTCAGGGCTTTTACTGGTTTGTCTAGAAAATTTTTATTGTGTAATTCAACTTTTTCAACTTTTGTTTGACGTCCTTTTAGATTCAGTTTTATTTTCTCTATTTTGTTTGTTATTTTCTTTATATTTGATTTCTTTATATTTGGTTTTAAAATTGCCCAAAGGTAAATTGGGCAGGAATCAATAATACACAGTTTTTTACCTTCCTTATTACGTCCAATTATTTTAACATGGTTCTTACCTTCAAAATCAAAATATCCGTAGTCTAAAGGAATAAATGTAGTTTTCATTGTATTTTTTAGAAGGAGAATTGTTATTTAAAACTTAGGAATTTAATAATGCAGTACGTAATTTTTCTTCATCTTCAGGATTCGTTAGGCCATACCACTTATCCATGGTAGGATAAATCTTCATTCTCATTTCACCTTTTTGAATTAAATCGGAAACGTCTTTAGGCAATAAACATTCTATCTTTCTATCTCCTTTGTTTTCCTCTTTAAAATTTTCAAGAATATTATTAAATTCTACCACTACTTCTGGAAAAAATCCGAATAAATTCATGCTGCATAAACTATTTTCTGTAAGCCCTGATTCTGCTGAACTAGCTTTTCCAATATTAAATGTTTCAACGAGGCCCTTTACATAAGAATTTTGATCGATACTGAATATTCCTCTGTTAACTGTTCCTTCTTCTGGTAAAACATCTCCTAGCCTGTATCCTATTGTGGCTTGAACTCCTTTGCTTTCTGGTTTAGTTAAATGATTAACGATTGTTTTGAATGAGTTTTCTCCATATATATCGTCCCCGTTACAAACAACAAAAGGACAATCAACTATGTCTTTTATTGTACAAAGAGCATCAGTTGTTCCCCAGGGTTTATCTCTAATTTCTTTGTCATAATCTTGGAATGCATAATAGATTGGAATCCCTTTATACTCATTTCCAAATTTTTCCATGAACAAATCTTCTGTTTTTTCTCCTACAATAAAGATAATCTTTGTAAAACCTGCGGGAATTGCCTGATTTAAAGAATATTCAATCAATGTTTCTCTATTCTTTCCTACAGGAGCAAATTGCTTGACTTTTCCCCCAAATCTAGAGGACATTCCTGCAACCATGTAGATTAGTGCAATATCCATAAAATATCAAAAACTAGCATATTTATATAATTAATTATGCCAAAATACCCTCTATAGAAAGATTTATATATCATTGGAGAGTAGTTACAATATGCTAGAAAAGTATGATAAAGTAGATAAAGACAATTTTTGTGAAATATATGAAAAAAATAATAGTACTGGTAGTGATGGGAAAACAGCAATAGGAACATTTGAGGGGGGCGCAATTAAGATTTTTGGTAGTGTGAATAATTTTTTAGAGTATTTTAATAACCCCTTTAGAGAGGCTTCTGAGCAAAATCCGATTCAAACAACTATTAATTGGGAACAGGATGAAGATTCTCAACTTGTTAAGATTGCTATTGAAAAAGACCCCAAAAAGATGAGAGGAAAAGATAAAAGAACTAAACTTAAATCTGCATTAGGCGCTTTAGCAAAAGAAAAATATGATTTTAAGAAAACTGGATATGATTATAAGTATTCAAATAACTTGAATACAAACCAAATGTGGAATTTGTATGTTATGGCTAGAAAGGATATATTAGAAAATAACTAATTTAGATAATTATTTATAATTTAAATAGTCTTTATTTGTATAGAATAAAATGGGATTGAATATACGGGAAATTATTCCCCGGAAAGAAATTGAAATTGAAGATTTAAAAGAAAAAACAATTTGTGTAGATGCATTTAACGCACTTTACCAATTTCTTAGTTCTATAAGACAGCCAGATGGAACGCCTCTTAAAGATTCTAAAGAAAGAATAACAAGTCATTTATCTGGGATTTTTTATAGGAATATTTCTTTGTTGGCAGAAGGAATAAAATTAATTTATGTTTTTGATGGTAAAGCACCTGATTTAAAACGGAAAATTCATAAAAAAAGACAAGAAGCTAGAGATAATGCAGGTGAAAGATATGAAGAAGCAAAAAAAGAAGAAGATTATGGGGGGATGAAGAGATATAGTTCTCAATTATTAAGGTTAGATGATAGTATGATTCAAGAAAGTAAAGAATTACTTGAGGCAATGGGAATTTTAATTGTTCAGGCTCCTTCTGAAGGAGAAGCAGAAGCTGCTTATCTTTCTAGAGTTAATCAAAATATTTTTGCAGCAGTTAGCCAGGATTATGATAGTTTATTATTTGGAGCCCCAAAATTAATTAGAAATTTAACCTTATCTAAGAGAAGAAAAACTTATTCTGGTTATATTGAAGTTAAACCAGAAATTATTGAATTAGAAAAAGTCCTGAATTACCTAGAAATTAATTTAGATCAATTAATTTGTTTAGGAATTTTAGTTGGAACTGATTATAATCCAAAAGGGATTCCAGGAATTGGCCAGAAGAAAGGGTTAGAGATTGTAAAGAAATTTAAATCTCCAATCAGAATTTTTGAAGAAGTTAGTCAGAGAATTCATTCATTACCAGAAGAAGATCAATTTGATTGGCAAGAAATTTTTGAACTATTTCATAAACCCGGTATTTTAGATGTTGAATTGGATTTTCCAAAAATTGATGAAAAAAAAATAAAAAAAATACTTGTTCAAGAACATGATTTTTCAGAAGAAAGAGTTGAAAAACAATTTGATAAAATTAGAGCTTTGAAGAAAAAGTTAGCACAAAAAGATTTAGATAAGTGGTTCTAACTTTTTCATAGATTCAAATCCACACAGTGATTTGCATAAAGAAGAAATTAGCACAAAAAGATTTAGATAAGTGGTTTTGATTAGATTTTTTTTAAATTTATTTCTTGTTGCCTTGCCAATGTTTCTATGGCCTTCATTGCTTGAAGATATCTGTGTCTTAAATTGCCATCCTCTGTTCCAAGTTTTAAATTTTTTCCTTTATGGACCTTTTCAAGTTTTTTAATTTATTTAAAATAATATTTATATTTTTTTACTAATTCTTTTTTTGGTTTAACAAAGTTTTTTTGTTTAGCTTTTTGTAAATTATCTTATGAGTCCATATCTTTTAAACACCTTTACGAAATCTCTTTTGGTTATCCCTAAATTCTTACAAATTGTCGCTTCGTTTGCTCCCCATCTATTGTCTCTCAAGTATTTTATGAAGTGTGTCCAAGTACCATAAAATTTAGGGTTTGCAGATTTTAATGCTCCTTGATGAAATATTTTAGCTGCTTTAACTAATTGGGCAATTCCTTTTTTCCTATCAGGGCCTGTTGGGCCTCCTCCGACAGCTCCTCTTCCTCCTCCACTAGCTCCTCCTCCACTAGGGGAATAGTTCTTCCATTTTTTCCTTTTTCTCCAAAAAAGGAATGCTCCAAGAAGAGTCAATCCTGCTCCAATTAAAATGCCTGCGCCCTTTTGATAAATGAAAGGAGTGAATATGCTCGCGGCTAGAAGTATCCATCCTAAAAGACTCAATGGCCGATATAATCTCCAAACTTTTTTCTTTGTTCCATAGGCATTTTCTTTCTTTGTAATTCCTGACAATACAAAGAATAATATTAGTATAACCAAAATAAAATTATAAAGCAAATCTCCGCTTAGTCCTACTTTGTAAAAGAAGCCTTCTAAATCGAATGACGACCTATTTAATCCATAGACTGCAAAGAGAGAAATACATAGGGCGATAACTGTTTTTATTGCAGGTGCCTCCTGGAATCTTCTTAGTCTTCCCATGGCTAGTGTTAATAAGCCAAAGATTATTACAAATGCTACTGCAAGAAGTAACCCTTGAACATCTAGGCTATATAATATGTCACCAATCATATTTTTATTATGTTCTTAATTCTTTTAAATGTTACTTTAATACCATAAATTTAAATTTGGGTTTTTGTTGAATTATATATGAAAAAGAAAATCCATAGATCGTTTAATGTTTTAGGAAGTATAGCATTAATTAATTTTTCAGATAATACTACGTTGGTAGATAAAAATAAATTTGCAGAAAGTCTTCTGAAAAAGCATGCCAACATAAAAACAGTTTTGGAGAAATCTGAAAATTTTAAAGGAAGACTTAGGAAAATGCAAACCCGTCATTTAGCTGGAGAAAAAAACAAAGAAGTTTTGTATAATGAAAATGGTTGCTCCTTTAGGTTTAACATTGATACTACTTATTTTTCTCCAAGATTGAGTAATGAACGTAAGGAAGTTGCAGACTTGGTTAAGAATGGAAAGGAAGTTTTTGTTATGTTTGCAGGAGTTGCTCCTTTTTCAATTGTTATTGCTAAAAATTCTAAAGCAAAGAAAGTTTATTCAAATGAACTTAATAGGGATGCGAACAAATATGGGATGTTAAATATTGAAAGGAATAAGGTTAAGGATAAAGTTGAGATGTTGAATGGAGATATAAAAAGAGTTGCTGAGAGATTAAAAAAGGAGAGGAAGAAATTTGACTATATTATAATGCCTCGTCCAAATTTAAAAGAAAGTTTTTTGAAAGAAGCATTTATGTTGAGTAAAAAAGGAACAAGGATCGTTTACTATGGTTTTTGTAAAGTTGATGAAATAAAGAATGTTTCTGAGATGATAAAAGATAAAGCTAAAGAATCAAAGAAGAAAATTAAAATATTAAAAATCAAACCCGCTGGAGAAATTGCTCCCTATAAGATTAGAGTTCGAGTTGATTTTAGTGTTCTGTGAATTAGGATTATTTGAATTGAAAATACCTTGCAGTTGGAAGTTTTCCATCAAACTTTAGGTCAGAGGGAGTATAGGCTCTATTTTCTTTTTTTTCCTTATCTGGATTTTCAATTTCAACTTTTTTAAGTAATCCTTTTGATCTGCACAATGTTATCGGTTCTCCCTCTAAAGATGCTGGAATTTCTTTGTTATAGGGGCAAACGCTTGCAGAGCAAAAAACTACTTTATTTTTAAGTAGGGTGCCTTCTTCTGCATTCCCTTTAAGATATTCTGGGCATTTTTGTAAGTTTTCCATGGTTTTCTCAGAAAAAGTTAATTTTTAAGTATTTCTATAGTTTTTTTTCCTTGGGAATTGCTGTAGGAGCCTCTCCTCCATGCCAAGTGAATCTAGGTCTCATCCTCATAGGATAAATTCTTTCTGAATTATCATCAAGTATTATCGCAGAACCTTTTAATGTTGGTAGGTCGTCCATATATTTTCTAATACTGTCTAACATGTAGCTCTGCATTATTTGGTTTAATGCTTGTAAGTCAGGTGCCGATGTAACTCTGTGGGCTATGACTAAATCTGATTGGGTCATAACGTCTCTATGAATCTTTCCTGGCTGTTGTGTTGCAAGAATAAGTGATATTCCAGGTTGCCTTCCTTCTCTTAATAATTGGACAAGGGCATCTGTTGCTATTGTTTTTCCTTCTAGGGGTAGAAATTCATGAGCCTCATCAATAATCATCCAGACAAGAGGCATTTCTTTTTTTTCGTATTCATTTGTGTAACTTATTCCTTTTGCTATTGATTTTATTTCTTCCATTTTTCTAGCAGCCATTCTTTCGTTAAACAATTTTCTAGAGACTAAGCTAATTACTAATGCTCTAACATTAAAACTTCCAATTGAATTATATACACTTAAATCTAAGACCGTGGTCATACTTGGATTCACTAAATCTCTTATTTTTGTAGATTTCTTTGGGTCTTGGGAAAATATCCCCCATGTCTCAGCAGCCTCGAATAAACTTTCTGCAGCATTTTTTGTTTCTCTTTCTGTTTTGTTATCTTTATCCAGAGCATCAATAATCTGTTTTATTGTTACATCTCCTTCCCCCTTTAATCTATTAACGGTCCTTTCAATTAAAACCCCTACTGGATTGGTTATATCTAATCCAAAGGTTAAAACCCAATCTTCAGCATTCATTTCATTTGGGTCTAATGCAAATGGTTTGTCAATAGGCATACCTTTTTCTTGATAAGAATCAAAATGTCCATAGGGAACAAAAACTTTTACGGGGAGATTTTTGGGTTTTAAACCCCAATCTGACAGAAGTTCTTTATCCTTTTCATTTTTGTATTTCATTGTCCAATAGATTCCCATTGTATCAAAGATTATTGAAGCAACATTTTCATTTACTCCTTCGGGTAAATTTGCTAATTCTTCTGCTAGAACTCCGAGAGTGTATGATTTTCCGCTCCCCCTTTTTCCTGCAACAAGCACTACATGACTTCTTACAACATCCATGAATATTTTATTACTCATAGAAGTATATTGGCCCATTTTTACAAACCCTTTTCCAATATAACTTAAGCCTTTCTTTCCGAATTCTTCTTTATCTGATTTATTTCTTCCAACAATTATATCGTATGCCATTTTTAACCTCTATATAATAATAGTACATTTGTTTATTTTTTAATTGTTTGTAATACTTCAAAAAAAATTGATTTCACCAAAACGTTTTTAAACGGTTTTTCTTTGGTTTAAAGATGACAGAAGAAGAGCACGAGAAAAAAAGTGAGCATAAACATCATGAACACAATCATGAATATAAGGCACCTAATGAGCATTCTCATAAGAAGAAAAAGAATTCTACTGAAAAGGTGAGAGAAAATCCGTGGATATTATCAACTGTTGTTTTGGCAGTTTTGGTTATTATACTAATTGCAACTAGTGGGGGTTGTTCTGGAGATGTAGTTTCAGAAGATCAAGCTAGTCAAGGTTTACTTGGATTTTTGAACCAACAAACTGAAGGAGGGGTAGAATATGTTGCTTCTGAAGATTTGGGAAGTTTATACAAAGTAACTGTTTCTTATCAAGAACAAGAAATTCCTGTCCATGTAACTAAGGATGGTAGATATTATATTCAAGGTCTTGTAGATTTGGATGAAGAATTGGGGGGAGATAGTCCTGATTCTGGTTCTGATGCTTCTAACACTTCACAGGAACCAATTGATGTTCCTAAAGCTGATGTTCCTGAAGTAGAATTATTTATTATGAGCTACTGCCCTTATGGTACTCAAGCTGAAAAAGGTATTTTACCAGTATTGAATCTTTTAGGGGATAAAATTGATTTTGAACTAAGATTTGTATATTATGCAATGCATCCTTCTTCTGGAGAAGTTGAAGAGCAATTAAATCAATATTGTATACAGAAAGAGCAAGAAGATAAGCTATACGAATACCTAGAGTGTTTTCTTACAGAAGGAGATAGTGAAGGATGTTTAACAAGCACTGGAATTAATAAGGTTAAACTAAAGACTTGTACTGATGCTGCTGATGCAGAGTTTGAGATTACTATTAACTTAGAAGATGAGTCTTCATGGTTAAGTGGAAGATACCCTTTATTTAATATTGATAAAGCACTAAATGAGCAATATGAAGTTGGAGGAAGCCCTACACTTGTTATTAACGGAGAAAAAGTTTCAAGTGCAAGAGACTCTGTATCTTACCTAAATGCTGTTTGTTCTTCTTTCACTGAAGGAAATGTTCCTGAAGAATGTAGCACTACAGAAATCTCAAGTGAGGCATTATCTCCAGGATTTGGTTGGACAACTGCCTCTGGTGGAAGTGCTAGTGCTCAGTGTGCGTAAGTAGGTTTGTATAATTAATTTAAAAGTATTTTTTATAAGAGGTTTTTATATGTCAAAAGGAAAACTTAAATGAAGATTGTTTTTGGAATGACTTCCAAGAAGAGGAATCTACTTTGGGTTTTCCTTGCCTAAATAACAATTCTTCTTGTTATTATTCTTCTATATGCAGACTGCAAAAGCGCGAGCGTATCATGAAGGGTGCTAATATTTTAAAGATAACTAATTATTCTTTTACATAGGCTATTTCTTCTTCGTTAAGCTTCAGTTCTTTTTGTATTTTGGGATTTGACCTAATTATTTGTTTTATTATTGGAAATTCATTCATTGCACGTTTTTGGCCTACATGGACGTACGCAGCGTATTTTTTCGCAATAGATTTCTTTTTTATTGTCCTTTGGTTATTCATCCATATTTTTAGAATACGGGTTGGCTTTTTGTAGCTTGTGAAACCTGGCTTCATCATTTTTTTAGAAGCAGAAATACCATAACTTAAAAAAATGTTTTCATACACCATAAATCTCCAGTATTGTTGTTTGTAAATTCTCCCTTTGAATACGTCAACTTTGCTTAACAAATCAAATGCCCTGTAGAGTTCTTCTCCGGAATACTCTTCGGGGATGTTCTTCTCAACCCAAAGGATTACCTCGTCTAAGGGCATTTTTACTGAATCAAACACTCTTAACGTGCTGTCGCTTGGTTTTCCTTTGAAAATTAACTTTAATGCGTTAAAAATGCTTGTGTCTTTATTACGTTCATCAAATTCAATCGATATAGGATTTTCTATCTTTGAGACTGCTTGAAGATCATTTATTGCAGCACGCAAGTCTCCTTTTGCTTTCACGGCAATTTTTGTTAAAACATCATTTTCTATGAATTGGTTTTCTTTTCTTAGGATTGAAATTAAAACATCTTTTATTGAATTGTAGTTTATTTCTTTTAGTTCAACAATGTCTGCTTTTTTTCTTAGTCCACTAAACTTTGAAGCCCAGATATTGTTTGCTGTAATAATTACTGGATATTTTGAAACTTCTATTAAGGTTATAAGTTCTGAAAGACCCCCCCTGTCAACTGCAGAAATTCCATCAGCTTCATCAACAAGAATAACTTTGTTTTTTTCAAATAATGATCGTTGTTCCATTGCTGGTTTTAGTATTTCTTGCAACTTTCCTTTATTTCTTAAATCAGAAGCATTTAATTCAAAGATTTCTGATTTTGTTTCAATAGCTAGAACATGAACAAGGGATGTTTTTCCAATTCCGGGAGGCCCATGAAGAATTAGTGCTCTCTTACTTCTTCTAGTTAACATACCATTATTAAAACTCTCAACAAAATTGACTATCTGACGTATTGCATCCGATTGTCCTTTTATTTCTTCAAATGTTTTTGGTCTGTGTCTTTCAACCCAAGGTGTCATTTTATATTTTCTCCTATTGTTAATTGTCTTGCATGATTTTTATAATTTCTTGAGTGTCCTAGTAAATTTTGGCTTTTTGCACTTAAAACGTATTCAAATGAATTATTTTTTAGAGGTTTTCTTCCAAAGTATTCACATTTTTTTAAACCGTCTGATTCTGTTCCTGATAAATATTTGAAAGCAACTCCCCAGCTACAAATTTCTTTGTCCCAAAAGTCTACTTTGTAATTACATTCATCACAATCTTTAGTTTTATTTTTGATATCTCCATCCCATCTTTGAGAAGGTCTTCTTTTCATCGATGGCATTTTATCTTTCTTTTCCCATTCCAGCAAGGACAAAACTTGCAAGAAGAGCTTGAAGTTGTATAAATGGGTCAGAGCCTTCAACAATTCTAAATTCAGATTCACCTGTTTTTTCTGTTAATCTAACTTTTATCTCTGGTTCAATTGGAAGGTTCCATATTTCTTTTTGAATTGCTTTTATTACATCTTGTCCTGAAATAGATTCTTTTAACATAATATCTAATAATTTTTCACGAGAATTTTGAAAATCACCTGCCAATGCATAATCAAGTACTATTTTGATATCTTTTGGTTTTGCATTTGAGATAATTGTGGATACTAATTCTTGGTTTATTGACGGTGAAATTGATGCTGTTGATTGTAAGAGATTTGTTGCTTTACGACAATCTCCTTCTGAACCTTCATAAATAGTTTCTATTGCATCTGGGGAAATTGTTAATCCTTCACCTTCAGCAATTCGTTGAATATATCTTTGGATATTTTTTCTCTCAAGTAACTTAAATCTAAAAATAGCACAACGTGATTGAATTGGATTAATTATTTTGGAGCTATAGTTACAAGATAGAATAAATCTACAAGTGCTGGAATAATTTTCCATTGTTCTTCTTAATGCTTGTTGGGCTTCAGGAGTTAGTGCATCTGCTTCATCTAAAAATATTATTTTAAATGGAACTTTTCCTAATGATTTTGTTCTCGCAAAATTTTTTACCTTTTCACGAACAATATTAATTCCTCTTTCATCAGAAGCATTTAACTCTAAATAGTTTTCCTTCCATTCTTGACCATATAGTTGTTTAACAGTAATAAGCGCTAAAGTAGATTTTCCCGTCCCTGCTGGGCCTGCAAAAAGTAGGTGTGGAAGATTCATAGAATTTGTTAGAGATTCCACTCTCTTTATTATATCTTCCTGCCCAACGACCTCAGAGAACACCGAAGGCCGGTATTTTTCAGTCCAAATCTCGCTCACCATTTTATGGTTATAAGATATTCTGATTGCTTAATAAAGGTTATTGTGTTAAAAAACATGCTTTAGTTTTTATAAAGGAAATTTTTAGAAACAATGATGTCCTTCCATTAATTCTTGTATGTCCTCCATATATAATTGGGAATGATCTGAGAGATTTGTGCAAAAACTAACTAGGTCTTTTAACTCACTTTGCTCTAATGTTGGAGTGTTATCTAATTTGTTACTTATCTCTTTAATGTATTGTGTTTGTGATTCATCTGGAGATTTTGAAATCTCTTTATTATATGTTGAGAAATATGCATTTGAAAACATAACTGAATAGTCTAATCTCCATGTAAAATCTCTTTTTATTAATGAGGATAATTTTATGGAACTTTTTAAATTTGTTTTTATATTTTTTTTTACTTTTTCAATTTCTTCTGCAGCTTCTATGGCTAATAATGGTAATTCAATATTCATAATATTATTAATAATAGATTCTTTTTAAGAATTATTGTAGTTATTCTTTTGAAGATTTTTAGTTATTTAAAAAGGAATTTCTCTTTGACCTTTTAATTTTTGATTTAGTTTTACTTTTGTTTCTATATTTTTTATTTCTTTTTCATGCCTATCTTTTTCTTGTTTGATCTTTTTTATCGCTTTATCATATATTTGTTCAGAGAATTGAATGCTTTCTAGTGCCAAATCAAAATCTTCTGGACTTGTATTTTCTAAGTCTTGTAATCTATAGAAATCATTTCCTTTTTGAAATTTTGTTATGTACTCTCTTATTTTTCTTACACTATACCTTTCTGAATCTCTTTTCATTATACTTAAAAAATTAATTTCTTTTTAAAAATTAGTATATACAAATATATAGGATAAATTTCTATTAGAATTACTTAGATCTTGCTCTTCTAAGTTTACGTTTACGCTTTTCTTTCTTTAGTCTTTTACGTTGCCATTTCCAACGCATTTGACCTTCTTTTTTCCATCTTCTACTTGATCTTTTCATAGAATTCTGAAAAGGATTTTAGTTTTTAAAGCTATCGGCTTCTTCCAATATTAATTCTTTTACAATGATTCTTAACAGGACATTTGGAACACCATGGAGAAATTGGCTGGCATATATCTCTTCCAAATTGAACAAATACAGCATTAAAGTCAGCCCAGTATTTTTTAGGGATAATTTTCATCAATTCTTCTTCAGTTTGTTCTGGTGTTTTTGTTTGAATCCAACCCATTCTATTTGGAATTCTGTGGACATGGACGTCTACAGGTATAACTGCCTGGTTAAATGCAAATGCAAGAACAATATTTGCTGTTTTAGGACCAATTCCTTTTATTGACATTAATTCTTCGCGGGTTTCTGGAACATTTGAATCAAAATGTTCTATAAGTTCTTTAGAAACATGTTTTAATGTTTGAGCTTTTTTCCTATAATGTCCTGTTGAAAAGATTATTTTTTCTAATTTTTTTGTAGGAATTTTTAGCATGTCTTGAGGGGTTTCAACAATCTTATAAAGTTCTTCAGATATTTTTTCTGTTGTTTCATCTCTAGCTCTAAGAGAAAGAAGGCATGAAATTAGAATTTTATAGGCATCTGGTTTTGTTCTCATTCTGTTGAGAGTTGTTTTTTCAATAGCATTGTATTTCTTTGCAAGTATTTTTATTGCAGGAACTATGTTTTTATTAATTTTTTTTGTGCTCATTTTTTTAGAAGATGAAAATGGTATTTATCTCCTTTTTTGCAATATATTTTACCATATCAATCAATAAATTTCTTTTTTCCTTTATGCCAAAGCATTTTTGTATAACCAGTATTGTCTATTTGTTCTTTTCTTACTCCTAGTTCCTTCATTATTTCTCTTAATGCATTTCTTGCTTTTTCTATTTCTTTCATTTCTGAGAGATATTCTATTTCAATAAAGTAACCTAAGTGTTTTACTTTGTTAAGTTCAATGGAAGCTCTTTTGTCTTTTTTCCATTTGTAAGTTTCATTATATTTTATTTTTTTAACCCATTTTGAAAATCCTAAATCTTTGAATAACTCAAGCAAATCTTTTACTTCTTTTTTCCCCTGTAATGAAAATTCAAATTCTTGTTTTATAACAACATCTTTTGTCCAGTATTTCTTAAGATGTTTTTTAAAATTAACTTCAAAATGATCTTTCATAGCACGAATTCTAAATGCTTTTTTAGGATAATACCTTGGATCTTTTTGAACTGCAAAATAATCATCTGCTTTTTTACCTTTTTTTTCAAAAACACCTATTTCTTTAATTTTCTTCCTAAATTTAGAAACTTCAGAATCGTCAATTTTTATTTTTGTTTCAACTTCTAGCCAAACCATTTGAGCCTTAATTATCTTGGTTAGCGCGTTTTATTTTATAAATGTTCTTAATAATGGTATTATTTGAGAAAGATTTATTATTTGTTTATTGGTAATATTAAACTATTTAAATGTGGATTATTTGTTATTTTTATGAAAGATAAATTAGGTGATAAAATTTTATTGAATGTTTTGCATGAAGTTCAAGATAAAGAAGGTTATTTATCTGAAGAATCTCTTAAGAAAATTTCTATAAAATATCAAATACCAATTTCTAGACTTTATGGGGTAGTTACTTTTTATACAATGCTTAAAACAAAGAAGCCTGGTAAGCATATTATTGAAATTTGTGGTTCTCCTTCTTGTATATTAAATAAATCTAGAGATATTGAAGAATTTATTCAAAAAGAATTAAATGTTGAATTAGGAGAGACTACTAAGGATAAAATGTTTTCCGTTTACAAAACTTCTTGTATTGGATGTTGTGATGAAGCACCTGCAATGCTTGTTGATGGTGAACCTTATACTAAATTAACAATTGAAAGAGTTAAAGAATTATTAAAGGAGTTAAAGAAAAATGCAAATTCTTAGAGAAACAAATCTTGAGGCATTTGAGCTTGCTAAGAAATTAGGAAGAAATAAAGTTTTGAAAATCTTAGAAAAAAAAGCACTTGTTGGAAGGGGAGGGGCTGCATTTCCTCTAGCTAAAAAATGGAAATTAGCATTATCAGTAAAAACAAAAGAACGTTATTTAATTTGTAATGCAAATGAAGGTGAGCCAGGAACTTTTAAAGATAAATTTATTCTTAAAAATAATCCAAGAACAATGCTTGAGGGAATGTTAATTGGTGCCTATGTTTTAAATGTAAAAAGGTGTTTTATTTATTTACGTGGAGAATATGATTATTTAAGAAAAGATTTAGAGAAAGAAATTAAAAAAATTCTTAAAAAGTCTGGAATGGATATTTCAATAGAGATTGTTCAGGGTGCAGGGGCTTATATCTGTGGTGAAGAAACAGCAATTATACAATCAATTATGGGTTATAGGGGGCAAGCAATGTATAAACCTCCTTATCCAACTCTTGAAGGTTTGTGGGGGCAGCCAACTGTTCTTAATAATGTTGAAACATTAACTTGTGTTTCTCAGGCACTTTTGTATGATGATTGGAATTCTAATATGAGGTTATTTTCAATATCAGGAGATGTTAACCATCCTGGTTTATATGAGTGGGAGTTGGGAGTTAAAATGTCAACTATTTTGGATACTGTTATTCCTAAAGAAAAAATTAAAGCAATGTCTTTTGGATGTTTTGGGGGTATTATGCCTGTTAGAACCAATGAAAGAGTTACTCAAGAAAGTGTTTGCAAAGATAATTGCCAGCATGGTGCATTTTCAATTATTTTAATTGGAGAGAGTCAAGATATTGTTGAAGTTTGTTTGTCTATTGCAAAGTTTTATGCTTATGAATCCTGTGGAAAATGCACTCCTTGTCGTGAAGGAACAATTAGATTGCTTAATTTACTTAAAATGGTTAGAGATGGAAAAGCAAAAAAACAAGATCTTGTAACTCTTAGAGAATTTGCAGAACATATCCAGGAAACAAGTTTATGTGGTTTAGGTCAATCTTGTGGAAATCATATACTTTCTTCATTAGTAAATTTTAAACAAGAGTATGAAAATCATTTGGATAAAAGAAGGAGATAATAAAAATGGCAAATAAAATAAAAATAAGTGTTGATGGAAAAAAATTACAAGTTGATAAAAATAAAACTCTATTAAATATTTGTAAAGATCAGGGAATTAAAATTCCCACTTTATGTTATCATAGAAGTTTATTTCCAGAAGCAAGGTGTAGGGTTTGTTTAGTTGAACAAAATGGAAAACTTGTTACTTCTTGCTCAACAAGACCAGAAGATGGAGATGTTATTCTTACAAAGACTCCTAAAATTTTGAAAGCAAGAAAATTAAATCTTGAATTAATGAATCCTGGTGTTGATATGGGAATTTTAACAGATGATTTTGAAGCCAAGGAAATTTATGAGCAAATTGGTTTGGACAATGAAAGATTTAAACCAAGAAAAGATTATCTTCCTGATTTAGGCGATGCTTTGGTTAGAGATAATAATAAATGCATTAATTGTGGTAAATGTGTGAAGGTTTGTTCTGATATTCAACAAATTTATGCAATTGATTTTGCTTCTCGTGCCCATGATGAACATGTTACTCCTTATAATGAAAAACTTTTAGCAAATGTTGCTTGTATTAAATGCGGGCAATGTTTGATTAATTGTCCTGTTGGAGCTATTTCTGAAAGGTCTCATACGGAAGAAGTTGAAAAAGCATTAAAAGATTCTAAAAAACATGTTGTTGTCCAAACAGCTCCTTCAATAAGGGCTGCATTAGGAGAGATGTGGGATATGGAACCTGGGACATTGGTTACTGGTAAAATGGTTAGTGCTTTGCGTAAATGTGGATTTGATCAGATTTTTGATGTTGATTTAGGAGCAGATATGACAATAATGGAAGAAAGTGCTGAGCTTTTGAAGAGGCTTGAAAAAGGGGGAACCTTGCCCATGATTACTACTTGTTGTCCTGGATGGATTTTAATGATGGAACATTTCTTTCCCGAGCTTGTTCCAAATATGTCAACTTGTAAAAGCCCCCATGAAATGCTTGGAATGTTAATTAAAACCTATTATGCTGAAAAAGCAAAAATTAATCCTAAAGATATAGTTGTTGTTTCAATAATGCCTTGCACTGCTAAGAAATTTGAATCAACAAGACCGGAATTAGAAACAGCTGTTGATTATGTTCTTACTACTAGAGAAATTGGAAGAATGATTAAGAAAAGAAATATTGATTTTCCAAATTTAAAAGATGAAGATTTTGATCCTATTTTAGGCATTTCAACTGGTGCAGGGGATATTTTTGGAGCAGCTGGAGGTGTAATGGAAGCCGCATTAAGAACTGCCTATGAAATAGCAACTGGAAAGAGATTAAAGAATGTTGTTTTTAAAGAGCTTAGGACTGCCGAGGGGATTAAAGAAGGGGTTGTTAATATAAATGGTAGGAAAGTTAGGTTTGCAACAGCAAGCGGGGGGGGCAATATTAGAAAGCTTATTGAAATGAAAGATAATTATGATTTTATTGAAATGATGGCCTGTCCAGGTGGATGTGTTGGGGGAGGAGGACAACCAATTTATTTTGAACCTGAAGTTCTTCAAAAGAGAGCAGAGGCATTATACAAAGAAGATGGAAGTAAAAAATTAAGACGTTCACATGATAATCCAATTGTTAAAGAAATTTATAAAAAATATTTAGGAGAACCATTAAGTGAGAGAGCTCATAAGCTACTTCATACCAAATATACTTTGAGGGATAGGTTTTGAATTTATTTGATTAAATCTTTTATAACTTTTTTTGGATTTTTAGCTTTTGTAACTGCACTTGAAAGTGCAATCCCTTTTGCACCCAACTTCATTGCCATTTTAATATCTTGATTTGTTTTTATTCCAGCTCCTACAAGAAAAGGTATTTTTGTTTTTTTTGCAAATTCTTCAATAACCGTTGGTTTAGCGGTGCTTACGGATATTTTTCCAGCCACTAGTTCCGGAGGTTCATAAATTAGATACGTAGGTTTTAATTTTTCAACACGTTTTGCTTGTT
Source organism: Candidatus Woesearchaeota archaeon (assembly GCA_964653605.1). Classification (GTDB taxonomy): domain Archaea; phylum Nanobdellota; class Nanobdellia; order Pacearchaeales; family GW2011-AR1; genus MWBV01. The sequence goes on from CAZZGW010000002.1 coordinate 35,136, forward strand.
TTATATTTGCAACAAAAACCATTGTTTTTAATCCTATTTTATTACACCTTTTCATTGTTTTTTTTAATGTTAAAAAACTTATTTTATGCTCGGAGTGATTTAGAAATGTTCCAACCGCTTTATCTTGTTTAACTGCTTCTGGAATAGTGTATCCTGTGTGTCGCCCAGGGTTTAAAGGGTCTACATGTTGAGCATAAACTTTTAATTTAGTTTTTTTAGTTATCTCAAAGATGTCTGAGGCTTGTGCCCCTACAATTATTTTTAAATCAACTTGTTCTATTTTTTTTGCAAGTTCAATTGCTTTTTTCCCCTGTTGATATGTTTTTAGGTTTATTACTATTAGTGGTTTCATTTTCCTAAAATAATTTTCCTCAATTCTTTTGATAATTCTATTGGTTTTTTACTTTGCCACACATTTCTTCCAACTGCAATTCCTGCTGCACCAGATGAAGCAATCTTCTTTGCTTCTTTAAGAAATTCTTCTGGACTTTCTTTTTTCCCTCCGGAAACAACAACCTTTGTTTTACCTGCAGATTTAACGCACCATTTTAGATCAGATAGGTTTTTATTATATTTTATTTTTACAATATCCGCTCCAAGTTCTAATCCAACTCTCGCAGAATAAGAAAGTATTTCCCTTGAGAATTCATTCTTTATTGACTTTCCTCTTGGGTAAACCCAGAGCATAACGGCCAATCCTTTTTTGTGAGCTTCTTTTTCTATTTTTGAAAAATCTTCTAACATTTCTGCTTCAAATTTGCTTCCAATATGAATTGTATAACCTACTCCTGCTGCTTTTAGTTTTATTGCTTCTTTAACAGTCCCCAATTGTTCTGATTTTGGTTCTCCTTTGAAAAGTTTTGTTTTTCCACTTAATTTAACAATTAAGGGGATTTTGCTTTTTCTTATTTCTTTATAATACTTTTCAGCTATTCCCTTTCCAACAGCTAGTGCACTAAATTTTCCTTCTTTTGCAATTTTTATAATGTAAGTAGGATTAACATTTTTATCATTAAAATCTGATTCAGGCCCATGTTCAAGACCTTGGTCGTAGGCGATTATTAAAGATTTTCCTTTCTTTACAATTTTGTTTAAGTTTCTTTTTCTTTTTAGTCTCATTTTATTTTTTTACTTTCTTTTTTATTTCATTCCAGGTCAATAGTTTGTTTTTTGCACCATAATGGCTTATTACTGATTGTGAATTTGTAAGTGCAACTTTAAGCGCAAAATTAATGTCTCTTGTTTTTATCCAAGCAGATAAAAATCCACAGGCAAATGAATCCCCTGCACCAGTCATTTCAACTGGCTTCATTTTTTTAGGCATTATTTTGTATGTTTTTCCTTCATGATATGCATTAATTTCTTTTTCCCTATCGGTTATACAAATAGTTGTTATTCCTAGACTATTTAGTGCCTTAAATATTGTTGGAATTGTTTTCTTTTTTGTTAGAATTTCTGCTTCTTGCCTGTTAAAAATTAATAGATTTGTTTTTGTTAATATTGGTTTTAATTTTGCCATACCTAATTTAACTTCATATTCACTTGGGTTAAATGCAACTTTTATTTTGTGCTTTTTTGCATATGTGGCTAACTTTTGTTGGGTTGCCAGAGTTTGTTTCATTGAGGAAGCTAGGTAAATCCATTTTGTTTTTAATTTATTTAATCTAACTTCACCCACTTTTAGATTATCACTTGGGCCTTTGTATGTTAGGATTGTCCTGTTGTGTTCAAAACTATCTAATATTATTGAATGTCCTGATACTGATTTTTCTTGTTTACCTATAAAATCTATTTTTTCTTTTTTTAGTAATTTTAAAATTTCTTCTGATGTTTGATCATTTCCAATTTTTCCTAAGAATGCAGTTTTAAGACCCATTCTTGCAAATCCCACTGCTGTATTTGTCCCTCCGCCTCCTATTGAGAATTTTATCTCCTTTACAGCTATTTTGTATCCTACTGGATATGCAATCAATTTTCTTTCCCCTTTTCTCATTGTCTTTAGTCCAGTATCTACAAAAATATCACTTAATGCAGAACCAACTGTTATTACGTCGTACATTTTTATTTTTTATTTTGTTTAGTTTCTTTTTTCTCCCTTTTTTCTTTTCTCCCTTTTTTCAGAATTTCTATCCCTGGAAGTTTTTCTCCAGATAATGCTTGGAGTAATGCTCCTCCTGAAAGTGAAATATGATTAATTCCTGTGATTTTGTATCTTTCAACTGCTGTTGTTGTTTCTCCTCCACCCACTATTGAAAATGCTTTGCTTTTCCCAACTTCGGCAAGTATTTGTTTTGTTCCAGAATCAAAACCTTTTCTTTCATAATTTCCTGCAGAACCTTTTACAAATATTGTCTTTGATTTTTCTATTATCTTTTTGTATTTTTCAATTGTTGCTTGCCCTATGTCTAATAAAGGATAATCTGTTGGTAGGTCCTCTATTGCTATTTCTTCCCTTTTCCCTTTGAATTCTACTGCAAAATCATTTGGAAATGAAAATTTGTAGAGGTATTGCTCAATTTCTTTTGCATTTTTTAATAGCCCTTGGTCTTGAAGTATTTTATTTTGCTTACCCATATTTACTCCTTTAACGGCCATTGCAACTAGCGATAGAACACCAGTTGTTAGGATATAATCAACTTTTTCTTCTTCTATATATCTTTTTATTAATCCAAAATAATCTCCTATTTTTGCTCCTCCAAGAATCAGTGTTAGAGGTCTTTCAAGATTTTTATTTGCTTTTGCGATTGAAGCAAGTTCTTTTTCCAATACTCTTCCAACATAGGAGGGTAGAACTTCTGGGAATCCTACAACTGATGCGTGGCTTCTATGGCATATCGATAAAGCGTCTTGAACAAAAATATCAAACAAAGGTGCAAGTTTCTTAACAAACTCGCATTTTGAATGTCTGTGTGGGCTTTTTTTGATTGTTTCTTCTTTGTAGCTACGGGTATTTTTTAATAGAATTATTTCCTTTGGTTTCATATTCTTTATTGCTTCAATTGCTTCCTTTCCAAATAGGTCATCAACATAATGAACTTTCTTTCCCATTAAATCTGCTAATATTTGGGCATGTTTTTCTAGGCTTTCCATATATTCTGGATTTTCTCTTCTTTTTTGATGGGCCAATACAACAACTTTTGCCCCCTTTTGAGAAATTTCTTTTATTGTTGCAGCGTGCCTTCTGAATCTGGGGCCCTTCTGAACTTTTCCATCTATTATAGATGCATTTAAGTCAACACGGATCAATACCTTTTTTCCTTTTAGTTTTACATCAGCCAATGTTTTCATTTCTGCCATAGAAATTATAAGAATTTAGTTAATTTAATTAATTGATTACAATAACCGAATTCGTTATCATACCATCCAAGAACCTTTACTGTTTTTCCTTTGGCTCTTGTGAACTCTGAGTCAAAAATACATCCATGCGGGTTTCCAATTATATCACTACTCACTAATTTGTCTTCTGAATATTCCAAGGTTCCCTTTAAGTAAGACTTTGCAGCTTTTTTGAATGCTTCATTAATTTGTTCTCTTGTAGCCTCTTTTTTTAAGCAAACTGTTAAATCAACTAAACTTCCATCCACAGTTGGAACTCTTACCGCAATGCCTCCTAATTTTCCTTTTAGGTTTGGGATGACAAGATTTATTGCGTCTGCTGCCCCCGTTGTAGTGGGTACGGTATTCATTGCAGCAGCTCTCCCTCTTCTAAAATCTTTATTTGGACAATCAACCAATCCCTGTCCCGCGGTGTATCCATGGATTGTAGTCATGAATCCGCTTTCTATTCCAAAATTGGTTTCTAAAACTTGGGCTAAAGGGGCTAGGCAATTTGTTGTGCAGGAAGCATTGCTTAAAATATTATCCGTTTTTTTTGCGTCTTTGTGGTTTACTCCGGGTACGATTGTTCTGACTTCGAAAGATCCTTTTGTAGGTGCAGAAATAATCACTTTTTTTGCACCAGCTTGCAAATGCATCTCTGCCTGAGGTCTTGTTCTAAACAAACCTGTCGCCTCAATTACTAAATCAATTTTAAGATCTTTCCAAGGAAGTCTTCTTGGGTCTTTTTCTGCAATTAGCTTTATTTTGTTTTTTCCAACAACTAAATTATTTTCTTTAATTTCTACGTTCTTTGGATAATTCCCATAGACAGTATCGTGTTTGAACAGGTAAGCTAAGTTTTCAGGAGGAGCAAGATCATTAATTGCAACAAATTTTAAGTGTCTTTGATCTATGCCTACTTTTAGAATTGTTCTTCCAATTCTTCCAAAACCGTTAATTGCAACTCTTAATGCCATTTGTCCTCTTTTTTATACTAAACTTATGCAGAATTATTTTATAAATGTTTAGTGAGGGGTTTGAAACGAGAGAGAATAAAAAAATAAAAATTATTTTTTCTCTGTTTCTTTTAATTTAGCGTTGTTTGAAACACGGGCTATTCTGCATATAGATATTCTAATAAATCTTCGTCTCCTCCAGCCATTGTATTTGTGTTGCATGAAACATCAGCTGAAAGCACTAACCATAATTCTTGTCCACCCTCTTTCATATCTCCAAAGAGAGCTAAATCTCCCCTTGTATCTGCCATTCCAAATTTTAAGCAATTCACTAGGGAGTATTCTGTAAACCTCAATAATGTGTAGTTTGTTCCTGGGTTAAGGTAATATCCCTTAAAGATAAAATCTAAATCTGTAAAGTTCATTCCTCCCCAAGTTCCATCCTTTACTGAAATTCCTTCATCATCTTTTGGAAAGAAATATTCCATGAAAATTTCATTGTTACATTTGGCGCTACATCCATCTCCATTAATGTCATTTCCGTCATCGCAAGTTTCTTCTGGAAGATTAATTAGCCCATCTCCACAGAAAGGTTCTATAGGTGTTTCTTCAGTTATACATAAAGCACTACACCCATCACCATCCATAAGGTTTCCATCATCACATTCTTCTCCAGCATTTAAAATACCATCTCCACAGAAAGGTTCTATAGGTGTTTCTTCACAGGGTCCAATAGAATCTCCATGTTTTAAATGAGCTTTAAGTGCATTTTTACTCACACTAATTGTTTGATAGGGGTTGTTTTCACTTGATGTATAATGACAAATAGTTATTTTTTTATTTTTATTATCTTCATCTTTTTCTTTCCACTTACTGTCTTCTTTCCATTTGTGTGCGGATTTATCTAAAGAATTGTGGTCTCCTGATCCTGCTTTAACATTATCCCATTTTTTATCATAGGATTTTTTATAGTCATTATCACGATCAGCACTTACTATAGCAAGGCTAGCAACCAATAAAATACATATTACAAAACTTAATAAAATTGTTTTTTTCATTATTCTTACCCCCTTTCATCCTTTTATCTTTGTTAAAGATATTTTAACTTAGAATTTTATTTATTTAAGATTATCTGTGGCAGATTCATTCTAGACTTTCAATCATTTTTGTTATTGCTTCTAGCATTGCAAGATGTTTATCTTCTTCTTTTTTGATTTGTTTGAACTTTTTTATTATCTTTGTCTTCTTTTCTTTTTTTTGATGTTTTATCTTTTCTTTTTCTATGAATTATTTTTGGTTTTTTAGATTTATTTTTTAAATCCCATTTAGAATTGTAATCTAAATTATGCATCCATTTTTGGAGGGTTCTATTATGAACTTCATAATTATGTTTAACTTTGAGAATTTTTTTGCATTGGTTGTAAGAATGCCCTTTTAATTTAAGTTTAAAAAATTCTTTCCTTATCTCTTCTTTTTTTCATTAAATTAGTATTTTCTCACGTACGAACTAATTTTCGGTTGCTTACGACACAGGTCTATTGGTCGCACATAAAACTTAAATACTAAGCTTTAAATACTAAGTATCTATTATAAGTATAAAGTAAAAATAATCAAAGATAACTATTACTTAGTAAAATGGTAAAAAAAGAAGAAACCAAAAAATTTAAAAAGTTCTTACTGGAGATACCAGAAGAAATCTGGGAAAAATGGAAAGAAAAAATTCCTCGTGCTATTTCATTAAACAAAGCATTAATTGAACTTTTAAAAAAAGAGGGAGAAAAAAATGAAAAATAAAGCATTATTACTAATTTGCATATTTGTGATTCTTCCAAATATTTCCTCTGCAGTTTTGTTGTCTGACCAGGGAACAGATATAAAAGAAATTGCAACAGGAAATTTGTTGTCTATAGGTAATTTAACAATTACAATATATGATTTACCAACAGCAGGAAATTTAATTTATAGTCAAGCATTCCCAGATGCGATAGCTAATGGTTCATGGAGTGTTATGACAAATCCTGGCTTAGAATTTGGAAAACATTATTGGAAGGATTATGAAATTAATGAAGAAAACTTGGATTTTGATGGAAATGAAAGACTAGAATTTCAATCTTCTTTAGGATTATTAAACAATGTTTCATTTATTAATTTTTCCTTGATAAACTCGTGTTCTGCTGGAAGTTCTATAAGGTTAATCTATGAAAATGGAAGTGTTGAATGTGAAACAGATGATGCTGGAGCAGGCTCATACGACGACACTTGGATAAACCAAACAATATTATCAAATAATAATTCAGTAATAAATTACCTTACTGCAACTTTTGTGCAAATTGCAAATCTTGTTAATCTTGTAGGAAATTGGAGTGCTGACAAAGGAAATTATTATACAATCACAGAAGTTGATTCAATAAACAATTCAATGAAGAATTATGTAGACTATGTGAATTCAACAAATCCAGGAGGAGTTTCATATGACGACACTTGGATTAATCAAACAATAATCTCAAACAATCAATCAATAATAAATTACTTGGCTCAAAACAATCTTTCAGTTGAAAACTACATCTTATGGGTAAACTCCACAAATCCAGGAGGAGTTTCATATAGTGATAGTTGGATAAACAACACAATTGATACCAAGATAACAGAT
>CAZZGW010000003.1:0-13110 GCA_964653605.1 Candidatus Woesearchaeota archaeon
ACCCCCAATAAGGATCTGATTCTACTGCGACAAAATCTCCCCTACACAAGAAAGTTCCATTAGGGAAAATACCATATGCATAATATCCCAAACCACAAGAATCTTGCATATTTGTGTAGTTTGCTGTCCAGTTTCCTTCCTCAGTCAAGAAAGTGCTATCAACATACGCCTTCATTGAAGCATTAGTGTTATTTATATGCCAGTTAATTGAGATATTGTTATCCTCTATGTAAGAATTAACAGAATCATTTATTGCAACGATTTGTGTCGTGTTAAAGTAATAAGGTTTATCCTCACTCCAGTTTCCTACACTAAAAGTAATATCCGCGTTCTTAACAAAAGTATTGTTTGCCCAGCTTACTACAGAATCATTTATTGCAATAATTTCTGTTGCGTTATAGTAATTGCTCTTATCTAAACTCCAATTTCCAACCATGTTAACCAAATTCAAGATTTGTACAAAAGTTGCTCCAGTCCAAGCAACAATGGACTGGTTATTTGAAGTTATGAAATCTGTAATTGAATCGTTTGTTGTTTGATTGAAAGTATAACTCCAAGATTCATTAAATGCTGTATAGTTTGCAGTCCAATGCGGGTCTTCTTCTGCTGCAGAAACTGCGCTACATTCAAAAGTCCCGTTATCAAAGATTCCAATAGCGTAACTTCCAGTTCCACAATTTGTTTGCATATTTGTGTAATTAGAAAGCCAATAAGGATCAACTTCAACAGTAGAATCTACAGTACACTGGATAGTTCCATTAGGGAAAACGCCATATGCATAACTTCCTGCCCCACAATCTGCTTGAAGATTAGTATAATTTGCATTCCAACCAGTTTCAGTAGTTAAGAAAGTGCTGTCAACATAATTTTTCATTGATTGATTTGTGTTATTTATATGCCAATTAATTGAAATATTATTCTCAGAAATATAAGCAGTAACCGAAGCGTTATTTGCAACAATTGAAGAGGTAATTGAATCATTTGTTGTTTGATTAAAAGTATAAGACCAAGATTCATTAAATGCTGTATAATTTAACCCCCAATAAGGATCTGATTCTACTGCGACAAAATCTCCCCTACACAAGAAAGTACCATTAGGAAAAATACCATATGCATAATATCCCAAGCCACAAGAATCTTGCATATTTGTATAATTAGCATTCCAATCTCCTTCTTCTGTTAAAAAAGTTGAATCAACATAATTTCTCATTGATTGGTTTGTTGAGTTTATATGCCAAGTTACAGAAATATTGTTATCCTCCATGTAGGATGTAACAGAATCATTTATTGCTAGAATCTGTGTTGTATTAAAATAATAAGGTTTGTCCTCGCTCCAATTTCCTACACTAAAAGTAATATCCGCGTTCTTAACAAAAGTATTGTCTGCCCAATTGACAACCGATTGATTAATTTCATCAATTTGGGTTATATTGTAATAATTACTTTTATCTAAGCTCCAGTTTCCAACCATGTTAGTAATATCTAAAATTTGAGCAAAAATTGAGTTTGACCAACTTACAATTGATTGGTTATTTGAAGTTATGAAATCTGTAATTGAATCGTTTGTTGTTTGATTGAAAGTATAACTCCAAGATTCATTAAATGCTGTATAATTTAATCCCCAATATGGATCTGATTCTACTGCAATTGATTCCCCCCTACACAAAAAAGTTCCATTAGGGAAAACACCATATGCATAAAATCCAATGTTACAAGCATCTTGCATATTTGTGTAATTAGCGTTCCAATCGGGTTCATCAGTTAAAAAAGTGCTATCAACATACGCCTTCATCGATTGGTTTGTATTGTTAACATACCAATTAATTGAAATGTTATTCTCTGCAATATATGCGTTAACGGACTCATTTATTTCAGTAATTTGGGTTGTGTTAAAATAATAAGGTTTATCTGCACTCCAATTACCCACACTATCTGTAACATCAATATTCTTAACAAAAGTATTATTTGCCCAATTTACTACAGATTGGTTCATTGCATCATCTTCTGCTTTTGTGTAATAATTGCTCTGATCAGCACTCCAATTTCCAACCCTATTAACAAGATTCGCTATTTGAACAAAAGTCACACCTGCCCAAGCAACAATAGAATCATTATTTGAAAGGATGTAATTTGTAACAGAATCGTTTGTAGAATTTATGTACCAATTTAGGGAATCATTGTTATCAACAACCCTCTGGTCAATTGTATCATTCAACTTTGTTTCATTTAAATAAAGATTCACAGTTCCAGCGGTCTGGCCACCTGTAATATATCCATCAGGCGTATTAACTGCATCTATGTCCCCTATACCCGGTGCTGAAATATCTGAACACTGCCACAAACTTGTAGTAGCATTCCATTTCACCACCTGCTCATTTCCACACGAAAGCTGCACAAGAGTGTCATTAACACTTACTAATGCAGAACCATTTCCAAAGAAATAATCGGCACTAACGTTCCCGGAAGTAGTTATATTTCCAGAACCTGATACTGAACCGTTAAATTCAATATCTTGGACAAAAAGAGTAGTGATACGTCCTAACAAACTTCCAAGGATGTCAAATAATCCCCTTTCAGCCGAAATGTTGTAAGAGTTTAAATCAAGATTTGAGTCCGCCTCAATTCCACTGGTGGTAGTATTTCTTGCTCTGAAAGTATAAGGGGTTCTAGCGATTTGAGTCGTGTCTTTCAAAGACCCATCCCGATAATAACATAAGTAATATTGTTCATCATAATCAAGTGTTACGTTTCTAAGATAATATGAAATTATCCCTCTTGAATCGGTTGTAAGGCTTACATTATCTGAGTAAACAACATCAGCGCAAGTGATGTTCGTTGTAATGTTAAAAGTGAAATTAAAAGTTCCAACTTCAATCCCCCCAGTGGCATTTGTAATCTGTAAATTAAGATGAAGATCATCAGAAATAACTTCTGCGGAGACTAGATTTAGCCCAAAAAAGAACACCAAAAAAGACAAAGCTATCACTACCCTTTTTTCCATGGTAAATAGTAGATTTTATCTCTTATAAATCTTATTGAAAACTCAAAAAAAGTACGGTAACTGTTTTCCTACAATTTTCCTACATTTGTTTTCCCGACGGTAAAAAAATGGAAAACGTAAGGTAACTATTTTCCTACAAAGTTTTTCAAAAGAAAATAAAAAATTTTCAAAATGATTCTAAAAAAGAAAAAACACGTCCAAAAATAAACCAAAAAAAGACAAATAAAAAAAGAAAAAACACGTCCAAAAATAAACCAAAAAAAGACAAATAAAAAAAGAAAAAATGAGCCTACAGAGATTTGAACTCTGGACCTCTGGCTCTCTTAGACTAACTAATCCAGAGAGATACAATTCTAACGAATTGAAGTCATATAAGACCAGCGCTCTGACCAGACTGAGCTATAGGCTCATTAATTTTGATGTTGAACCAAACATCTATTCTTTTAGTTCAGGATGGTCCATTTTCATGGGATAGTGGCCAGACTGAGCTATAGGCTCATGAAATATTGAATAAAATCTATCCAATAATATTCATTAAAAGAACTAATATTTAAAGCTGTTGATTAGAATCATAGTTACCTTTAAAAACTAAATTTATCTTAAAATTCCAATAGCTATGGTTCAGAGATTTGAAGAAAATCTAAAAAACCAGCAGGTTGTTTTAAACCCCGATAGTACAGCGTAAGGCACCAAGGTTCCTTAACGTTCAACCTCCTTTTCAACACTGAAAAGAAATGTACCTCGGAGTGAAAAAAGCCCCGATAGTACAGAGGCCAAGTATGCTGCCCTTTCACGGCAGTGACCCGGGTTCGAATCCCGGTCGGGGCGTATACCCATCATGTGATTTGAATGGGGATACTTTTGTTCAAGATTTATCCATATCCTATTTAATTAATATTTATGGAGGACTATTATGAAAATAGATCCTCATAATCACAAGGAAAAATATCTTAAATGGAAGTCCTCTACAAATGGGCAAATTCCTAACCTTTCTAAAAGAAACTCAGAACCACCTAGAACACTTCCATTATGCCCTGCCCTAGAAGAATCATAAATCAAAGAATCATTTTCCCCCAAATTAGAATTATTATTCAAACTTAAATGCAAAATTAAATCTTCGTCATATAAAGAATAATTAGTACCTTGCCAATTAAATACAAACTTTAGAAGATTAGAAACTCCAGTGATTGTTGAATTAATAATCAAAGAAGAACCAGTAGTTTGTGCTCCATCGGAGGGATTTGGATTAACAAAAGAAATGAATGGGATTGCCGAAATCAATCCAATTGATAATAGAATAACAAATACCCCAATTAAAACACCTCTTCTCATAATTCATAAACAAAAGCATAACTTATAATTGTTTTTATTTAATCAATATACTTTATCTCCACTAAATACAAACATTTATATAATCATATCAATTGATATTGTCATGCAATCACAAATAAAAAAGAATAAATCCTATAAAGAAAACAATTCAGTAGCAAGAAGCCCAACACTACAAACAGTATTCATGGTTGAAAAATTTATTGACGATAACTCTGGAGAATACAAAAAAACAGAACTTTTTAATAAATTGCCCAAAAAAGTAATGTGGCAGACATTCCAAGTCATTATAGAATATCTTGAAAGCACATTAAGAATAATATCTGATAAAGAGGGATATATTGTCTACATTTGGAATCCAGAGTTTTATGAAAAAATAAAAAACAGTCCAGAAGTTAAAATATGAAGCCTGAAAAAGTCAAATTTATAGATATAAATCTAGAAGAAACATTCAATAATCTTTCTGAAAAAGATCCAATAAAAAAAGCACTCATTAAAGCAATTAAAGATTTACAAGAAAATTGCTATTCTGGAAGAAATGTAAAAAAGAAATTAATGCCAAAAAAGCTAATTGATAAATACAAAATTAACAATTTATGGATATATAACCTTCCTTCGGCTTGGAGAATGTTATACTCAATAACAACCACAAATGACATAAAAATAATTGCGGTTCTACTTGATTGGATGAATCATAAAGAATATGAGATGCTGTTTAAATTTTAAAAATTCCAATCTTCCATATACTCAATCTCCCAGATAAGAAATCTGGGACAATATTTAAAAAGTCTAAGAGTTTTAACAAATCATGCTAAATCAGAGGACAAAAAGAGTCCCATGATTTTGGTCTAGATACTCTCCCATTCGGTCGGGGCGTAACCCTACATTTTGATAAAAACAATAAATTTATAAATATGTAGGTATACTAATTCTTATGGTAGAAATTAAAAAAATTAAGAAAAACAAGAAAGAATACTTCTATCTCGTGCATAGTTATAGAAAAGGAAAATTTGTTAAGAAAAAACAGTTTTACTTAGGTGATTCTATTCCAAAAGATATAGAAAAAAGAAAAAAGGAGTTTATGCAAGAATTCTATAAAAAGAAATTTTTGGAGGATATAAATAATATAAAAAATAATTTTAGCTCAGAATACAAATCAATGCCCCTTTCTGCTAAAAATAAATCTAAAGAAACTTTTGCTACTAAATTCACATATAATACCCAAAGAATTGAAGGAAGTACACTTTCTTTAAAAGATACTGCAAATCTTCTTGAAAGAGGAATAACTCCAACTTCAAAACCTATAAGAGATGTAAAAGAAGCAGAAGCTCATAAAAAGGTTTTTTTTCAAATGCTAAAATATGAAAGAGATTTAAATTTACAAATTATCTTAAAATGGCATAATGAATTAATGAAACAAACTGCAGAAGATATTTCAGGAAAAATTAGGATTCATGAGGTTGCTATTTCCAGGTCAAAATTTAAACCTCCAATGCACTTAGAACTAGATTTTTTATTAAAGGAATTTTTTGATTGGTATAATAAGGAAAAGAAAAAACTTCATCCTGTTGAACTAGCAGCTTTAGTACATTTGAAATTTGTAACAATCCACCCTTTTTCAGATGGGAATGGAAGAATTTCAAGATTAATGATGAATTTTATCTTAAAAAAACATAAATTTCCTATGTTAGATATTCCTTACACAAAGAGAGATAGTTATTATAATGCCTTAGAAAGAGCGCAAATTAAGAAACAGGAAAATATTTTTGCCCAATGGTTTTTCAAAAGATATCTGACAGAATACAAGACTTATTTGAAATAATCTTCTCAATCTTACCTATTTCTCCATGACAATCTTTAAAAATCACCTCCATCAAGACAAAACCATGGAGTTTAACACATTCTCACTAAAATCCCACAATAACCCCCTTGCTCCAGCGAGCTGGGTCGGGGCGTAATCATTCTAAAGCCTATTTAATAATTCTTTTCATAGTACAAGAAAGGATCTTTTATTCGAATCACATATGAATCATATTTTCCTATTGTAGCATAAAGGTAAGTTTTATCTTCTTTCCTAATTATGCCTCCCGCCAAAATCAAATTGTAAAATTCTGGAGAAAGACACTCTCCATCAGGCAATTCCCCTCTCCTCAAAATTATTCTTCTTGAAGAAACCTCTTGGGTTTTTGGATTTATAGCAAATACAAAGGGATACCCGAAATTATTCTTTGAAAAAGCAGTTTTTCTAAAGAAATTCCCCAATATTCCAATTTTTCCCCCTTTTAGTTTTAGTACTTGTATTATATTCCCCGTTTCTCCCTTCTCAAAATGAAACAATTCTTTTGCTTTAGAGAAAGATTTTTCATTAATCTCCTCTATCGAATTTATTCTTATATATTTTATTAATTCTTCTTCTTTAAAAATAATTTCTATCCTAAGACCATTTTCCAATAAAACCACGTCACCTATTTTTTTATTCAAAGTCTTTATTTTTTTTACCCCATTTATGGTTTTTCCAAAATATAATTGAATTTTTCCTTCTTTTTTTCCTACGATTATAAATCCCTTTGAAATCTTAAATATCTTTAACTCTTTTAATTCTAACCTATCCAAAGAAGAATCCCCAACCCACCCATATCTTTCTTTTCTTAAGAAAGTTGAGTTTGAATCTAGAAATTCTGCAATTAAATATTCTTTTTTATCCATTTTCAAAGGCGAAGAAAGATAATTTATTTTATGATTATTCTTTAATATTACTAATTTTTCATGATTAATGAAATTTTTTCCCTTATATTTTTTCAACATAGAATCTATGCTTGTTATTTCTTCAAATAAAAATCTTTTTCCTTTTATCTTGTCTGAATAAACTTTATTAAAAGAGTTTTTTTTATTCCCAATATTTACAGAATAATCTTTTTCTTTTTCTGGAAAAATAAAGTTTATTCTTTCTTTTTCAAAATCAATTTCACAATCTGCCCCTATTGGGATTGAAATGTTTGGTAAACAATGTCCAGAAGGCAAATCAAAAATAAGAGGAATTTTTGGAAAGACATGTTGAACCATTTCTTTCATTAAAGAATAATTCTCAACATTTAAGCTCCCAAAAATTATTGCTTTTGGCTTAAATGAGTTTGAATTTTTTATTGCATTTAAAAAATTAAATATATGGTGCTCTGAAATTCCTGTCTCTTCCAAAAAAATTATTTTATCTTTAAAATCCAATTTTACCCACTGTAAAAGCTCCACAAGTCTTCCAAGATTACCTCCAAGAATCTTACCTTTTATTTTATCTTGATTAAAATTAAATGAATTTCTTTTTGAAAATTTAATGCTATAATTCTCCATATTAATAGCATTTTGCAATGCAAGAATACTTTGGGTATCCAATTCTTTTAGTGCATTTGGCCCATGAATTGTAATTAATTTTAATTTATGATGTATAAAATTCAATAAAAATGTAACATCGCTGTACCCTACAAAGATTTTTTTTCTTTGAAGCAAACTTTTACTTATTTTTGGAATAAAATGAGAAAGGCCAGATCCCCCTTTACAACATATTATTGGGCTACAATCATAATTCCATGCCTGATTGAAGTTTTTCAATCTTTCTTTTGGTTCTCCAGCCCACTTTCCAAATAATTCCTGTTTGGAAGTAAAATCATTTATTTTATTAAAACCCCATTTTTCTAGATTTTTTTTTACTTCTAAAATTTCTTTTTCAGAACAATAATAAGAAGGAGTAATAATTGATATATTTTTTTTTGCTTCCATTTTCTATTAAGATAGAAAAAGATTGGGGTTTAAATTTTTTGCCTATTTTTGATATTTTTCTTTCAATTTTTCTGCAACTTCTCTATTAAGATTATATGGATGTGAACCAATTCCCCAACCAGTTCCAACACCGTTATATTCTAAATAAAATCTTCCTTTATCCTCGACTTCAACCCAATCAACACAACCCAAATCCGCATCAAAATAATCCATAATTTCTTTTGTATCTTGAATTTCTTCAGGAGTAGCTTTATAATTCTCTTCAGAATGCTTCCTTCCAGAAGTATCCTTATTTTCCCAAGGCCTATTTCTATCATAAATTGCTCTAGAACCAAGAAATTTCCCATCAAACATAATTATTCTTTTTTCATTTAAAATGTCTAATTCTTCTTGTAATATAAAATCTTCAACGTTTAGTCCATAAAAACCCCCAATGTTTTCATTATTAACTTTGTAAAGTGACTTTCCTTGTTCGCCAAAACAATGCTTTAAAACATAATTTTTATCATGGGTTTCTAAAAAGTTTTTCATACCCCCAAAATTTTCAAAATAAAATGTTTTTGGAGTTTGAAATCCAATATCTTGAAGTTCTAAAATCGACTTCTTATCCTCAGATAGAGTCCCTCTCTTTGAATTAACCAAATCCCCAATATTCCCAGAAGATCTATTTGTTTCCAGATAATTCATAATTGTTCCTACCTCTTTTCTAGAGGGAAGTTCCCCCGACTTAGTTGAAAAAGCACTTGGAAGAAATAATTCACAACTAACCCCTTCCCCTAAGGCAATTGGGGAAAAATCATCATCAAAAGAATAAACAGGTGCTTTATTTCCTGTTTTAATCTCATTCAATAAATCACCAGATAAAATAAATCCATAATCTTCTTTTCCAAAAACATCTCTAAAATTACCAAATCTTTCAAAGTTAATTCCAACATCCTTCAAACCCCGATTAGCTTTAAGTAATCTCTCTAAAAGATTCTGGTTAGCTAAAACCTTAACATTCATTTTGCTTTCCCCTCAAGCAATTCATCTAAAATAAAATCAGTAACAATCCTTAATTTATCTGTGTACTTCCCCCCTCCACTAAAAGCTAAAACAGAATTTGTTTCAACAAGCCTAGGAACTTTATTTCCTTCTTTATCGGAGTCATTCATAATATCCAACCCTACTGTATAAAGTTCAGATTTTCTAGCAACATTTAAACACAAATCTTTTTCTTCAGAAGTTAATTCTTGAACATTAATAACATTCCCTCCCTGGCTTAAATTATCCTTCCAATTGTCTTCGCCAGGATGTCTTCCGTAAAAATGGATTATTCTGTATGAATCAGAATCATTAACATTTCCAATAACAGCAACCCTTTTACTTCCTTCATTAGCAAAATCCATAAATTTTTGAGCAACAACATCTATTTCCCCCTTATTAGTCATTTCTTTCAAAATATCCAAATTTTCTTTGGTAACAAGTTCTACTCCCTTTCCCCCGCTTCCAAAAGGATCTTTAACAACCATTTTTCCACCAAATTCTTCAAAAAGAATTTTTTCAAGCTCATTTAAATCTGAGCTTACAAAAGTTTTAGGAATAAACTCCCCATATTTACTAACATAGGTTCTTTTATCAGCAGATTGATAAGTGGCAAGAGGATCATTTATATGTAATGTATTAAATTTATTCAAATTTTCAGCAAAAGTTGAATCTACAACATCACTTAAATCCATAATAACATCAAATTTTTCCAGATGTCTTGAAATTGGAGCCTTAACGTTAATTAATTCCCCATTAACAGGAATAATTTGATAATAAATTCCCTCACCTTCGTCAAAGTCAATTTTATAAGGATCTAACTGAAAAACACTACATCCTCTATCCAAAAATCCCCTTGCATAATGAATAAAATTATCCCCTTCTGTAAAACTTTTACCACCAGTGTAGCTGTCCATTAATGCTATTTTTAGATTTTTATTCTTCATTTTTAAGGTGGTTTTTATAGATATGCTCTGTTATTAATTCTACCCACCTCTCTTCTCCCTCATCATATCCCGGAGTAGGATTATTTTCAATAATCACAGGACCATTTTTAGTTATTTGTATATCTACTTCATTTAATTTAGCACCAATTGCCTTTGTTGAAAGAACAGCCAATCTTTTTTCTTCATCAGTTGGCTCATAATCAATTATTTTTGAACCATGATTACAACTCCCCATCCAGGAAATTCCTTGATTTCCTTTATCAACCAATGTTCTAGCATAAGCAATTAGTGGCTCACCATCAATAACCCCTATCCTAACATCATAATCTACAACAGGCATAGCAAATTCCTGAACAAGATATTTTCCAGAAAAATTTCCTTCTGAAGCCAATACTTCTTTCAATTCCTCTTCATTATTTATTTTTTTAACTCCAATCCCTTTTCCACCTGTATTCTTTTTAACAATTAAAGGGAACTCAAAATCCTCAACAATTTTTTCTAATGAATCTCCATCAGTTAACAATCTTGTTTTTGGGGTTGGGACTTCATATTTATTCATTAATTCAAATGCAAAATTTTTATCATAGTCACAAGCACAAGCAGTCATAGGGTTTATGGTAAGATAATTTCTAGAACCCAACCATCCAACAAGAGTTAGACTCTTATCAATCGCTGCTTTACTAGATTCGCTAGGATAAACCCTATTCATCCAAACACTATATCCCTTATCTGTAAGTTCTTCAATTTCAGGGATAGAAAAATCATGTAATGAATCTAATGAACCAACACTTTCAATGGAATTAGCATCAAAAAGAGCAACAGGAATTCCTCTTTTCTCAAATTCTTCCTTAAAACTATGAATAGCCCAATCAACTCCGTTCTCACTATTATAGATGATTCCTACTCCTTTCTCTTGCGATTGTAAATATTCTCTTTCTGTCATTTTTCGTACTTAATTCAATTTCTTCTTGCATCTTTTCGCCTCCCAGTTGGGTAAAAACATTGAAAAATTCCAATATTTCTAAATTTCAACATTTTAAAATTATTTCACTATATAAATCTTCCGTTACCAACCAAGAGTTTAGACAAATAAGCCCAAATCAAAGATCAATAACAGCCAAAAGTTAAAAACCCTCAAAACTTCAACAAAACATGAGAAAAAGATATAGCTTTTCATCAAGAAGAACAGGAAACATTGCTAACATGAGAAAGCAAAAAAAGAAATATCCTACGATTGCTAGTAAAATAGTTGCAGACTCAGATATAATCCTTCAAATACTAGATTCAAGGTTTCCTGAAGAAACAAGAAATCCTGAATTAGAAGAAGAAATAACAAAAAAAGGAAAGAAAATAATTTACGTCTTCAATAAATCGGATCTGATTGACAAAAGACAACTAAAAAAATTCAGCAATCTAAAACCAAGCATCTCAATCTCTTGTACAAAGTATCAAAACATAAAAGATCTTAGAGATTTAATAAAAAGAATTGCAAAAAAAATAGAAAAACCAGTGAATAGAGATAAATTAGGAAAAGTTGCAGTTGGAGTTATTGGTTATCCAAACACTGGAAAGAGTTCACTGATTAATATATTGATTGGAAGATCCTCTGCAGGTGTTGGATCTGATGCGGGATTTACAAAAAACATTCAAAAATTAAAACTCTCTGAGGAAATTAATCTTCTTGACAGCCCAGGAGTTATTCCAAAAAAAGAATACTCAAGTTCTGATTCAGAAAAAATAGCGACCCACACAAAACTAGGAGGAAGATCATACTCCCAGGTAAAAGAAGCAGAGATGGTCGTTGCAAATTTAATGAGAGATTATTCTACGCAGATAGAAAAATTTTACAATATTGATGCAAAAGGAGATTCAGAAATACTAATCGAAGAATTATGTAAACAAAAAGGATTTTTTAAATCAAAAGGATTAATTAATGAGGATAAAGCAGCAAGAGTTGTTCTAAAAGATTGGCAGCAAGGAAAAATTAAAATTTAATTTAATAATTTTTCAAAATATTTCAAGAGTTCTTTATGATTAGAGAAAATCTTATTTGATTCTCTCAAATATTTTCTATCCAAAGTAGTACATAATGCTAAATTTTTAATTTTAGCTCTTTTTGCACTTTTTATTCCAAGAGGAGCATTCTCAACAACAATTACTTCGCCGGGTTTAAATCCTAATTTCTTTAACCCCATAAGATAAGGTTCTGGATGGGGTTTTGCTTTTTTGGTATCATCTCCAGTAACAACAGCTTCAAAATATCCTTTAAATTCTTTTCTAATAATTTTTCCTACAAGTTTCTTATTTCCTCCAGTTACGAGGGCCCTATGAATTCCTTTTCTTTTTAATAAATCAAGTAATTTATATGCATGAGGATAAACACGAAACCTGAATCCCCTATCAAATTCATGAGTCTTAATAGAATAAAGTTTTTCTTTATCCTTCTTAGTTAATTTTACTTTATATTTTTTAGAAAAATGTTCAATAATTTCAAGAGAATTACTTCCTTCCATTAAGGCTATTTCTTCTTCAGTTACAGGAATTCCATAGACCCAAAAAGATTTTATCCAAGATTTAATATGATCTTTCATACTATCAACCAACACACCATCCATATCAAAAATAACTGCTTTAATCACCATCTTAATTAAATAAAATTATTTTATTATATAAATATTCTTAAAATCTAGCTTCAGGATTAAAACAAACATAAGTAGGTTTCTTCCCCTTAAAAAACTCACGATGAATATATAATTTTTCTCTAAGACGAGATTCTTTTTCACTTGGATTAACCAAATACCTTCCTTCACAGCCTTCTGATTCCCCCTTACAATTACAATTAAGACATTAATTAAAATCCCTGCCCTTTAAAATACTAGAATAAGCAAGTTCAATATGAGCATACAAACAAATCAGCTCATCACCCATGCAGAAAAATAAACAACCCAATTATTTAAACATTATCAAGATGAATTAAATATCTCCCTTATCAATCAAAAATTTTATGTTAGGAGCAACATTGTGTTTTCCTTTTTTAAT
>CAZZGW010000003.1:13210-35698 GCA_964653605.1 Candidatus Woesearchaeota archaeon
GATGCAATTAGGTATTTCATAAAAAAAACTAGAAAACTAAACTATAAAGATTTAACCATATACTCTCCAGGAGTATTATCTAATTCGTATCCTAATTTTTTATAATATTCTCGAACACCTACCCCGCTGATAACCTTAATTTCTTTACATTTTTGTTTTTTAGCAATCTTCTCTGCTTCACTCATTAAAAATTTTCCTAAACCTTTATGCTGAGAGACTTTTCCTTCTTCCCCCAATTTTAAACTCTGCCCATAAACATGCAACTCTCGAATCATTGCTTTTTTATCTTTAATTCTCAATCTCAACAATCCAAAAAGAACATCCTCTTTATTTACCATTTCTAAAAAATATTCATGGCCATTAGAAGCATTATACTCAATAATTTTTAATTTAGTTTTCAAATCAATATCTTCTTGAAAACCTACTTCCCTCATTCTTATCTCTTTAATACCAGAACTTCTCAATTCTTTATCCAATTCTCCCCTCATGGAAGTTGAAGCTGCTTCTACTTTCATTTTTTCTTTGGGAATCTCCCGCATAACCCTCATAACTCTACAATATTCTGGAATTACTTTGAACATTTCTTTTAAAAGAGATTTTATTTGAGAATTTGCATATGGTTTATACCCAATTTTTTTGTACATTTTTGCAAGAGGTGAACTCTCAACAATTTGACAAGGATATAATTTTAATTGATCTGGTCTAAATCTTTCATCTTTGAAAAGTAATTTAAATTTGGCTAAATCTTTCTTAGGATTACTATAGGGAATTCCAGGCATTATATGATAACCAACTTTAAATCCAGCATCCTTTAACCTCTGCGTTGCATCAACAACATCCTGTATTGTATGACCCCTATTAACTTTCTCATAAATTGAATTACACAAAATCTGAACTCCAATCTCAACTCTCGTGCACCCAAACTCCCTCATCTGTTTTATATCTTCATCAGAACAATTATCCGGTCTAGTCTCTATACAAAATGCAACAACCCTATGTTTTACTTTTTCATTAAGCTTCTTAGCAGCCGCTAATGTTTTAGATTTTCTTCCATTCAAAACATCATAACAATCTTTAACACATTCATACTGATAATCAAGAGGATATTGTGAAAAAGTTCCTCCAATAAAAATTAATTCAATTTTCTCCGTTGGGTGCCCCATAGCAATTAGAGACTCCAACCTAATCTTAACTTGTTCCCTAATGTTATACTTAAGGGCCATTGCTCTCATTATTGCAGGACTCTTATCAGTATAACTTTGTGGAACAAAATCTCCACCAGGACAGTAAATACAAGTTCCATGATTACATTTTTTAGGTTTTAGAACAACAGTTAAAGGGGTAATTCCTGATTTTGAACGTACTGGTTTCTTTATCTTAATCATGAAAATCAAACAATTTTTAACCTTAAAACTCTTTCCAATTCAATGAAAATAGAAAATCAAGAAAAACTATGGGATGCAATTGCAGAAGAATGGGACCAATATAAAGAAATTCCTTCTAGATTAAGCAAAGAATTTCTAGAAAAAGCAGAAGGAAAGGTATTAGATCTAGGAAGTGGTGCTGGAAGACACATTACAAAAATAAAAAAAGGAAAAATGTTTCTGGTTGATTTTTCAAAAGGAATGCTGGATCTAGCAGAAAAAAAAGCAAAGAAAAATAAAATTCAAATTGAAACAAAAAAAGGAAAACTATTCAAAATACCCTATGAAGATAATTTTTTTGATTACGCAATTTGCATTTCTGCACTTCATTGCATTAAACCAGACAAACACAAAAAATCAGTTCAAGAACTTTACAGAATAATGAAACCCAAATCAAAAACGCTCATAGGAGTTTGGAATTTCCAATCAAAAAGATTTAATCAAAAAAGGGGAAAAGAAAAGGAAGTTGGTTGGACAGATAAAGGAAAAAGATACTATTATCTCTTCGATGAAAAAGAAATTCATGACCTTTTCAAAGAAATAGGTTTCAAAATACTCTCAACACATAATTCAGAAATGATGATTAACTTCATTGTTGAAAAAGAATATAACAAAGAACAATAATCTTTAAATAAAGAATTAAAATATTAAGATAATGAAAATTAGAGAAGGACTCTCAGAAAAGGTTAGGGGAATGGCAGATTTAAAAATTAATTCTAAAGACAGAAAAAAAATTATCCAGAACTCTTATATGTGTTTTAGAGAATTAAAAGGATTTCCAGAACAATTAGGAAAATTAATTGGGGAATCTAAAGAGGAAAAACTTTCTGGAAAAGAAGCATACTTGGCAATAAGAAAGGGCTTATCAAAATACGAAGAAAAACTATTTATACAAGCACAAATGGATAAAAGCCTTTATTCAACAGGATTGGATTTTAACTAATCACTTCTTAACAATTTTCATCATATCAAAAAAAGATTTCTTTTCAAACTCAACAACTTTTTTCTCTTGCAAATCAATTGAGCATTTTAACATTCCCAATCCAGAAATAAAAATAGTTCCAATCAAATGATCCTTTCCCTCTTGGTTTTGTAAAGAAAACAAAAGTTTCAAAACTTTCTTATTTATCTTCTCATCAAACATCTTCCCATCAACCATTTTTTCAATGTCTTTAAAATCAAAATCATAATTATCATTAATTTTATTTGGGATTTTCTTCTCCTCAGAAGAATTAAAACTTTCAATGGGTAACATTTCAACTTTTTCTTCCTTTAACAATTTAAAACTAAACATCTTCTCTAATTCAGGAACATAATAATCTAAATGTTGTTGGTGATTATCCTCTTTCTCCTTATCAATTGAAAAGAATCCCGAACAAAGATATGCATTGGGATTTTCTTTCTTAAACTTTTGAAATTCTTCTGCATTAATTAATTTCTCTAAATAAAATTGGAAGTTCATAGAAAAAGGTTATTTTTTTGCTTTATAAGTTTTAGTATATAAATCATTATAAATAATATTTCCCTCCTAAACACATGGAAAAAGTAAAACCAAAGAAAATAATGGGGATTAAAATAAAAGGGGTTATAACAGAATCTGAAAAAGAAAAATCATTCACTTTTAATTTTAAGCCAAAAAATAGAGATTTTAGAGAAGAATTACAAGAATTAAGGCCTAGAGTCCAGAAAATTGAAAATAATAGGAATAATTATTTTCGGCAAGCATTCAGAGGAGCAAGAATTCATTTAGTTTATTTAAATTGGGAGTCAGCAAAAGGCAAATACAAGAATCCTGAAAATAATCTCCCTTATGAAATTTTCGCTGAAGACGGAACTCCAATCTATAGACAAAATACAAAGACAAAAAAAGAAGAAATCTTTAATAATCTAGAAAAAACTGCAATAGAAGAAGGAATTAAAGAATAATTAATTATATTCTATCTTCAATCTCCTTTCTCAATTTCTTAACAAAAGCATCAATCTTAACTTCTTCCAATTTTCTATCTCCCCTCTTTCTAACCATTACACTCTTTGCCTTTTCCTCTTTGTCTCCAATAGTTAAAATATATGGTACTTTCACCATTTCTGCCTCTTTAACTTTTGCAGGAATTCCCCTCTGAGAGAAATCAAAGTCAACTCTCAGGTTTGGAATTTCCTTTTTCAACGTTTCAACTACCTTTTCAGCGGCATTGGTATTTCTATCTGTAAAATTCAAAACCCTTACTTGCAAAGGAGCCAACCAAGTTTGCAATCTTCCATTTGTATGCTCAAGTAAAATTCCCAAAAATCTTTCAAGAGATCCAAAAATTGCCCTATGAATCATTATTGGCCTCTTCTTTTTATTATCTTTATCAGTATACTCTAATTCAAATCTCTCAGGCATTGAAAAATCAACTTGGATTGTTCCGCATTGCCAAGTTCTCTTTAACGAATCTGTTAAATGAAAATCAATCTTAGGCCCATAAAACGCCCCATCACCTTTGTTAATCTTATATTTCACTTTTCTCCTATCTAAAACTTTCTTAAGAGCATCCTCTGCTTTATCCCAAACCCCATCACTTCCAATTCTTTTTTCAGGACGAGTAGACAATTCAATTTTATACTTAAATCCAAATTGACTATAAACAACATCAACCAAATCAATTAATTTCATCAATTCTCCTTCTAATTGTTTCTCTGTACAAAAGACATGTGCATCATCTTGGGTAAATTGTATAACTCTAAATAATCCCCCTAAAACCCCTGAAAGCTCCTGCCGATGAACAATTCCAAATTCCCCTGCCTTTAATGGTAGGTCCTTGTAACTCTTTGGAGAGCTCTTAAAAATAAGCAATCCCCCCGGACAATTCATTGGTTTAATTAAAAAATCCCTTCCCTCATATTTTGTTGAGAAATTATTCTCTTTGTATTTATCCCAATGTCCTGAAATTTTCCATATTTTATTATCCATTATTTGTGGGGTCAAAACTTCCTCATATCCTCTCTCCCTAAGCAAATCCCTCATGAATCCAATTAATTCATTTCTAATGGTAACTCCCCTATCATGCCAAAACACCATCCCTGGAGCAACTTCATTAAAAGAAAATAAATCCATTTGTCTTCCTAAAATTCTGTGATCATTATCCTTAAGCTTAGAAGTATCAAGTTTAGATTTTGAAATTTCCCTTAATAATTGTTTAGGATCATATTTTTCATCGCCTTCACTAACTTTTATTACCTTTCCTCCTTCAACAACATTTCCAATCTCCCTACTCAACTCTGAAAGAGGATGCCCTTTCACTTTTAACTCAAATTCTTTGTAATATCCAAAAGGAGCACGTGCAACCTCATAACCCTTTTTAGTTAATTCTTTCTGGGCCTTTTCCAAAACTTCTTGAGCAATCTTAGGACTTCCAAGATTCTTAGACAAATGCGCATAAGGATACAAAACAACATTTTTAGTTCCTACTTGTTTAGAAATATCTTCTATATTTTTAATTAAATCACTAACAGAAGCTTTCACATCTAAGTCAGTACTTTCAACTGCAGTTAAAACAACCAAAGCCTCCTTAACATGCTTTTCCTCTTTTTCATCTTCTGGAAGATCTTCCATATTTTTTAAGGCCTTCTTCAAAGGTTTGAACTTAATGTAATCTACGTGAAGGTTTAATGTCTTCATAAACAACTAAGAATTAAGAGATTTATAAAATATTCTAATTTCTCTGCAAAAAGAGGGTAAAGATTTATAAACCAAAAAAATCTAAGATTCTCTCCAATAAAATTTCTTAGTGAATTTTAAAATGAAAAACAATTATGTAAAAAATATTGTATTGGCAACTGCGCTGTTATTAGCTGGAAGCTCATACCAAAATAACTTTTCAAAAGACCATAATCCAGATAAATTGCTTGCCAATAGGCTTGAAAGAATAATTGAAAAAGACAAAATATTTGAAAGAAAAATTCTAGAACAAAGTTCAGATGAAATCTCAGCTCCCCAATATAGAACTCCCCCGGATTACTGTTCCAGGTATGCTAAAATTGCTGCAGAAAACTTATTTGGAAAAGAATATGTAAGAGAGAAAGCATGGAATCTACGTTATAAAAATAAAATAGCATCTCCATTCAAAGAAGATCAAAATCTAAAAGAATTAGTAACAAATAACATCCTAAGACCAGGCATGCTCATTGGAATCTATAATCCGAAAAGCGACTATAATAATAAAATAGACTTAGAAGGAAACAAAGCAAAATACACACACATAGCAACTTTCCTTGGAATTAATGATTCTGGGGAATTGGAATTTGCTCATCAATTTGGAAAAAAAAGTGATAAAATAACTGAACAAGAACTTAGAAAAAAGAAATTAGTTCCAAAAGAAATAATCACTACAAAAAACGATAAAAATTATTTAGCCTTCTTAGAAAAAATTAGAGAATCTGAGTTTGAATCAAAACTTCTAATTCCAAAAGAAATTATTGAGGTTAATCCTTAAAGCTTATTTAGTCTCTTAGCCCTTTTCTTTACCAACTCACGATAACAAGCACTAGTTGCTAATTGACCCTCAAGAACTCCTTCCTTGTTAGAAAAATCTTTAATAAGAAGGTATTTGCCATCCTCTTCAACAATCTTATAGGTTATTCCATTAAGTTCCCAACGACCCTCTTTTCCATTAAAAGCTCCCGAAGTAAAAACAAACATCCTATCATTTTCATTTCCAAACCCATCCTTTCCACCAGGATTATAATGTCTCAAAGGATCATTTTTGTACTCCATCAAAGTTTTCTCCAAATTAAGGTTAAAAGGATTGTATACCATAAAAAAAACTCCGAAATTTTCATTTAAATAGATTGTTATTAACTAAAAAATAATAACCCCAAGCTGCAATATATTAATACTCCTCAACCAAAAATATTTTTCACTTCTTTCTTCGCCTTTTCAAACTTTTTATGATGTTCTTCTAAAAATTCTGAAATCCTCTCAATAACATATTTTTTCAATTCGCCAGTCAATAATTCTCCTTTAATATAACTCTCTCCCAATTCCTTAAGCTTCTTATCAGAAGGTTCAAAAAACATTTTAAGATATTGGAAAGAGACATCTACCTCTGGATTTCCCCCCTTCTTCCTATGCTCTTCCAAAGTTGCCTGGCCTCCAGAAAAAGCATATTTGTTTATCTTTCTTTTAACATCATGAGGAGATTCACTCAAAGCAATATAAGAATTTGGATCAGAAGAAGACATTTTTCCCCCTCCCAATCCAGGCATGAAGTAATGGTAAGTAGAACTAAGCTGGGTAAAATCATGTGTTTTAATCCTCTTAGACATATCCCTTGCGATTCTTAAATGAGGATCTTGGTCAATTCCTACAGGAACAACCACGGGCAAACCTTTCTTTTCTGAACCGTCAAATTCTGGCAGCTGGGGATGTAGCATATCGGACGCCTGAAGCAATGCTGCAGCCATCTTTCCAGGAGTTATCTCACCATAAACCCCTTTAAACTCGGCAAAAGTAGCATGCCTTGCAAGAAGATTCTGCAATCTATAATATGCATTAGATTTCTTTCCTTCACTACTTCTATCACTCTGGAAATAAATATCCGCTTTCTTTAAATCCAAACCAAGAGCAACATAATTATTAATATACTCTTCAAGAGCAATTTTTCTGCTTTCCTCCAAACTCTGCCCCCGTGCATTATAGGCTTCAATATCTGCAACTGCAATATAAACTTTAGCTCCTAGTTTTTGGTAGAAAACCATCTGCATGGTAAGAATCATATGCCCAATGTGAAATTTTCCAGTAGGCATTAAACCAGTCATCATCACAAAAGGTTTCTTATTCTTAATAGCATCTAAAATCCTTTGTATATCTCTATGTGCAAAAACGATTTTTCTTCTAAATAAAACATTTTTCTCAAAGACCTCTGGCAAATCATTCATATCAGAAATACCAAATTGCCTCATTAATTTCCCATAATCAATCTCTCCTGAGACTTCCCATGGATTAAACACCTTTTTCATGAATCTTACAGTATTTTATAATTTTTAAACCTTACAGAACAAATATTTATAAATCAAAAGACCCTATATTTAATAAAATGAGGAAAATGTTTTTACTAATAACAGCTCTGCTAATTCTTACTAGCCTGACAAGCGTCATTTCAGCAGAAATAATAGTAAAACAAGAGCCAAATGAGATATACAATTTAGGAGATTCTGTTTCTATGCCAATTACAATTAAGACAATTTCAGGAATTTCAAAGGTCTTTGACATGAACCTAATCTGCCAAGATATTCAAAGAGAATTCTTTAAAGATGGTATAAGCTTAAGTCCTGGTGAAGAAAAAACATTCACCCCAACACTACTTTTAACAAAGGAAGAAATTGGGACAACTTTAGGGACTTGTAGAATAAAAGGAAGCCTAGGAGAAGATTACATAACAACAAAAGATTTTGAGATTTCGGATTTAATAACACTACATACAACAATTGACGTTGTAGAATTTAACCCTGGAGAGAATATGCTCATAAGTGGTAATGCTCAAAAGAAAAATGGAAATCCTGCAAACGGATTCTTAAATATAGAGATAATATCTGGAATGAATGATTCAAACGATATGAGACAATTAGACACAATAGGAAATGGATTTTTCTCAGCAAACATCACTTTTCCAGAAATAATAAAAGCTGGAACTTACCTTGTAAAATTAGATGCCTACGAACAAGATATTTCGGGTTCAATAACAAATAAAGGATTCATGAACTATAATATCCTCATTAAACAAGTCCCAACAAGTTTAGAAGTTTCATTTGATAGTCTAGAAGTTGAGCCAGGAACAAAGCTCAAAGTTAGAGCAATCATGAGAGACCAAACTGGAGAAAGAATAGAGGGAGGCACTTCAATAATAACAATAAAGAAAGCAAACAGTGAAATCGTTAAACAACAAGCAGACGTTCCTACAGATGAATTCATTGAATTTCCAATCCCCTACAACGAGGCCCCAGAGGAATGGACTGTTGTTGCTGTTTCAAACAAATTAACTTCAGAAGGAACTTTCTTAATCAAAGAAAAGAAAAATGTTGAAGTAGTAATAATCAATGAAACAATAAATATTGTAAACACTGGAAATGTTCCCTACGAAGATTTAGTTTTCATAAAAGTTGGAGAAGAAACTCTAGAGATAAATGCTTCTTTAGGAGTAGAGGAAGTTCAAAAATACAAATTGTCTGCCCCAAAAGGGGAATACGAAATAGAAGTTGTTAGTGATGGAAAACAAAAATTAAAAACAACAACATTCCTCACTGGAAATGCCATTAAGGTTAAACAAGTTAAGAGTGCTAATTCAAAGTCTGTAATTAGAAGACCTCTTGCCTGGATATTTATAATAATGGTCCTGGGCTTCGTTGCTTTTATGATTTGGAGAAAGGGCCTTAAAAAATCTTTTTTTGGGAAGATTCGAATTAAAAAAAAACCAAAAAAAACCAACCAAGCTTGGGAAAATAGAGAAACATTGGTGAGAAAACCTACTTCTTTAATTGATACAAAAAGTAAAGCATTACTCTCTTTATCCATGAAAGGTGAAAAACACCTCTCAGGAATCGTTTGTTTAAAAATAAAGAACTTAAAAGATATTCAAAAGACAGACAATAATGTAAAAGAAACATTAAACAAGATAGCGGCATACGCAGAAGCCCAAAAAGCAGTCATTTACGAGACGCAAGAAAACATATTCTTCATACTAAACCCCACAAGAACAAAGACTTTCAAAAATGAAAAAACAGCATTAGAGATTGCAGAACAAACAGTAAAAGAAATAACCTCCCACAACAAGCTATTCAAACAGCCAATAGAATTTGGGATCTCATTAAACTGCGGAAACATTGTTGCAAAAGAAAACGCAGAAGATAAAACCCTACACTTTATGAGCCTAGGAAATTTAATAGCCTCATCAAAGAAACTTTCAACAGTTTCTGGAGGAAAAATACTAATCTCAGATGAAATGAAATACAAACTGAAAGATTTAGCATCCTTCCAAGAACACAAACATCCGGGGATGACTTTTTACACAATAAAAAAAATGAAAGATTCAACAGACCATGCAAAATTCTTAAGCAATTTCATAAAAAGAATGGAACACGAAGAAAAATCAAAGAGAGAATAACTATAACTTAAACTTCTCAAACTTCCTGCGAGCTTCTAAACTACCTTCCTTAGAATAAGCCTTAATTAACTCATGAACTTTCTTATCTGAGACTTTTCCATCAAGCACAGCAACACTTCCTCCAATAATACCTATATCCTCCGAAGTAATCAATCTACAAACAGATTCATCCTTTCCAACCATCTCAATTAAGCCATTTTCTTTCTGATCTCTACCCAAAATAATCCAAGAACCATTAATG
This sequence comes from Candidatus Woesearchaeota archaeon, assembly GCA_964653605.1. Classification (GTDB taxonomy): domain Archaea; phylum Nanobdellota; class Nanobdellia; order Pacearchaeales; family GW2011-AR1; genus MWBV01. Next base: position 23,014 of record CAZZGW010000003.1, read on the forward strand.
ATAAACTGCCTACCAATATAAGTTAAAGGCAATTCTTTTTCTGTAATTCCTCTTTCAAATAAAAACTTAAATCTTTTCTTCAAGAATTTTTCACAAAGTAAACATCCTCCAGCAGGGGCAGGATATTTAATCTTAAATTTTTCAGCCAGAGCCATTTGTTTTTCTCTTCTTCTTCCTTGAATATCATATAATTTACTCCTATTCACTAACCCTTCTTTTTCAGCATTTGTTTCAGGAAGTAATTTGGCACTCAAAGGCCTAAGTAATCTTCCCTTTAAATCAGATTGATCTTCAATTAAATCCATTGATTTTCTTAATTGAGACATTGGTCTTTCTCCTAAAACCTCTCCAGTAACAATTAAATCTATTTTTTTATCATCTGCAAATTTCTTAGCACGCTCAAACATAAATATTTTGCAATCCCTGCAAGGATTTACTCCCTGTCCTCTTCCATTCTTACCTTCTTTCAAAACCCCTATATATTCCTGAAGTAAATCTCCTTTAGTACAATCAAAAATTTCCAACTTAACTCCTTCCATTTGGGAAAAACCAGAACTGCATCCAAAAGGTAACTTAAAAAATACCCCTGTTACTTCATATCCTTGTTTCTGCATTATCTTAACAGCTAACTTTGAATCCAGCCCTCCTGAAAACAATAATACACATTTCTTAACAATTTTTTTCTTTACCATTAATAAACTACCAGAAATTTACTTTTTATTACTTTTCTTTTGAAAATTATGGTTTGGAAAACTTTTTGAAAGGTTTATTTATGGGATTATTCTGGTTTGGAAACCTTTTTAAAAAGTTTATTTTTATTACTTTTCATTGCAGGTTCTACAATTTTGGACTTATTTGTCACGACAGGTTTTTTATCCTTAACAATTTCTTTCTTTCGTTTAACTAACTGTGTCGAGACAGACGAGAGTTCCTTCTCCACAACCTGCTTAACTTCATTTTTTACAATTTCTTTCTTTACAATCTTTTTAACATCTTCTTTAGAAACATCATCCTCTTGCTCTTGTTCTTCAGAATGTTTCTTAAACAACTTAGAGATTTTTAAACCCCATTTTAAGAAATGGAATACAATCCCTAAACCAAGTAAGAAAAATCCAACAATCAACATTATTAAGAAAACATTATGTGACCTTGCAAAGAAGCTTAAGAAAATTTCTTTAACTTGTTCTGGTAAGAATATTGAAATCCAAGTAAGCTTAACAAAAGGAATTGAAGAGATAATTGTTAAAATTCCTCCTAAAATAAATACATTGCTCTTTCTATTAGATACAATAAACATTAAAATAAATAATGCAAGAGAAGTAAGTAAGAAAACATAAAATTTACTTTGCCAATAGTCATGAGATTTTTCAGAAACTAGAACTAAAAAATTATCTGCAGTTTTAACACATTCCCAAAAATCACATTCATATTCCGCATAATAAAGTTCTTCAATCAAAGAATCAAGACCATAATCTAAAACTGCCGCACTTCCCGCATAAACTACCTCACAGGGCACCACAAAAGTATATCCCCCTTGATTAAAAACGAATTCTGTTTCATTCAAACAATAGGCTTGCATTAAAAAAATCGTTTCATCCAAATAGGCATCCAATTCAAAATTCTCCTCTGCAAAACTCTGAACAGTGTCTTTGAGAACCGGTTTAAGAGTTTCATATTCAAGAGACCAAGTTAATGTAAGAGAAGCATTCATAACAAATAATGAAATTAATAAGACAATTGCTAAAATTGTTACTGCTGCACCTCTTAAAAATCCCATACTTAATTAAAATAAATCTAGTTTTTAAAACTTACATCTTTTCCAATGCTTTAATTCTATCTTCCACTTTAGGATGGGTACTTCCTAAATTACTCATAGGATTAGTAAAAAACAAAGGAGATAATGCTTTTGTTGGTTTCTTTTTATGCATCTTTGAATTATCATATGCATAATCTGATTTAATCTTTTTTAATGCCCCAATTAATCCTTGAGGGTATCTAGTAAACTTTACTGCACTCGCATCAGCAGAATACTCTCTTTTTCTAGAGATAGACATTTGAACAAAGTAAACTGCAATGGGAGCAAGTATTGCAAGGACAATTCCAATTAACATAAAAACCCACTGGAGCTTATTATCATTTCCGCCTCTTCCTCCTCCAAACCACAAACTTCTCAAAAACATCTGAGAAATAATGGCAACCATTCCAACTAAAACAGCCACAGTAGTCATGTATCTCATATCATAATTGCCAACATGCCCAAGTTCATGGGCCAAAACTCCTTCGAGTTCCCTTCTCTCTAACTTATCAAGCGCTCCCTCAGTCACACAAATAACTGCATGATTTGGGTCTCTTCCAGAAGCAAAGGCATTTATTTGTTTAGAAGGCATTACAAAAAGTTTAGGCATTGGTAAACCGCTTGCAATCGTCAACCCTTCAACTAAACTGTAAAAATCCTTATGTTTAGTCCTATCTGCTTTCTTGGCCCCCACAGAGGCTATAGCAATCTTATCTGAATTATAATAACCAGCAACAACGTAAACAATTGAAAATATAATCGCAATGACCATTATTAATGTAAAATAAACCGGATTAAGAGCCATAGAGATAACCCAACCAAGTAAGACAAGGAATACAATTACAGAAAACATGAGAAATACGGATTTCCTCTTATTACGTGCTATTTGATCTCTAAAATCAATCCTAACTTTTTCCATACATAAACAAGGAAATGATTATTTTTAAGTTTAAGCAAAAATTTAAATACACTTTCGATAAATAATACTAAGGGTTCTAAGAGGTTAATAGTTTATACAAGAGGTAAATAAAATGACAATTGTTACAAAAGCTAAATCCTATGAAAAAGAAGAAATTAAAGAAATTCTTCACCCTCTTATTCGGGAATGGTTCTTCTCTAAGTTCGAAGATTTCTCAGACGCTCAAAAATTTGGAGTAATGAATATACACAAAAAACAAAATATTCTTATTTCCGCTCCAACAGGAGGGGGGAAAACCCTTACAGCATTCCTATCAATTCTCAATAATCTTGTAACAATGGCCTCAGAAGGAACACTAGAAAATAAAGTCTACACGGTATACATTTCCCCTCTTAAAGCCCTGAACAACGACATCCATAAGAATCTTCTTGAACCCCTGGAAGAGATAAATGAACTTGCCAAAAAGAAGAAAATTGAACTCCAACCAATACGTGTAGGAATAAGAACCGGGGACACAACAGCATATGAAAAGCAAAAGATGGCAAAAAATCCCCCACACATATTTATTACAACTCCAGAATCCCTTGCCATTGTATTAACAACCAAAAAATTCATAGAAGCATTTAAGCATGTAAAATATTGTATTATAGATGAAATACACTCAATAGGAAACAAACGAGGAGTATTCTTAAGTTTAAATCTAGAAAGATTAAATGCATTAACAAAAAAAATACCAATTAAAATTGGTTTAAGTGCAACAGTGGAACCATTAGAAGAAGTTGCAAAATTCTTAGTGGGTATTGATGAAGACAGAAAAGTAAAAATAGCAAAAGTGCAAGCAAACAAAAAACTGGATTTAGATGTTTTAACTCCTGTTGAAAATATAATCCAATCTGCGAAGCCACACCTGCATCTTTACCAGATGATCCATGACCTAGTTAAAGAGCACAAGACAACATTAATATTCACAAACACTCGTTCAGCAACAGAGCGTGTTGTTAATTATCTTAAAGATAAATTTCCGGTTGAATACACCGACTTAAACATTGCTGCCCATCACTCTTCGTTAAGTAAAGATCATAGATTCCAAATAGAAGAAGATCTACGTGGTGGAAAATTAAAAGTTGTTGTTTGTTCAACCTCCCTAGAGCTAGGAATAGATATTGGTTACATTGATTTAGTAATATTGCTTGGAAGCCCAAAAGCTTCATCTCGTGCACTTCAAAGAGTTGGGAGAGCCGGACACAAATTACATGAGACCGCAAAAGGAAGATTCATAGTAATGGATAGAGATGATTTGGTTGAATGCTCCGTAATACAAAAAGAAATGTACGAAGGGAAAATTGACAATATACACTTCCCACATAATGCGCTAGATGTTCTTTCCCAAACAATTTATGGGATGGCCATAAACAATCCTTGGCCAATAAGTGATCTCTTAAATTTAATAAGAAAAAGTTATTGTTACCAGAATCTTACAAAAGAAGATTTTCTTTCTGTTATTAGCTATCTCTCAGGAGAATATAATTTAGAGAAAAATAGGGTCTACAGCAAAATATGGTATGATCCAGATACAAAGGAAATAGGGAAAAGAGGAAAGATGGCCCGTGTTCTTTATATGACAAACATAGGAACAATTCCAGACGAATCATTCGTTACAGTTAAACTTGCAGGAGGGAGCAATGAAAAAATTGGAGCGGTGGATGAATCATTCATGAACAGAATGAGAAAAGGAGATGTTTTTGTATTAGGAGGTAAAAAATACATGTTCCAATATACAAAAGGAATGAATTTATACGTTAGAACTGCTCCAAACAGAAATCCAACAATACCTTCATGGTTTTCAGAAACAATGCCATTAAGTTTTGATTCGGCATTAGAAATATCAAGATTCAGAGGACTAATGAAAGAACAATTCCAAAAAAAGAAAACAAAACCTGCAATTAAAAAATTAATAAAACAGTATTTATATGTCTCCGAACCAATCTCAGAAGAAATCTATACTTATTTTTTCCAACAATTTGAATTCTCAGAAATTCCAGATACAAAAACAATAACAGTTGAAAAATACATTGATGAAAGAGACGATAGAAAATATGTTCTAGTTAATTCAATGTATGGAAGAAGAGTTAATGATGCTCTCTCTCGTGCATTAGCATATTTAATGGGTTCTGGAAATAAAAGAGATGTTGAAATAGGAATATCTGATAGAGGGTTTTATCTTTCCTCTGAAAAATGGGACATTGAGAAAGCGTTTGAAAAATTAAACTCAGAAAATGTTGAAAAAATATTAAAAGAGGCTATTGAAAAAACAGACGTCCTAAATAGAAGATTTAGACATTGTGCAACAAGAAGTTTAATGATCCTGCGTACGTATAAAGGGGTCCAAAAATCTGTTAGAAAACAGCATATGAAATCTCATTTCCTAATTGCAAGTGTTAAGAAAATATCTCAAGAGTTTCCAATATTAAAAGAAGCAAAACGTGAAGTCCTTGAAGATCTAATGGATATCGAAAGAACAAAACAACTCCTAGATTGGATTAAAGAAGAAAAAGTAAAGATAAGCTACCATACAGTAAAAATCCCTTCCCCATTCTCACTCAACCTTATTCTGCAAGGGCACTTAGACCTAATGAAGATAGAAGACAAACAAGATTTCCTCCAGAGAATGCATAGGGTGTATATGAATGAAATTAAAAAGAAGTATGAACCTATTAATCAAGAAGACTACGAGGATTTTCTAGAGCAAACAATAAAATGAAACCAAAGAAAGCAAAATCACATTTCAAACTCATGGGCAAAACAATTTTCTTCCCTGAGAAAGGAATTCTTACAATTGGGGATTTACATTTGGGTTATACAGAAATGTTACGTGAACAAGGAATAATGATCGAAATAGATCAATTAGAAGAAACAAAGAAAGAATTAGAACCCATTATCAAAAGAGTAAAAACCCTCCACACATTAAAGAAAATAATTCTTATTGGAGACATTAAACACCATTTTAAATTTGACAGAGGAGAATTTTTCGAAGTATGGAACTTCCTTAAATTTCTAGAAAAGCAAGTAGGTAAAAAAAATCTAATAATAATAAAAGGGAATCATGACACCTACAAGATAAAAGGCCATGAATTAAGAGATTTTTACATTGAAGATGAGATTGCATTTACCCACGGAGATAAAAGCTATCCAGAACTCTTTGAAAAAAAGATTAAAACCATAGTAACTGGACACTTGCATCCCGCAGTAAATCTAAAAGATCCAAATGGAATAAAACGTGAGAAATTCAAATGCTTCCTAATTGGAAAACACAAAAGAAAAGAATTCATCATAATGCCAAGTTTTTTCAGTTTCACAGAAGGAATAAACTTTGATGATATTGGAGGAAGAAAAGGATTTGATCAAATAATCTCAAAACAAAAATTAAAATCTTTTAATACATATATTGTAGGAAGGAATAAAATCTATAATTTTGGAAAATTTAGAAATTTAATCTCTGGAACTAATCAAACTTAACCTTAGGAACTTTTTTCTCTGCTTCTGCAATCTTCAAATATTCCTTTACTTTAAAGCCATACATTCCTGCAAAGAGATTGCCTGGGAAAGTCTTAGCTTTGTTATTATACGTCAAGATTGAATCATTATAAAATTGCCTTGCATATGCAACTTTATCTTCAGTAACAGTTAATTCTCTTTGTAACTCTAAGAAATTTTGATTAGCCTTTAAATCAGGATAACCTTCTGCAATCGCAAAAATTGTTTTAAGTGCAGATTCCAATTGATTATTTGCTTTAACTTTGTCAACTACTCCCTTGGCAGAAACAAGTGCTTTACGAGCTTCAGTTACTGCTTTAATTGCGGCTGTTTCGTGCTTTGCAAAACCTTTAACAGTATCAATTAAATTGGGAATCAAGTCCGCCCTTCTCTTTAATTGAACATTAATTTGGCTTAAAGAATTCTCTATTCTATTACTTAAAATTGTGAATCTGTTGTACTGACTAGCAAAGATCATAATCAATAAGACCACTACAGCAATTCCTATCCAGATTCCTAATAACATATTACCCTCATGTCTTAATTATTTATAAAACCTTCCATAAAGTTCCATCAGTATTCAGAAACATTTATTAAACCCAAAATTCTCAGTTAACAGATGGTAAAAGTGGATAAAGAAACTTGTATTGGATGTGGGGCTTGCGCTTCAAACTGCACAGACGTATTTGAAATGAAAGAAGATGGGAAAGCTCATGTGAAATCGGGTGCAAAAGAAAATGAAAGCTGCGTTAAAGACGCAATAGACAATTGTCCTGTTGATGCTATCTCTGCATAAAAAAATATTACATTTAAAGAATAGAATATAATTTTCCATCTATTAATGAAGATAAGTGTGGAATCTTTTTAGACATTAAGAAAGCCCTTATTTCGGAATCAATTTCTGGGGAATAATTTTCTTTAATATATTTTAAACCACTTTCTCCAATTTCAAAACCCATTTTATCTGAATGAAGAATCAATCTCACAATTGTTGGAGCAACTTCCCCCTGATCATTTAAAAGATTTATTTTTTTATTCTTAACATCCTTCAATGCACAATTTTCATAAAGTCTATCCTTCCCAAAATCATATGCAAAAGCACTTGTTGAAACATCAACCCTTTCCAAAAAACTCTCTAATGTTTTTTCTTCCCTAGGAAAATCTTTCAAATAAAAAATATTGCTCATTTCAAAGACATCCATTTCAAAAGAACCATAATTAAACTTTAAACCTCCAAACCGAGATTTATTTTTTTGATATTTTTTAAAAACATTATCAAAGTCAGAATCTTCAATTAAAACATCCAAATCATTTATTGGAAAATTATAATCATACAAAATCTGCAAAATAGAATCTCTCACAAACCCTCCCACAATATAAACTTTCTCAAAAGTTGAAATAATTTCAAAAAAATCCTCTCTTAACTTACCTTCAAAATCATCTAAATTATCTTTGATTAATTTTTTATAGGAATTATTTTTTATCTCAAACATAAAGTATAAACAAAAAAAGGAATTTATAATCATTATTCTACTCAATAATAACATTTATTAATACATTTTAATTTTAGAATATATGACAAAAGAAAAAGAGGGTACGCAAGAAAAACCAGATTTTATAAAATGGTTCTCTGAGTTAAACAAAGATTCTGGTGCTATTGCTGGTGGAAAGGGCGCAAACCTTGGAGAGATATACGATTTAGACGTTCCAGTCCCCCCCGGATTCGTGGTTACTGCCCAAGCCTATGATTACTTTATTGAAAAAGCAGGTGTTGATGATAAAATAAAAGAACTTCTAAGTAATTTTGATTATGAAGACACAAAACAACTTCAAGAAAAGACAAAGCAAGTAAGAGCGTTAATTGAAAATTCAAAAATGCCTAAAGAGATGGAAGATGACCTTCTGGAGGCATATGAGCACCTAGGAGCAGCTGATTTTGAAGTGGCAAAAGGTTCTGCTCTGGACATTTTGAGAAATTCTGCCGAACCAATATTTGTTGCAGTAAGAAGTTCAGCAACAACAGAAGATCTCGCGGAGGCTTCTTTCGCCGGACAACAAGATACCTACTTAAATATTAAAGGAAATGCCAATCTAATAAACCACGTGAAAAAATGCTTCGCATCTTTATTCACAACAAGAGCAACATACTATAGGGCAAAACAAGGATTCAAGCATGAAGAAGCCCACCTTGCAGTAGTTGTTCAAAAGATGATAGATTCTAAGAAATCAGGGGTAATGTTTTCAAAAGATCCAGCCTATGATACAGATGATATAATAATCGAAGCTGTTTGGGGTCTAGGAGAAGGAATAGTTTCGGGAGCAATAACCCCAGATAAATATGTTATTTCGAAAGCATTAGAAATAAAAGATAAAGTCATAGAAGACAAGAAAATTGCAATGACAAGAGACTCTTCAGGAGAGGACACAACAATTAAATTAACTGAAGAAAAATCAAAACACCAAGTACTAAAAAACCACGAGATAACAAGATTAGCAGAGTACGCACTAAAATTAGAAGACCACTATAATAAACCCCAGGATTCAGAATTTGCTATAGAAAATGATGAAATATTTATCGTGCAAACAAGACCAATCACCACCATGGGAAAAAGAGTTTCTAAAAAAGACTTCAAAGAACTTGAAGGGAAACCAATCCTAACAGGTTTAGCTGCATCTCCTGGAGTTGCTTCAGGGACAGTAAAGATAATTGAGGATTTAAAAGATTTACATAAAATCAAAGAAGGAGATATATTAGTCACAAAAATGACTAACCCCGACATGGTTGTTTCAATGCAAAAATCTTCTGCAATTGTTACAGATGAAGGAGGCTTAACAGCCCATGCAGCAATTGTTTCAAGAGAAATGGGAATCGCTTGCATTGTGGGAACAAGAGAAGCAACAACTAGGTTGAAGGAAGGAGAAATAATAACTGTGGATGGATACCACGGAAAAATATACAAGGGAAAATTAGCAGAAACCGAAAAAAAAGTCGTAGAACCAGTTACAGCGCACACTAAAACAAAAATAAAAGTTATTGTTGATTTGCCAAGTTTTGCTGAACGTGCATCAAAGACGGGATTAAAAACAGTTGGCTTGACAAGAATGGAGGGAATAATTGCAGAATCAGGAAAGCATCCAGAGTATTACCTAAATAAAGGAGATATGAAACCATACGAAGACATAATTTTCAAAGGAATTGCAGAAATCGGAGAATACTTTGACGAAATATGGGTAAGAACTTCAGACATAAGAAGCGATGAATATTCTAACCTTGAGGGAGCCCCTCAAGAAAAGGAGGCAAATCCAATGTTAGGATTCCATGGAATAAGATACAGTCTAAAAAAACCAGAAATACTTCAAGCAGAACTCCGTGGATTGAAAAGAGCTGCAGATAAAGGAACAAAAGTAGGACTAATTCTTCCCCAGGTTATCTTGGTTGAAGAGATAAAAGAAATTAAAAAACACCTTAGAGAAATAGGATTTAACGATGCAAAAGTAGGTGTAATGATAGAAACCCCTGCTGCAGTACAAATAATTAAAGATTTATGTGAAGAAGGAATAGAATTTATCTCTTTTGGAACAAATGATTTAACACAATACATGCTTGCAATAGATAGGGGGAATGAAAAGGTCCAACACCTGTACAATGAGATGCATCCTGCAATACTTTACCAATTAGCTTATGTAATACGTGTTTGTAAAAGATTCGGGGTTGAAACAAGCATCTGTGGGCAAGCTGGAAGCAGAAAAGAGATGGTTAAATACCTAGTGGAAAATGGAATAGATAGTATAAGTGTAAATGCTGACGTTGCAAAAGAAATTTCAGAATATGTTGCTGAATTAGAAAAAACCCTAATAAAAGGTACAGATAAAGAACCAAGACAATACGAAGCAAATAAGGAAAAGGAAACTAAAGTTAAAGAAGAAGCCGCTGAAGAATCAACAACTGAAGAAGAAAAAATAGCAATATTTGAAAATAAAGAGTCTAAAAAAATAAAAGAAGAAGCAACAAAGGACGGGGCAGAGGAAATTAAAGAAGATCTTAAAGCTATTGAAAAAGAAAAGGAAGATTACCAAGAAAAGAAAATAGATTAAAAATACCCCTTTTCTAAATATTTATAAATAACAAATTATTAGTAAGAATATGCCTAAGAAAAAGAGTGTGAAGAAAAAGACTACTGTAAAGAAAGCTAAACCAAAAATAATAACAAAAACGGTGATTCCTAAAAAAATAGAAGTTTCTTTACAAAACAACGTTGAAAAAATTCTTGTTGAAAATTTTGTATCTTTGCAAAAAGTAATGACTAATTTATCTTTAAAATTTGATAATTTGGCGGGGCAAATATCAAAACTATTAGAATTATTTGAATTATCTGCAAAATCTCTCGCTGAAAAAGATTTTGAGCTAGAAAGAAACAACAAAGATAACAAAAAAATAATGGAAAAGATGGAAGGAATTCTTGAGCAAAACAAAACTATTGCTAGAGGTTTAACATTGATGAACGAAAAAATGGATGAGAACATAATGTCTCAAGACATAATAAAACCATTACCTCCAATTGTTCAGCCTCCGAGAATGCTTCCTCCAAGAGCCATGCCTCCCTCCCAAGCATTCCAAGAAGCAATGGCAGCTCCAAGACCATTTCGCCCCCCTCAAATTAAGAAACCCATAGTAAATCACGGTGGGGAAGAGGAATACAAGAAATCAATTTCTTCCAAGACCCAAGAGTAAAGATGATCGATGCTGAAATAAAATTAAGAAGAAGGGAATTAGGTAAACTAATATTTCTAACTTTTACAAAAGAACTCATAATAAACTCTGGACCTGTTTCTGTAGAAAAACTTCAAACAATTGTAGATAGGGATAAAGAAGAACACCCCCACAAGCTAAAACAAACAAAAGAACAAATACAAGCGAGAGAAAGAAGAATCCAGGAAAGACTAAAAGAAAAACAATTAAGAGGGGACATACTAAAAAGAGAGGAATCTAGAAAATTAATTGAACAAAGAAGAAATATTGCTTTTGAAAAATTAAAATTAAATGTTCCTGAAACAAAACTTCCCGAAAGATTCAATTATCTAAAGCCAATCCCTATAGAAGCTCAAGTTCAACTTGGAGGAGTAGACGCACTACTCCAAGACCCAAACGTTGAAGCAATAGAATGTGGTGGAGAGAACGAGGAGGTAATAGTAAGGGGAACAATGGGAGAACAAAAAACAGAGATAAAATTATCTAAAAAGGAGATAGATGACGTCATAAACAAATTTTCCGAGTTAACAAAGATTCCAGTAAGTGAGGGAATTTACAAGGTTGTTTATGGAAAATTAGTTTTATTGGCAGTAGTATCAGAAGTTGTAGGTTCCAAATTCCTAATCAAAAAAATGAAGACTCCCCCGCAAAAAATGTCATTCCCAGGAGCCATGCCTCCTCCAAGAGCCCCTCAACCAGGACCCGCCCCAGGACCTATCCCTACAAATCAAAACTTTCATTAGTAATATTCAATTCTTCTCTAGAACTCTCAGAACTATGCAAAGAAACAGATAAATCTCTTAGCCAATGAACCCTATCGTTTTCCATTACAATCTTCAAAAGCTCCTCACTAATAGAAGAATCATATGAAAACTCAACCTCATACCTTCCTAAAGTATATGTAATAATTATCCTATCTTTAAACATTTCGGATTTAGAATATCCCTTATTCCCAAAATAGTCAAATAATAATGCTTTTTCCTGAATTGTCAAAGATTCGACGCTACTAATTTCAAAAATTTGATTTGTTCCATTCAATCCAATCTGGATTTGGTTTGTTTCATTTCCACCAGTTTCATTCCCTTGGGTTTGATTTCCTAAGGTTTCATTTAAATCTTCAACAAGTTCCTCCGATTCTTCTAGCTCCTCTGGAGGTTCATCTACAACAACCCCTTCTTCTCCAAGAGAACTATCTATAGTCAATATTTCCTCTTCTCCATAAACAAGTTTAATACTCAAATCTCCTTCTTCCACTTCTAATCCTAAAGAACTAAGATCTATAGGAACTTCTATTATATCATCCCCTAGAAACTCTTCTCCATAGCCCTTTTCTTTTTCAGAATAGCCTGTAGTTACAACGACTTTATTTCCTTCAATCTTAACCTTAACTTCCTTATCCTCTAATTCCTCGAATTCAGTTCTAACACTCAAAGGTTTAAGCTCCGCCGTCTCTCCTGGTTGAAGCTCATAAATAAATTCTTCCCCTAAAGAAACTTTCCCTTCAACACTTTTTTCAAGTTCTAACACAACTTGTCCAGTAGGATTTAATCCCAAAAAGAATCCCGTAATCTGTAAAAAGAAATTTCCAGTGACAGGAGAGGTTTCAGTAGATTCTTCAGCTGGTTCTTCAGTTTCACTGACTATGTCGAGGGGAACTGTTTCAACTATTCCTTCAGTTTCACTGACT
>CAZZGW010000003.1:35798-39307 GCA_964653605.1 Candidatus Woesearchaeota archaeon
TTCACTGACTATGTCGAGGGGAACTGTTTCAACTATTCCTTCAGTTTCACTGACTATGTCGAGGGGAACTGTTTCAACTATTCCTTCAGTTTCACTGACTGTGTCTAGGGGAACTGTTTCAACTATTCCTTCTGGTTCTTCAGCTGAATCTTCTACATAAATATTTAATTCAAAAAAGACCTCCGGTGAATTTTTAGATGCTCCCTGAACACCATAACCCTCTCCAAATCCTTGAATATCAATTCCTTCAACATAATACTCTCCTTCAGAAAGTTTGACAGAAACAATCTCCTTCAAAGTAAATTCTTCTTCAACCCCATTATTCTCAAAAATTATTTTGGAATTTGCAGGAATAAATTCTCCCTCCTTCAAAGATAAATCTAACTTTCCTTGCAAAATCTCTCCTTCAACATAATAGGCATCTAAACCAAGTGTTGCTTGACCCGAAAAAACCCTTTCAGAAGAAATTAGGAAAAAAAGCAAAAAAGCCACAACGGCTATAGCTCCAAATACCAAAAGAAAGTTTGCATATTTTTTTGGTTTTTTTAAACCTCCTCTATACTCAGAAATAACTTTTCCATCAACTCTTTTACTATGATAAACATAAGGGCCATAAACTTTCCCATTTCTCTTAATATACTTCTTATACGCCATCTTTTGTAAAAATTTTAAGTAAAATACTTATTTAAATTTATATAATCTACACAAGAAGTTAAATTATACTAAAAGTAATTATACAAACTATTAATCTCGGATTGGTTTAATGCCTTATCCCAAATCATTACCTCATCTAACCTTCCATGCCAATATCTATGCCCATCACCATCACTTATAGGGTTATCTCCAATATAAACATCATCTAAGTTCACTATCAAATTGCCTGTTCTAGAAGTTGATCCCTGTGAAACCCCGTCAACAAAAATTTCAGCTTTAGCCCCATCATAAACCCCCACAATATGATGCCAAGTATCATCCGGAGTTGTTGGACCCGCGGTATGACTAGTAGTCCCTTGATTTGTGGTAAATCTAAACCTATATTCTCCAGAACTAGCTGAAAAATCATCAATTCCAAGCAAAAACTCGTGTTCATTAGATTCTGTTCCATGAGCCTTAGCAATAATCCTTGGATCTAAATCAAAGTTATTTCCTTCATATTTTGCCCAAGCAGCAATTGTTAATTTATCTCCTGAAATAGAGAAAGTTCCTACATCAATATAATCCCCCTCGCCATCAAAATAATAACAACCCCCAGATTTACATTCATTTATTGTAAGCATCGCTCCATGGTTAATCCCATCATTATTCCCAAACTCATCATCAGGATTGTTTCCATTGAGTCCCCACCAAGAAACCAACCCCTCTTCCCAAGGTTCAGGATCAGGAGCATTATCAACGCAATGGTTAACATCACAAGATTGACTAGAAGTACAATCTTCCTTCTTTAATCCTTTGTTTCCACAAGAATCTCTCCAATAAACATCTCCATCACTCTCACAAAAGCTAGTAACATTTTCTGTGCATTCTGGACTATCATTAGAACAGCCAGAGGTATCAAACTTACAATAAGAATCGCATGCTAAACTTCCCGAAGTAAATCCAAAAGTAACACAAGTTTCTCCTCCCACATCATTTCCATCGCAGGCCTCACCCATATCCATAACCCCATCATTATCACATCCTGCTGGGCTTCCCCCAGAACAACCAGAGACCACAAGAACACAATTATCGCAGCCTAAATTACCTAAATCATAACCAAGAAGCACACAAGTCGCCCCACCAAAGTCACTCATATCGCATTCTTCTCCTGCCTCTTTTATACCATTTCCACATTCTAGAGACTCTGGATATGTAGAAACACACTCCCCAGAAACACACTCTTCTGAGAATCCACACATCTGCCTTAAAGTTTCCCTTTTGTCACAAGAATTATACCAATAAACATTATCTCCAAAACAAGTAGAATAATTTCTAGGGAGACACTCTTCATCCCCTCCATCATTTCCCAAATTATCAGGATTATCTATTCCTGGACTCCCCTCATATCCCTCATAGTCATCTGCTGGAGGATCATCATAATCATTATCAAAACCAGAATCATCCTGCACATAATAAGTATCCTTTATAAACCCAGTAAAAATTTTTCCAGAAGAATCTATTAAAATAGGGGCAATAGAAATTTCCTCAACATCAGAACCATTTATACTCTCTAAATTAAGGAAAAACTCCCTAGAAATCACATCTCCCTTAAGAAAATCTTCTCTAAAAATCTCTTGATCTCCTCCACCTTCTACAACAAACCTTATAGAATCTAATTCGTCATCATTCTCCTCCATGTCTAAAATTATCTTTATCATTTCTCCTTGAACCAAAACATTCGAGATTTTCATTTCCACCCCTTCCCAAAAAAGGTCAGAAGAATCGTCATCGTCTCCACCATCTCTATCAATAACTCTAACCCAAATAAAAATTATTAACATTATAAAAACCAAAATAGCCAACCCAATAACTAAAATATTTGGAGACTTCTTAGTTTTCTTTTTGCTCCCAGGATGTCTTGATGAACCAGATAAAGGTCTTCCTGCACCTGGTCTTGCTGGAGGTCTACGTCCAGGTCCTCTAGGAATTGACCTAGGCCTATAATGACTTGGTCTTCCTGCACCTGGTCTTGCTGGAGGTCTACGTCCAGGTCCTCTAGAAATTGGTCTTCCTACACCAGGTCTACCTGGAGAACGCATCGGCGGCCTACCTCTTTTTATATTAGCCATAGGAAAACAAAAGAATTAGGGTTTTTTAATTTAATTGATTTAGAAAACGGACAAAACTTATCCAAAATAATTTTTATCATTATTTTTTGGCTTAATTTCTTTAGCAGATTTAACTTTCCCAATGATTTTTAACAAATCTTTTTTTATTATTTGCCAAACTTTAAAAGAATCCTTTATAAATTTTGCTTCATTTTCTTCAGAATAAACTAAATCAACAGCAATTAAATTAATTTCAACTTCCCCTAATTTCTTGTACATCTCAGAAAGTGCTTCTTTATCATCTTTATCAAGCATCTTAACCATTGAAAAGACAAATATAGGAACATTTACAGGGTTAATTAAATTCTCAATTAACCGCATATAATTGGAGATTTTATCCGTTATAAATCTACGAATTTCCCTTATTAATAATTCTCCTTCAAAATCGCAAGCCTTATCTATACCAAAATCTTGATTCATTTCTTCAAAACTAGGAAGAGCGTGTTTTTTCTGAAGTTCTGCATAATTCTTCTTTAGAGTTTCTAAGGATGTTTCTTCTTTACTTCCCATCAAAACAGTTAAGAACAAGGTTTTATAAATTTAATTGAATAGAGAAATAACAATATCAAAAGACCGTTGTGTCTAATTAACCCTAAGTACAAACTCAAGGGAAGTTCAAAAGAAACCGTTAGGTGTCTTTTATGCCGCAGTAGCTCAGTTTTGGCTTAGAGCACTTCATTGGTAATGAAGAGGTCCTGGGTTCGA
>CAZZGW010000004.1:0-39086 GCA_964653605.1 Candidatus Woesearchaeota archaeon
GTACAATGAAAAGAGGAAAGAGTGTTTCTCAAGACTATGCAGCGATAACAATTGATGGGACCAAAGAAGAACTTTCAGTAACGGAGCTTAAAAATCGTGTTCTTAATTTGCTAGAATATCCCAAAGAGTTTTCAAAAAAGCAGAACCTCTTGTATAAATTCACTGTTTATACCCCTCAAGAAGAAATGAAACAGATTATCTTACAAGATTCAGAATCTAGGATTAATACTTTGCGTCATGTCTTTGGAATTGACAAATACAAAAGAGTTATTGAAAATTCTTCAATAGTTTTAACTAAAATTAAAGAAGAAAAAAGATACAAAGAAGCATTGGTCTCGAATTTGGAAAATGATAAGTTGGAGCTTTCCTCTAAGGAGATAGAGCTTGAGACAAGAAAAACGAGTTTGGGGGATGTTGAAAAAGAATTTGTTCTCAAGAAAATAATAAGAGAGGATTCTCAAAAAGAAATAGAGCAAGTTTCAGAAAAGATTCAAGAGAAGAACAGGCTTCAACAAGAAATTGAAAAAACAAAGATGATGGTTTCAACAAAGAACAATGCAATCCATGACAATAAGAAAATGATTGAGCAATTAAATCTTCAAATTGCTGAATTAGAAAAATTAGGCTTTGATGGAAACCGCCTAAATTTTCTTGAATCAGAAATACCTTTACTCAAATCCCAAATAAATCCTTTGAATGATAAAAACCTAAAACTATCTACGGAAATAAACACACTTATGGTAAAAAATCAAGACAGTGAAAGAATGAGGGAAAAAATTAAGCACCTGGAAAGTTGTCCTACTTGCCTTCAGGATGTGGACTCTGTTTACAAAAGCAATGTATTTATTAAAATGGACTCGGAACTTTCAGAAAATATAAACAGAATAAAAGAATTTGAATTGGAAAAACAAAAATTAACTCAGGAAATTAGTAAGTTGAATTATGAAACTTCTTTGAAAGAAAAAGAATTCCAAGACCTACGTATATTAAAGGTAAAAATACAAAGCATAGAGGAAAAAAAGAACCATATAGAAAACCTTGAGAAAAATAATGCCTCTATTTCAACAGATATGGATTTCTTAGAAACCCAAATGAAATTTCTTGAAAGTTCAATCTTTGAATTAAACAAATACGAGAACATATACAAAGAAAAACAAAGAGCCCTTGTAGAGGCTCAACAGCAAGAGAGAATGGCCGAGATAAAAGTTGCAGAGCTAAAAAGGGAAATAGAGTTCTTTCTAAATAATATAGAAGAACTTAAAGCTAAGATTGCAAGAACAGAACAAACAAAAGTACAGTTACACAATCTAATTAATCTTGAAAATTGGATTTCAAAGCAATTTATCCCTTTAATTTCTAATATTGAAAGGAATGTAATGATAAAACTTAAACAAGATTTTTCAAATCTTTTTTCTGAATGGTTCTCAATGCTAGTTTCAGAATCATTTAATGTTCAGCTTGATGATAATTTCACTCCGATTATTGAGCAACAAGACTATGAAATAGATTATGCCTATCTTTCAGGAGGAGAAAGAACAGCAATTGCATTGGCCTATAGACTCGCTCTTAATCAGGTAATTAATTCCATGTTAAGCAAAATAAAAACAAGAGATTTAGTAATTCTCGATGAACCTACAGACGGTTTTTCAGATCAGCAACTTGATAAAGTACGTGAGGTTTTGGATCAATTAAATGTCGGACAATTAATAATAGTAAGTCACGAGCAAAAAATAGAAGGCTTTGTAGATAATGTTGTTAGATTACGTAAAGAAAAAGGAATTTCTGGAATAGTTGAAGATAACTAAAAAGAAATAATTTTATTTGAATTCTTCTGCAAAGTATTTTGCTGTAAGTGGTTCCCCTGTTGCATCCTCAACAAGCCTATCCCAAGTCTTTGTTGCACCTGGTTTGAATATGTTTTCTTTAAGATATTTTCCTATTTCTTTGTTAGAATAATCTGGATTTTTGAAATTATCACTCTTAAGGATGTTTTTTACAATATAATTATTTAATTGAGAGGCCAAAAACTTTCCTAGCAAATAATTATGGTAATAAACAGGAGAACTGGCAATATGTATTTTAGAAGCCCAATCGGGTTCATCTCTATAAAAATCAATTAATTGGTATTTTTTTACAAGACCCCACCATAATTTGTTTAAATCTTGGTCGGGGTTTTTGTATAATTCTTTTTCAAAGTAAAACATTACTTGATCCCATCTTGTAAAAACTAATTCTTCCGTCCTAAGACTCTTTCTAAGCAAGTCGGAAATTTTATCAACTTCTTCGGGGTCCGCTTTACAATATTTTTTTAGGAAAGAAGTATTTTTTGAATTTCTTTCAAATAAAAGAGCAATAGCTTCTGTAGTAAATATGTGTGCCTTATCTTTCAATATGAATGGAAGGTCTTCTTTCGCATAGGTTTGGTCATAAATTGAGTGTCCTAATTCATGTAATGTTGTGCAAGCCCAGTATTCATTATTCTTTACGCTTTGAATGATTCTTACATCTCCCTCTCCCCCCATATCCATGCAACAAGCATGCTGATATTTTCCTGGTTTTTCATATAAATCACTTTTTTCTAATATTCCAGAAACATCAAATCCAGCCTCGCTATAGAATTTTTCAACAGTTTTAATAATGTCTTCTTTGTAAAATCCGTCTAAATCAACATCGTAAACTTTTGGGCCTTTCTGAAAGAAAAGATCTTGGTAGTGCCAAGGTTTTAGTTCCTCTTTTGAAATGTTGTATTTTTTTGAAAGCACTTTATCAATATCTTCTTTCAGTTTCTCAAAAGCACCATCCAAATGAACTTCCATCTCATTGAATATGTTTTCAATATCTTTTCCCTTTTGTTCTCCAAGTTCAAGGACCATAACATAATAATCTTCAAATCCCAAACTCTTTGCAAGTTTGTTTCTTAGTTTAATAAGTTCCAACAAGTCCTCCTCAACCAGTGCACCTTGTTTTTTGCTCGCCTCCCAAGCTGCCTTAAGTTTTTGAGAATCCGTTTCAGTTTCTAATATATCTTTGATATCGTTGTCAGTTAGAGTTTTTCCATTAACTTCTGCTCTGAAAGTGTTGAATTTTTGTTCTATTTCAGATTCTTTCTTAGAAATTTCTTTTAATAGTTCATTATCTCCCTGACATCCCAAGTAGGACCTGCAAAGTATATCAAATTGCCTTTTTTCTAAAGGATCTTCTGCCTTTTTCAGGAAATCCTTCACTTTCTCAAATCTTTCTTTATTATTCAAATAGGTGCTAAATTCATTAAGGTGCTTCTCAAATTCCTCATAATACTCTTTTTTACCTGTAGTAAGGGCATTCCAGTAGGCCAATGCGTATTTTTTAATAATTACTTGCAAATTCCTATTTTCAATTTCCAAGAATTTTTGTACTTCATCCATCCCAAGAGATATTTTTAAGTCTTTAAAAGAATATCTGTCCCTTCCGAAAACTTTATAAAATAATGATTTTTACCTCTATTATAAATTCTATAAATATATTATAGTATTCTAAGAAAAATGAACGAAGAATTGAAAGGAAATCTTGATAAGTACGTTTTAAAGACCGGAACTTTGACCGTAGGAATTGTTTGTAAAGATGGAATAGTCCTTGCTGCAGATAACAGACAAAGCTATGCTCAAGGAAATGCTGTTGCTTATATTGCTGGCCAAGCAGAAAAGATTAGCGCAATAAATGATAGAATTATTGTAACTACTGCTGGTGGGGCTGCAGATTCTAGAAGAGTAATAAAATTAGTTAGGGCAGAACTTAGATTAAAGGAGTTAAAAAGTAAGAAAAAGGTTAATACAAAAGAAGTAGCTTCATTAATGTCAAATATGTTATTTCAAAATATTAGACAACCCTCCATGATCCCAAGTATAGCTCATTTTTTAATAGCCGGATATGATGAAACTGGACTAAGTTTATACGATGCATCCCCCGATGGATATTTACAAAAAATAGAAACCTATCAAGCAACAGGTGCGCCTTTTGAAAGCCTAGGTATTTTTGACGTAGAATATGAGAAGAAAATAACTTTAGAGCAAGGAATTGAGTTAGCAAAAAAAGTCTTCGATGCTACAAGGGGAAGACAGCCAGGGGTTGGAGATGGATTTGACATTTACACAATAAAAAAAGGCGAAATAAAAAAAGTCTCTTCTCAGAAAGTTGTTGATGAGATGAAAGACAGAGAAAAATAATCATATTGATTAAAAAATATTTTTAAAATGGGCATTTTAGATAACATAAAAGAAAAACTACACGGTAAAGTAAAAGAAGCTAACTTCGAAGGAGCAAATATTGTTCTATATACAGATAATGAATTATTTTTCAGAGAAGGCGAAGGAAAAATAAAAGAGATAGTTAGCGAAATAAAAAAACGGATTGAATTACGAGCAGATGCAAAAATTTTACCAGATACAACAACTGCTGAAAAACAAATTAAGCAAATTGTTCCTAATGAGGCAGAAATTGAGAATGTGATTTTTGATAAACATAGGAGTATTGTAGTTATTGAGGCAAAGAAACCAGGATTGGTTATAGGAAAGCAAGGATCAATCTTAGAAGAAATACGTAAAAAGACTTTCTGGACCCCACAAGTTCAACGTTCTGCAGCAATCAAAAGCAAAATAACTGAAAACATTAGAGAAGTGCTATATGCAAATAATAATTACAGAAGAAAATTCTTGAATGAAATAGGAGAGAAAATATACAAAAGTTGGAATCCAGAAAAAATGGATTTATGGGTTAGGTTAACTTGCATGGGTTCGGGCCGTCAGGTGGGTAGAAGTTGTTTCCTACTCCAAACAAATAATTCAAAAGTTCTCTTAGATTGTGGAATTGATGTTGCAGGACAGGGAGAGGATAAATTTCCTTACTTAAATATCCCGGAGTTTAATATAAACACCTTAGATGCTGTAATCTTGAGCCACGCTCACTTAGATCATAGTGGTTTAATTCCTTATCTATATAAGATGGGATATAAAGGACCAGTTTATATGACTGCCCCAACAAGGGACATTGCTTCTTTGCTTGCATTAGATTTTATAGGTGTTGCGTATAAGCAAGCGTCAGCGCCTTTGTTTAGTTCTGTAGATGTTAAAGAAATGGTAAAACATAGTATTTGCTTGAATTACGGAGAAGTTACAGATGTTACTCCGGACATAAGAATTACATTATATAACGCAGGACATGTTTTAGGATCGGCACAAGTCCATATGAATATTGGAAACGGTTTACACAATTTTGTTTATTCTGGAGACATAAAATATGCAAAGACAAAGCTATTGGATCCTGCTGTTAATAAGTTTCCAAGAGTAGAATCAATCCAAGTGGAATCAACATATGGTGGAAGAGACGACCTGTTACCCTCGAGAAAAGAAACTGAAAAGAAATTTATAGATCTGGTTAAAGAAACTGTAGAAAAAGGAGGGAAAGTTTTACTTCCAGAATTAGGATTGGGTCACGCTCAAGAGACTATCTTGAGGGTTGAAGAAGCAGTTAGAAATGGGGAGCTTCCAAATGTTCCAATGTATATTGATGGAATGGTTTGGGACATTAATGCAATCCACACTGCTTACCCAGATTTCTTAAGTAGCAATGTTCGTTCACTTATATTTCAAGATAAAAATCCTTTTATTTCAGATATTTTCTCAAGAGTTGGTTCTCAACATGAAAGGAAAGCAGTTATTGAGGGTGGACCTTGCATCATAATTGCAACTTCAGGGATGCTTGTTGGAGGAGCATCAGTAGAATATCTTAAATCATTTGCGGATAATCCAAAAAATCTCTTAATTTTAAGTTGTTATCAAGGGCCAGGTTCCCTGGGTAGGCAGTTACAAGATGGAGAGAGAAGAGTTAAGATGGAATCTGATGGAAGAATGATAGATGTTGATGTTCAGTTAAGAGTAGAGTTGGTTAATGGGCTTTCTCCCCACTCAGGAAGAAATGAACTAATGGGGTATTTCAATAATATGAGGCCAAGACCAAAAAGAATTATAGTAAACCATGGGGAAGTTTCTAAATCATTGGATTTAGCCTCTGCACTTTACAAACTTAATAGGGTTGAAACAACTGTTCCTAGAAACCTTGAGACTATTCGTTTGAGATAATCTCTTTCTTGAGTAAATATTATAAACTAATCTTTACATTAATTAATATTAAAATAAAATGAGTGTGATTAATATTAAGTACAAATTTAGCGGGAAGTTTACAAAAAAACCAGGGGCGTCTTTTGAATGAAGCATAACATAAAAATCACGCTAGTTCTTCTAGCAATGTTTATTATAACGCAATTTATAGGAATGTTTATTGTAAATTATTATTCTATTCAAGGACATGAGCTCCCTTACGGGATGGAAACTCCCGAAGTTCAATCTCAAACAGACTTTTATTCTTCTTTTTTACCCTCGATATTAATAGCATTTGTAGTAGCAATAATTATTTTATTTCTATTAACGAAATTTAAGCTAGCATTTGTTTTGAGAATTTGGTTTTTCTTAGTTATAATGCTTGCCATAGGAATTTTCTTTAACGCAGTTCTTCCAAATGGAAACTATACGGGGTTGATTGCAATTATCCTTGCACTTCCGCTCGCATTAGTAAAAGTTTACAAACAGAATTTCCTAGTTCATAATTTAACAGAGTTGGTAGTTTATCCTTCAATAGGTGCTGTTTTTGTTCCTTTGTTAAATATTTGGACAGCAATTGTGCTTTTGGTATTGATTTCTCTTTATGATCTATGGGCTGTATGGAAGTCTGGAATAATGCAAAAAATGGCAAAGTACCAAATGGATGAGCTAAAAATATTTGGAGGGATGATGGTTCCTTATCTTTCTAAATATCAAAAGAAAAAGTTGAAGAAGATGAGAAAAGCAAAGAAAGAAAATCCTAAGAATTTCAAAGAAGTTAAGCTTAAAGTTAATATGGCTGTTTTAGGAGGAGGAGATATAGTCTTCCCTATAATTGCAGCAGGAGTAATGCTTGTTAATTATGGATTTTTCCCTGCATTATTTGTTCTTTTAGGAGCAACTCTTGGTTTAGGATATTTGCTTTTCATAGCAAAACCAAAGAAACCTTACCCCGCAATGCCTTTCATAACTGCAGGAATATTTTTAGGAATGTTGGCTAGTTTGCCTTTTATCTTATAAGTCTAGCCATTCTAGGAATAATTATTATATCAGGTTTGTTATTGAGTTCTTTACTTAATTTAGATAATTCTCTTTCTTTTACCATCTTTTGGGCGTAGGACTCAATGTTCATGTTTTTGCAGTACATTTGTGTGCTTTCTTTGCTTGTTGGTCTCCAATGGGCTATGTCCTCTCTTTTGAGCATATATGGAAGCCCTTCCTCTTCAATAGAAAATTCCGATCCATTTCCAATAGGTTCAGACTTTTGATAGGGTAAAAGTCCTATTTCCCCGTTATTTATTTGGGATAATACTCCTGTAAGTCTATCTCCTTTTTTTAGGGTTATTAGGGTCCAATGATCCTTAAAATCCTCTAAGGTTATCTTTTCTCTTGTTTCAGAGTTAAATCCTATCCCATTTTCTTTCATATTTATGTGTGATAAACACTATTTTTAAACTTTTGGTATTTGTTGTCACTAGCCAAATACAACACCATAGAAACCTTTAAAAACCCCTAAAGAATAGTAACACTATGAAAACAGACAAAGAATATGTTACAGATATTAAAGCAAGAAGAGAATATCTTACAGAAAACGATTTTATATCTGAAGAAGATTCAGAAATGTATGGGGCAATCGCTCTTGCAGATATTGATAAATCAAAGAGACTTTTAGGCAGTTTAAAGTATATGCCCCAAGGAGAAAAGGATAGAATAAGATATATCTTAAATTTTTATGAATCAGGAGAAAATAAAGGAAGAACTTTTAGAGGGGTTAATGGAAAAAACTTACTTGGTCTAATGGGTTATATTGTAAGTTCAAAATACAGAGAAGATGTAAAGAGCGAAATTAATTTTAAAGAAATGACAAATGACAAATTATCAAAATCAAGCAAAATGATTGAAAAAATTCAAAGTGCTAGAAAAAATAAAAAAGGAGCTAAAAATTAAAATGTTAGTTAAACAAGATTTAAGTTATAAATTTGAAAGATATGAGACTATTGTAAATTATTTTGAAAGCAATAAAGATAGGTTGAATAAAAAGAATATAGGATACTTACGTTCAATGAAGGGAGAATTATGGTTACTTGGAAAAAATGGTAGTTCATTGTTAGATAAAGTAAATTCATTAGTTGGAGACGAATTAATTATGGTAGTTCCAAGCGAATTAGAATTAAAAAAATCTGTTGGAGAAAAATTAAAATGTTAGTAAAACAAGATTTAATAAATAAAATCAAAGATTATTTTGATTTGAATGTATACGAAACAAAAGTATGGTTAGCTTTACTTGGTAAAGGAACAGCTTCAGCTGGAGAGATAGCTGAAATTTCAGGTGTTCCAAGATCAAGAACTTACGATGTTTTAGAATCTTTAGAAAAAAAAGGGTTCGCAATCGTTAAATTAGGTAAGCCAGTAAAATATTTAGGTGTTAAACCAAAAATGATTCTGGAAAAATTAAGAAATAATGTTAAGAAAGATGCAGATGACAAAATTGAAAGCCTTTCTCACATTAAAGAAACAGCAGAATTTGTTCAATTAGAAGAATTATACAACGGTGGAATTGATCCAATTAAGAGAGAAGAGATTTCAGCAGCTCTTAAAGGAAGATCAACAATTTCAAGTTACCTGAGAGAAATAATCCAAAATGCTAAGAAAGAAGTATTAATTTGCACTAAAGCTAATGAAATAAATTCTAAAACAAAATTATTCCAGCAAACTTTTGAGGCTCTTAAGAAAGCTAACATAAAAGTTAAATTAGCTTTATCAGGAGAGGAAAAAGCAATAATCCAAGCAGAACAAAGCTTTGGAATTAAAGTGTTAAGAACAGATATTGAAGCTAAATTTTTCATTATTGATAGAGAACAAATGTTATTCTACCTAATCAAAGAGTCGGAAAGAGATGAAATTGCAATATGGTTAAATTCAGAGTTCTTCGCAACTGCTTTTGCTAACTTATTTGAAGTGGCAATGAGAGCACCAGGAGGAAAGAAATAAAATTCAAAGAAGAAGAGAGGATATAAGGAGGTAAAAAATAATATGACAAACAAAACAAATTACGAAAAGGCAGGAGATATAGGCCGTAGGTATGGTATTAGACAAGGAATTACTGATGCTGGATGTGCTGTTGCAGGTCTTGCAGGAGGAGTTGATCTTATAGCCCAATATGTAAATGGTGGAACAGTTGCAGAATATCTTACTGGATTAGGAGTAATTATTGGATCTGGAATTGTAGACAATAGAATCTCAAGACTTAATAAGAGAAACCAAGCTAAAGCTATTAAAAAGCTAGAGAGAGATCTTATCCCCTTTGAAGTAGTTGATACTTCAGGAGCCAAATAAATGGCCAACGAAGAATTCCTAGATAATGTAAATGTGGTATTCATGGCGATAGGAGTAGTTTTTGTTTTACTTCCAGTTATGGCTGTAAAATTCGTTAAGTTCCTAAGAGAATAATTAAAATGACAGAAGAAATTTTTAACCCAATATATAGAATAGAAGAGGACCTTTCTCTTAGATTGTATGTACCAAGTGAAGAAGATTCTGAAAAACAAGAAGAATAAAATTATTTTATTTTTATATCACTTACATACATCTCTAGAATTTTTCTCTTGTGTTTAACTTTCCACTTTTGAACAAAGTCTTTTGCAGTGATATTATTTTTTTCTTTTGCAAAAAGTCTTTTATTTTTTTCAAATATTTTTTCATGTTCTTTTTTGAACTTTGCAACGTTCTTTTTATCTTTTACAAAAGGTCCTCCGAATAAAACAAATTCTCTTTTCTTTAAAACAAAGAAACAACGGGCGCTTTGTTTTTGATTATAATTAAATCCTTTTTGTTTTACAATAAAGTTCCTTTCCAACTCAGTGCCTATGTGATTGTAAAACTTGAATAGTTTACTTCCGGCAACATCCCCCTCTTGTTTTTCTGTTGTTATTTCCATTAACAAAAATTCATTTTTATTTCTAAAGGCCAAGTCTTTAATCTTGGCCAAATTTATTTTTTTTATTTCAAAGGATTTTATCGAAGGTGTTTTTATAAATTGGACGCAATGTTTCTGAAATTTAATCAAAGTTTCTTTAGAAAGTGCTGCACTAACGTTCCTTTGTTTAAAGGTGGGGTCTACTAAAATAATCGGAGAAATTAACTTGGAAGAATTTATATCTAACAAAACTTCTTTTTTATTTTTGTAAAATTTTTCAATATCTATAACCGTTTTCTCTTCAGGATTCATTTTTAAAATGGTATTAATAAATTTTAAGAAACTTCCATAGTGATAAATTAGAAGTTCTAAAGAATAACCAGAGAATCCATTAATGTAAGATTCTGCTCCATAACAGCCACTAGCATAACAAAATGCCTTAGCTATTTTAATGTCATTCAATACTTTTTGAGATTTAATATTTTTATTCATGTATCTAACATGGGAATAGGATAGGTCTGTTATGTTTTCTGATTCTCTAGGGTTTGAAACTTTTCTAACCGGAACTACCTCTATTACAAAGTTTTCTTTAATCTTAATATTAAAATAATCTCTTGAGCCATGAACAACTGACGCCCCTTTAACACCTTTAATTAATTTTTTAGTCATATTTGATATTTCTTTGTCAGGATATTTCTTGTCAAACCTCAAAAATAAATCAATGTCATACTTATCTTTTTTAACGAGAGTCTTTTTCGCAAAACTCCCTCCAACAAAGATATCAACAATAAATTTTTCTTTCTTTATGTTCTCTTTTAATTTTTTAATAAATTCTTTTAAGAAACTATTTATGTAACTAACATCTTCCTTAGAAGGTTCTATTTTTTTAAGCACCTCTTCAAGGATTAAATCACTTTTTTTCATCTTTTTCTAAATCTTTTACCCCTTGTTTTAAAGTAGAAGCCAGGTCAATCATGTATTTTCCTTCATCAAACTTGTAAATCAAAGGTCTTTTTTTATTAAATAAATTAACTACATCAATTTCATATTTTCCATCCCCCATAAACCTTATAGATTCCAAATCAAGGATAACAGGAGTCTCCTCATCAGTTATTCCTGCAATTTCCCTAACGTCCTTCTCTATGGCAGCTTTTTCCTTTTCAGGAATCTCAATTATAGGTTTTTCCTTAATTCTCTCTAATTGCTCGTCCTTAATATAAAAGAAAAACTTACTTCCACAATTTTCACAGCCTTCTATGAGTTCCTTACTCCCCAAAGGAATTATTTTAGAACATTTAACACATTGGTGTGGCATTTTTTGATTTGACTAATTTAAATTACCAATTCCAAAGTTGAAAGTGGCGTTGGCATAAATGAGCTAAAAAATCAAACTATTTAAAATTATCCGCCAAAATAGGTGTTTACATCTGAGACTTCTGTATCATTTAGCGCCCTATTCCATATAATTACTTCATCTATTCTTCCTTCAAAAGGTCTTCCCATGCCCGGGTTTTCTCCTATATAAACTGGCCAAGAATTTTCTAATAGGGCTCCTGTTTTTGGTGAAGTCCCTTGTGAGGTTCCATCAACATATATTTCAGAATTGCTTCCATCATAAACCCCCACCAGATGATGCCATCCGCTATTTGGAGTAGCACTTCCTTCATTATGGCTTATAACGGTTCCGCCTGCAGTAAATCTAAATCTATAGGAGGCGGTAGTTGATGTAGAATCATCCAAACCTATCATGAATGCATGGTTTGCAGTATCGGTACCAATGGCTTTGGACAAAATCCTAGGATCCAAACCAAAAATTGTCCCCTCGTAATTATACCAGGCAGAGATAGTTATTGCACTCCCTGGGACTGAGAATGTTCCAACGTCAATATAATCATTTATTCCATCAAAATAATAGCATCCGTCTCCATACTGGCAGTTAGAGCTAGTCTGATATGCTCCAGAAGCAGTCCCATCATTACTTCCAACGGAGTCTGTAGCGTCGTTATCAAGGTTCCACCAAGAAACTATGCCTGTTTCCCAATATTCTGAACAATCTGGATCACTTGAGCATCCTGCGCTTGCACAGCAAGTTCCATCAGAAGTACAAATAGCAGTATTAGAACAGGTACCTAAAGAACAACTATCTGTAGTACACTCATCTGAATCGTCACAACTTCCACAATTTTCTCCACAAACATCTCCACAAACATAACCTAAACTAGCACAAGTATCTGTACAACTCGAGACACACATACCAGTAGCATTACAAGTGAGTCCAGAACCGCAAGCACTACAATTAACTGTTTCACCACAAACGCTTTGGTTCCCACATTCAAATCCTAAACTAGAGCAAGTCTCGGTACATCCTTCTTCACATAATCCACTAGAATTACAACTATATGTTGGTCCATAAAGAACAGTACAATCTCCACAACCAGAGCTTGCACCACAAATGGCCCAATCACCACATTCATAACCAAGCGAATTACAAGTCTCAACGCAATCTTCTTCACACAATCCGCTAGCATTGCAAGAATATCCTAGGCCACAAGATCCACAGTTTTGATCACCACCACAAATAGTGTGGATATCACATTCATAATTGAAAGTAGAGCAAGTATCAGTACATCCCGCTTGTTCAACACAAGTTGTTCCAGAACAAACAAAACTAGCATTAGGACAATCACCACAATTAGTACTGAAAGCACATACCAATTGGTTTCCACATTCAAATCCAAGGCTAGAACAAGTTTCCCCACATGTCGTTTTCTTTTTTATTTTTATAGTGTCTTTTACATCTCCAGTAACTTGTTTACCAGATTCTAACTCAAAAACTGGAGAAATCTTAATTTCAGTAAGCTCGGAGGCGTTAATATCTTGCAAAATAAATACAAAAGTTCTTTCTTCTAATTGTTCCATGAAGATAGGGAGTTCTATAATCTCTGAATTTTCTCCGTCTTCAAAAACAAATTTTAAAGCTATAAATTTTCCCTCTCCAGCATTTCTTTTAAATCTAACCGTAGCACTGGTGTCGTTATCAGATTGAACACTTTTTAATTCAAGATCTAATGTGAGCTTTCCTAGAGAAACTTGTTCTGCTCCCTGTCTAACAACCTTACTAACAACTCCCCAGACGATTCCAACAGCAACCAATACTAAAACAATCATCAAGAGGGAGGCAACAATAGTAGACAGACCTTTTTTTCTTCTCATAACCTCTCTTTTAGGCAAATAAACCATAGTATACCCATAGTTCTTTTATTTATAAAATTGTTTATAGAAGGTGAAATTAATTATTTACTTAGAAGAAGTTCTATTTTCTTTGGATTACGTTTAATTTCCTTTATGTAAATCACTGTGTGGATTTATGTCCATGGAAATTAATTATTTACTTAGAAGAAGTTCTATTTTCTTTGGATTACGTTTAATTTCCTTAACTATTGTGGCAGGCCCAATAATAGTAATAGCTCCCAGGTCTCCTTTAACAATCATCTGGACCAATCCTTTTCTAACCCTGTCCATAAATGTCTGATCACCATTCCCCGAGATAACCGCCAATTCAATTCCTTTAAATTCTTTAACATGTCCAATCATTGCCATTGTATCCCCTATTAATCTTGTTTCTTCATCACTTCTTAATTTTCCTTGCAAGATTAAAATATTATTTCCTAAAACAATTCCAAGAATCTTCTTAATACGTTCATCCCCGTTTAAATCTTTTATTTCAGAGTAAGGTAAGAATTGGATGGTAAATCCTTTAATCTTACCAATGCCTTTTTTCCCCTTTTTTCCAGCCATATTTTCTATTATATATATTACGAAATATACTTTTTAAACTTTTTTCGCCAATTTAAATATTGATTCGTAAAATTCCTCAAGGTTCTTTCCTTGTTTAGCACTTATTCCCACAACATCGTATTCAGGGAAGGCAGATTCTATCTTTTTGAGGTCAGCTTTCCTTAAATCAATCTTATTAGCCACTATAAGCACTGGAATTTTCCTGGCAACTAAGTTGCCTATGATTGTTATATTTACTTGATTGTAGGGGTTCTCTGTGGCATCTAGGACTATTACAACGACGTCCATATCATCTAACCACTTTATACTCTCTACAATTCCTTGTGTTGCTTCCTTAGCACGCGTTTTAGCATCTTTTTTGTTAACTTTGTACTTCAAGAAATCTTCATAATCAATTTTAGTAGCAATACCTGGGGTGTCAATCATCTTAAACATTAATGTTTTCCCCTTGTAATCTATCTCAACCTTTTCTTTAAATTGAACGTTTCTTGTCTCGTGGGGAATTTTACTAACACTTCCTATCTCTTCTCCAGTAAAATCTTTACAGATTCTATTAGCTAGACTTGTTTTTCCGGCATTGGGAGGGCCATAGAACCCTAATTTAATGTCTTTTTTTCCATTAAACAAGTTAGAAAAGATTTTCTTAAAAAAATTTTTAAAAACTTTTATCGCCATATTCTATTTTTGTAAAAAAGGTTTATTAAGTTTTTTGTGTTACAACACACATTATTTAACATTTTATCTGCCAGGTTGTTTACCTCTTTGAGGGTTTTGAGCTCCTTGCCCCCCCGGAACCTTATTAAAAGGAAGTTTTACCATCCCTGTCCTTTTTCCAGAATATTTCTTAAGCACATACTTAATTTGTTCCCCAGACCACTTAGATTTCCTTAAGTTTTTAGCAATTTCTTCATTGCTAATTCCTTTTCTTTTAGAATTGTTAACATAGATGATTAAATTGTAAAGGTTATTTCTATTAGGGAATAAGTATCTTTCATATTTTTTATCATACCAAGTGCTTACAATAGAATAAATAACCATTCCCAAAACTAAAAGTAAAAGAATAACCAGCCCAAAGAAAATCCATCTGGAAATTTTAACTTGTTTCTTAGAGTCTATAATCTCTCCTCCTAGATCTGGGAGATCCATAAGGGCTGGAGAAACAAACATAGGAACACTAACAAAATCAACGTTCTCAGAGGTTATAAAGATTATATCCCCATAGGCTTGCTCTCCTAGGTTAATATAATAATAATTTCCTTTCTTTATTTGCCCATAATTTTCTTCAAACTCCAAATTTTCTATAGATTCAATTATGAAATAAGAATTCATTGTAGGGCTTTCTGGGAACTGAACCTCAAAATATCTGAATAAAACCTCTTCTGTAAAACCATAACTAGCTGAGATTTCCTTAAAAGCAATCCTCATATCTATCTCGTCTTGATTCCATATAAATAGAGCATCAGAATAAGAACTTTCCAAATCATCATCATATTCTTCTCCTGTGATGCCTGTAAGAATATCAAAGTCCACGTTCTTATCATCAGCATAGAATTTAATGTTATCAATGCTTTTACTTTCCGAAATTAGCTTAGGAACCCTTATTAGAAGAGCATCATCAATTATTTTTTGGTAGTCTGCATTTGAATCTGCTGTGGAATATAATGTTTCTAATTGCTCTACCCTTATGTCAAAATTTAAAACGTCAAAGGCAACTTCTACCTTTTCTTTAATAAATCCTGTATAGGTTTTAGAACTAGCATTAAATTGTGCAATATCAGCCTTTTTACTATTAATCGCTTGAGCAGCCTCAACTTTTAAGGAAAGGTCTTGTGTTGTGTTTATATTTATTATACCCGAAAGCAAGGTTATTCCAGTTAGGTTTAATTCATAGGCTACATCTCCTAAAATTCCAGGAATTATGAAAGCATCATTCAAAGTAAGAATCTGGAATGAAGAATTAAGCAAGGGAAGAGAATCATTGTAAACATATTCATTATTCTTGTTTAAAATATTTTGTATTGTGTGTGTGTTTCCAAAAGAATCTTCAAACGTAGAATTATAAGGTTCGTTAGTAAAGCTTATATTAACCCATGCAACTATTTTGTCCCCAAGATCATATGTATCATTAAGATAATGCGAAGGAGTTCCTATTTGAAAACTAGCAGAAACTAAACTAAGTGATAAAATAACACTTAAGAAAACAAATACAGAAAATATCCTCCACCTCATTTTAATAACAATGAATTTCTTTTTATAAATCTTACTCTCCGGGGTTAATCTCTTCTCCGGAAAATAATAATTGTGTATGCTATAGCCAAAACAATTATTGATAAAATAAGCTGCATCTTTCCGAATCCAGGAAGCTCAACTTGTGCAGGACATATAATTTCATCACTTATGTTATTACAATCATCAGATGCTCTGTCCCCTGTTAAAGGGTTTATAGGATCATAGTGCCATTCTCCAGCAGGATCTTCAACATAACTCGTACTTTGAGGATCAACATAAACAAAATTTGAATCATCCCATATCCAGTTTGCAGTGTAATCTCTAGTTAAAAATCCATCAGCACAGTCATCCAAGCTATTATCAGAATAAGCACAATACCCAATACCATTTATTCCCCCTAAATCAAGGGCATTACAATCAGGATCGGAGATAGCACAATAGGGGCTACAGTAACCATCTGAAATGACCTTACAGCAAGCGTTATCCTGAACCCGGTAACTTAATCCTTCCGCACAACAATTTGCACTTTCAAGTTGACAAGAATCATCATATCCAATATCTGTAAATCCACAATTTAAACTACAAGTTCCATCTAGACATAACATTTGACCTTCGAGACAATCTCCCCCAATAGGAACTATATTGTAAGTACAAGTATTTGAACACCCGTCAGTATTATTTGTATTTCCATCATCACATTGTTCTCCGAATCCTTCCCATCCATTTCCACAATAGTCATCTCCAGCACAATCAGGATCAATGAAAGAACAGTAAGGGTTACAGCTTCCATCTTCAGTGCCATAACAACAAGCTTCATCATTTATACTGCATAAAAGTCCAGCCCCACAAGCATCATTCACCCCATCACAATCTCCACAGCTACATCCTTCATCTGAATCACAGGTTCCATCATTGTTACAAGGAGCATTTCCACCGTCAGTAAACCAACAATTTAAACTACAAGTATCATCAGCACATCTAGTTGTTCCTTCAGGACAAGGAAGACTTATATCATCTTCAATAGTACAAGTAGCTGAGCATCCATCTCCGCTAATAATGTTTCCATCATCACAAGTTTCTCCAGAATCAAGAACTGTGTTTCCACATTCACCACAGGAAGGAGTGATCTCTAAACTTGGAACACAAGAACTTCCATCCCATTCACATCCACAATCATTATACAATATACATCTTGAAACAGGATCAACTTGGAAGTCACAGTTAGCTTGAGAAGCATCTGCAACCCCACATCCGTCTGCTTCACACGCAGATTGGCTGTAATCAGCACAAGTACTAATTCCCGCACAAGGATTCACATAATTAACTGTTAATAATCCTCCACTATCTCTTTCAGTAGTATCTCCTTGGATGTTTGCAGTAAAATAAAATTCTGGAGGATTACCATCTCCATCTGTATCAGACATATATTCTGCATTCCAAATCCCATCTGCCATGTTGCTTGAGATTGTCGCATCCCCAATAGAAGTAGAAACAAGATCATCAAAGGTATTATCATCTTCTGTAACATAGAATTCTATAGTTGTTCCATCAGGACAATCTGGAGTTTCAACATGTAAATATACATTAACATTATCATTTACAGAAGTGATTGTACTTCCACTTCTTTGCCATTCGGCTACAGAAATCATACATCCTGCTTCAGAACATACACTTAAGTCTCCAACATCTCCAACACAAGAATAACCATCCTCTACCTGACAAGAAGAAGAACATCCATCCCCATTGGCAGTATCGTCATCATCACATTGTTCTGTAGAATCTCTTATACCGTCTCCGCAAGCCCACCAACATACATTATTTGGTTCATTAGTATTACATTTCCAACCAGACTCAATAGAACAGGTAGATGAACATCCATCGCTAGAAGCTGTGTTTCCATCATCACACCCTTCTCCAGACTCTCTATCCCCATCTCCACAAGTAGCACCACTAGAAACGGAGTTAACTTCTAAATTTCCACTTGTATCACTTTCACTCCAAGCACTTATTGATGCGGTGAACCTATATTCTGGGGGGTTAGATTCAAGAAGTGCAGAATCATCTGTCCAATCAGCCACCCATGTCCTAGAGGTTGTTCCATCACTTTCTACATTTTTAGCAGATGGGTCTGGAGAATAATCATCATTAGAATCAAGAATATCTCTCTCAAAAATATTAAAAGAAATTGTCTCAGAGGTTGTACATCCAGTAGTTTGAACATTTAAGGTAACTGAATCTCCATCATTTACACTAGATGAACTCCAATATGCATTGGTTATAACACAATCATCCATACAAGTATTAGAATGACACACTTGTCCAGGACATAGACAATCCTGAGAACATGTACCACAATTCTCTTGGCAAATTCCATCCCCGCAAGAAGCTGGAGGAGGAGCAACAGTAATATAAATATTTCCAGAATAAGCCTTTTCACCAGTATTTGAATCTAATGTTCCCACAAAATCATGATCTCCAGAGTTATCTACATCTGAAGTCCAACTTCTATAACCCCTATATGGGGAAGAACTTCCTATTGTTAAGCTAGAAAGGTCCCTTATCCAAGTACTTCCTCTATAAACATCTAAATCAACAGTTTTTCCTGCACATGCCCAGTTCCCTTCAACAGCTAAGCTAACACTAGTTCCTTCACCAATATCATCTCCTGGACTCCACCAAGCACCAGTTAAATCACAAGCAACACAAGTATGGCTAGAACTACACTTTTCATTAGAATTACAATTACTATCACTAGTACATTCATAATCATAACACCCAGATGTAATGAAACCAGTACAAACAGAATTACATGAAAGTGTCCCAGCATCATAATTTAAGCTAGTACAAGTAGCCCCGTTTAAATCAGAACCATCACAAGTTTCACTTCCTTCTTGATTATTATCTCCACAATCCGTACATGAATTTGTGTTAAAAGACAGACAATTGGTATTACAACTTAAAGTTCCTGCATCAAAATCTCCAGCAACTGTTGTACAATCATTCCCTCCTAAGTTAGATCCATCACAAACTTCGTCTCCTGCAATTGTTCCGTCAGGACAATCGTAGCCTTCACCTATAACACATTCATCATTTTCCCCAGGGTTTACTTGGCAAGATTCTCCAATCGCAGTACAATAATCTGAGACATCTGTTCGATCTCCACAGTCATCATAATTCCACAAGTTACCATCACCATAGCAACCCACGTAAGAATTAACTCCCACGTTGCATATGGCATTGCAGTCTTTTTGAAGAGTACTCGCATATAAATCATTACTACTATATGGATAAGCACAACGTTCATCATCTTCACAAATCTTTTCCCCCGTACTAAGAGTATATTCAATACACCTATGTTGAAGTAAATCATCAATGCCTGTTGAGCACCGATACTCCAGTACCTCATAATGAACCCTGTCATATCTTGTATCACACCACCATTCAGTCCAGGGGTTTCCAGTCTGTTCATGGAAATAGTAAAATGGACAATCTGAAGCTGAAGTACCGCAGCCCCATTCTACACAAGTGCTCGACCACGCATCACACATAAAGCCATCACAACAATCACTATCCTCATACCCATAATCATTGCTAACAGTGCAACTCTGTCCAAAGCTACTGCAAGAAGGAGCAACATCACATCCCCCTAGTGTTGAAGATAACTCAGAAGGATTAACACAAAGTCCTGCATTATCACGTTCGTAACATTTTTGTCCATTGTAACCACTACAATCATCCCTACACTTTCCTTCAACACAAACCAATCCACAACAAGTATTTGCATTAGAACAATCATTTCCGTTTGATGTGCAAGTTGGGGCTGGTGTTTCACAAACATAATCTGAGTTACATACCTGTGGAGATGTGCAATCTCCGTCATCACAACAATTAGAACTTGTGCTTCCTACACAATTACTTCCACAACATACACCATTAGCAGAATAACTTCCACCCACACTTTTATCACAGTCATCTCTATCAAATACAGAAGAGTATCCACATTCACTATAAAAGTTATCATTTCCATTATATTGAAGCCATTCTCCAGTCATATCACATATGCCCTTGCTACCATCCCAAGCACAATTCCCAGCAGTAGTGTAAGATGAAGTTGAACCACTTCCAGAACATCTTTTAGACGGAGGACTAACTGGACAAGAATACGCAGTAGCTCCACATTCTCCTTCCACACATAAGCCAGAATCACAATCTGAACCACTTGTACAGGTGTTGTCGATTTCGGTACAAGTCGCAGCATAACTTATGCTTGGAGGGCCCGTAACAAGGGTTGTCCCAATTATACAAACGTTAGCGCTACTAACCCAATAACAACAATTCGCATCAGTAATTCCTAAATCTCCATATACATCATGTTCACACCAAGATTCACAAGCACTAATGCTAGATTCGCTAGTATATGCTTTTATATTATTACACGCCTTACTTGAAGTAGGGTAGTCACAATTATAACCATACCCATAAAAAGTACAACTTCCTCCATATATGTTGCTTGGAACAGGATATGCCATTGGTTGGGTTCCTAAGTAACAACTTCCCGTACTTGAAATCCATGAACAACAATTAGCGCCAGTGGTAGTTTGCGATTCGCACCAAGATTCACAAGCACTAGCACTATTAACAGTGGTGGTAGGAGACCCCCAAATATTATTACATGCTGTACTTGAAGCAGGAGTGCCACAACTGTACCCAGCACTAACAACAACCAAAGATAACAACATGACTACAAATATACTAAGAACAACTAAAACCCCTTTTAATTTCCTCTCAACCATGATAAAATAATTAGTAAAACCCCTTTTATAAACTTTTTGAAGTTTTTGGGAATTCTTTTTTGTAAGAAAAATGTAAATAACAAAATAAAAGATTATCTTTTTACAAATTTTCCTGTTCCAAGAGGAGTTTCATTTTCATCTCTTCCTCTTATAATATACAGGCCGGATTTTAAGTCAGAAGAATTAAATTCTGTTTCTCCATTTCCATCTTTATCAATTATTTCTTTTTCAAGTTTTCCCGAAGTGTTGTAAAATTCTAAGTAAGCAGTTTTATTCTTTGAATATCTTACTCTTCCAAACTCATTTACAGGATTTGGAAAAACAAGCATTTTGTTATTTAGCAATTCATTTTCCAACCCTACATCTGTTATATTAATATACTTAATAGTAGAATCTTTATTTCCAAACATATCTTCTGCGTATAATTTAAGCTCATTTTCTCCAGTTGGAAGACTTTGATAATTCTTGAACCCTTCTTGAGAAATGTTTTCTTTGTTTCCATTTAAAGCAAGATATGATTCTTCTGGATTGAAATTCTTTTCTTCAACACTCCAGCTAGCAGAAACATTATTTCCATCAATTTCATAATTAAGTGTTGGCTTTGGTTTTATGGTATCTTTAACTGAAAAATTAACTTCTTTTTCTGTTTTATTTCCAGCCTCATCAACTCCTGTAACAGAAACTTGATATTCTCCGTAGTCTAGATTTTCATTGCCAGAAAAGTTCTCTTCAAAGATATTCCTTGTTCCATTATTTACCTGGAAATATGCACTATCAAGTGATTTATCGTCGGTAACACTAAAATTAAAATTAGGGCTCTCTTGATAGAGTGCATTTTCCAGAGGACTAGAAATGTTAACTTCTGGAGAGGTGTTATCCACTGGCTCAACAATTGAGAAATTAACAACTTTATCAGTTTTATTTCCTGCTTTATCTACTCCACGAACAAGTAAATTGTAATTTCCAAAGTTTAAATTAGGGTTCTGATTAAAAACTTCATCAAAGAGAGTTTTAGTAGTTCCATTATCTAAACTAAAGTAAGAACTATCTAGCTCTGTTTCATCTGTAACGTTAAATTGGAAATCTGGACTTGAACCATAAACCATTCCTTCCAACGGACTAGAAACACTAACCTCCGGATTGATATTATCAGCGGGTTTAACAATTGAGAAATTCTTTTGTATAACTGTTTCTTTACGAGTTTTATCAATACCGTAAGTTACCATTGTGTATTCTCCTTCTGGCAAATCTGGATTAAAATTATTGCTTTCTGAAATTAGTCTTTTTGTTGCCCCCCCATCAAAGCTAACCCATCCTTCCCTGACGCCTTTATCATTCTGTTGATTATCCTGGATTTCAATGTTAATGTTTGGACTTGATTCGTATTGAAACCCTTCTTGAATTGAAGTGCTTATTGTGGGGTATGAAGTGTCTCTTTTTAGAGTTTGACCATATTGTTCCTCGGATGTTGGCCAATAGTTTGAGGGCACTAGATCATTAATTCTAAAACGAGTAAGGATGCTCAAATAAAGGCTCTTTTCTTCTTCGATTCCAAAAGTCCCAAATGTTGGAGGTCCTCTAATTTCAAATTTTGAATTTTCTCCAATAATGTATGCTTCTCCTGGCTGAACATCCATGAGATCTCTTTGAGGTTCAAAATGGTTCCAATCATTCCAATTTAATGCATCATTTCCAACAAAAATGGTGTTCATTTCATGGGCTCCAGAAATTTTTCCATTTTCATCATAATCTTTTATATAGGCGTCCATCAAAGGAATCCCATGTAAACCATTTTGCGAAAAATCATAATCCCAAACTTCTTGTAGGTCTGCAATATCATTAGGATCAGTAAATCCATGGACATCAATCATTGTTTGTTGAGAATATTGTGTACAGTCAAAGATTGGAATTTGTCCCCCATCTTCAGAGTGGTTAGTTTGGTCAAATTCATAAACACTTTGAAAATAAGCATTTCTTTCTTCGGGGGTTTGCAGAGCATCCCAATACCAATTTGCTACTTGTTTAAATTTGTGGTTTCTTACATGGTCTTCAAGCATGTCATAGTCTTGGTTATTTACTTGATTGTCTCCATTAATATCTGCTCTGTACATTAACCAGGGATCAGAAGGATCAGTAAAAGTCCCATCAATTATCTCCTGCATCCTTGTCAGATCATTTTCTATAAGAGTGTCTTTAGAAATTCCTTCCCTATTGACATCTCCAGAACGTCTAAATTGTAATGATTCTGTTGGATCAATTGTTGCAAGTGAAGGATCATCTCTGTAAATTCCATCATTTTGCCCATAAACATTAGGCAAAATACTTGCTACAACCGCAGTTCCCGCCATTAAAAAATTATTTAGTCTTTTTCCCATTTTCCTATATTGTAACTACTTTGTAGTTATATATAAATGTTTTGATTTATACCTCTTTATGTGTAAATTACGTTAGAATTAGAGGAAAATGGGGGTTTTAAGCACTATGGTGTTACTGATTACATATTAGATTTACTTGTTTTGGAACACTTTTATTATCATTTTCTCTAAGACCAACATCAATATCCCTTGAAATGAGTTTTATTGAAGAGTCACCTATGCTTTTAACCCCTTTATTATAAAATTCAATTGTTTTAGAGTATTCTCCAATAATCTCTCTTAAATCATTTAATTGAGCCATTTTTTTTAGTTAGTCTTCCTTCTAATCTTGGATTTAATTTGGTTCCTTCAAAATCAACTTTGAAGAGTAATTTATTTTTTGAATAAGTATAATTTTGTAAACATCTAATAAATCTTGTTTAACCTCTAATAAAACATAATCTAACCCTCCTTTTGTTAAGTTTTTTAAAAGATTGTTGTTTTTTTATCCCTTTATGACTACTAGTGGTTTTATTTGTATGAATTATTTAATTATAACAATATTTAAATAGAATTAAGACTCCTGAATAATATGGCAAATAAGGGATTAGAAGGAAAAACTGGAAGTGGCCCAGCTCCAATTACTGCAAATGAAGTAGCATACTTGAATAGTATGATGCCTCAAGTTAGACAAGAAGGATATACTTGTGTTTCTGGTTGTAGTGAATGCATAAGTTGCGGGGGAAATCCTTCATACCAAAAATTAAATTAAATCTTTTAATAGTTTTTAGAAAAAAGCAATTCTATACTAATAGGTTTAAGAATGACTAAAAAACAAATATTTATTCAATGGGATTCAACAAATAATTGTAATCTTGAATGTAAACATTGTTATCATAATAGAGAAGGAAATCAAGACCATGTCCAAGAAAAAAAAGATTTAATGAGTCTTTTAGAGGTAAAAAGTATGGTTGATGATCTTATAAATACAACCCAAAGATGGAACATGGAACCAAGATTCCATATTTCAGGAGGAGAACCCCTATTGAGAAAAGATTTATTAGACATTTTAGATTACACTAAACAAAATAGAGTTCCCACAATTCTTCTTACCAATGGAACTCTAATAACCTTGGAAAAAGCAAAAGAGTTTAAAAAAAGAGGGATGAAAAGATTACAGATTTCTTTAGATGGAGATAAAAAAACCCATAATATTGTAAGAAATAGGAATTATGCTTTTGATAAAGCAATACAGGGAATTTCAAATAGCAATGAAGCAGGTTTGGATGTAACAGTTTCTTTTACTGCAATGCAATCAAATAAGAAATATATAGAACAAGTGATAGTAGATTCCATTGAAGCAGGAGCAAAAGCTTTTGGAATACAATCCTATGTTCCAGACAAAAAATTAGGCATTAGAGATCCTGAATTTATTAATTCAAAAGAATTATATAGAATTTATAGATTTCAAAGAGAATTAGATAAAAAATATGGAGATAAAATAAAATTACTAGAATCAGAAGTTTTATGGCATTTAATGCACAATGATGATTCTTTAAAAGAAGAATCAAGAGAAAAAGAAAAATATTTGGGAGGGTGTGGAGCAGGATTTTCAGGTTTATCTGTTCTTTCAAATGGAAGAGTTTATCCTTGTAGAAGACTCCCAATAGATATTGGGCACATTAGCGAAGGATTAATAAAACTTATAACAGAAAATGAAGTTATGCAAAATCTAAGAGATTTACATAAAATAAAAGAAAATACTGGATGCGATTATGTTTCACATTGTAAAGGATGTAGGGCTATTTCCTATGCAACAACCGGAGATTATATGGCTAAAGATCCAATGTGTTTTAAAAAATTAGTTAAACCTTCTGATCTTAAAAAAAGAGACTTTGAAAATGAAACAAAGAAAACCATTAATTGTTGAAATTATGCAAGAATTAAATCCCACATCTGTTTTGGATTTGGGTTGTGGAAAATGCAGATTCTCTAATAAATTTATTGAGAAAGGAATTTCTGTTGTAGGTGTTGATAAAGAAAATTTAATGGAATCAAAAGATAATTTTAAATTTGTAAACAAAGATGTTCTAGATTTTAATTTTGAACCAAAATATGATTTAATAATTGGAACAGGAATACTGCATTTTTTAAAAAAACAAGATGCTAAAAAAATTATTAATAGAATAAAAGAAAATACCCTCTCAAGTGGATTAAATCTTTTAATATGCATGTCTAATGAAGAAAATCCAAATAATAAAATTAATTTTTATCCAGATAAAGAGGTGTTAAATAAATTGTATTCTGATTGGAAGATAATCCACAATACTTCTACTTTGTCTAGGAAACATGGAGAAGATATGCACCAACATAGGATAATTATTTTCTTAGCAAAGAAAATTTGATATGAAAGAAATAAATAGAAATAAATCTAAGATATATACTTTAAATGGAAAAAAAATTGTTTCCAAATATTATGAAAAACCAATTTTTTTACATAGGGAATTATTTTTTTATGATTTATTTAAAAAAAATAATTTAATAAAAACTCCAGAAATTCATAATTGGAAAGGAATTAATCTCCAAACTTATTTTATTGAGACAGAAAAGAAAAATGTTTATCAAACAATAAAAGATTGGGCAAAAGTTCATGATTATTTTATAAAAAATCCTTTAGAAAAAAATAAATTGCTTATTAACCATAATTTTGAAGAAGTTGTTTCCTATATTTTTGAAAATTTAAATGTATTCGGAGATTTAAAAAAAGTTGTTGAAAATAAATTGCATAATAAAAAAATAAACAAAAATATTTCAACAATTTTGCATGGGGATATGCAGAATAAAAATATGATGACTTTTCAAGGAGATAATTATTATTTTGATTTTGAAATAGGGGGGATAGGCCATCCTGGAAGAGATGTGGCTTCAATGATTATTTCTAATCCTAATAAAAAGAAAGAGATAATCAAAAGTTACAAAGAAAGTGTGGGTTTTAATTATAGAGGTATGGAAGAGGATTTAGAAACTTGGTTAGTGGCTAGGACAGCACAACTATATGCTATTTTTAATAAAAAATTAAAAAGCAATGAACAAAAAAAAGATCTTAAAGATAAATTATTTTGGATAATTGAAGATTTATAGTATGTTGAATTTACCCAATAATAACAACTAATGGCTTTAATCTAGCTACTTTTTTAGAAATACCTAAATCGTGCACTACCTGAACAACTCCTTCAACATCTTTGTAGACTTCTGGGGATTTTTCTACAAGGGATTTGTTACTTGTACTAGCTATTTGAATTCCCTGTTTTTTTAGTGATTCTTTAGTTTTTTATGACGGATAATTATGATTATTTTTCTACTCTAATTCGCAAGTCTTTTAATAAGAGATTGGGAAGAACAAATGAAGATCTTGAAATTATGGATATAGATCAAACAAGAAGCCCAATTAATCCTTATTTTAATACAACCCTCCCATACACTCCTCCTGAAAATCCATTAACTGTTTTAGCTAGAATAAATCCCAACAGGTTAGCAGGTATTATGGAAAGAAAATTACAAAATGAAAGAATTAATATGTTTGTAAATCAAGAAATTCAAGAAAAAAAAGAAAATACTAAAATGGTGCAAGCTTATTTTAATGGAATGACTTCTCAAGAAAAAGGAAAAATTACTGCCTATGATGTTGAGTCTTTTGAAGTAAGAGAAGACGGAATTTTAGTATTTTTGGGTCTTGGAGGAACAAAAAAAGTAACAAGAGTTATACTCCAGAGATAATCAACCCTTAATAACAACTAATGGCTTTAATCTAGCTACTTTTTTAGAAATACCTAAATCTTGCACTACCTGAACAACCTCTTCAACATCTTTGTAGACTTCTGGTGCTTCTTCTGCTAGTGATTTATCACTTGAACTAGAAACTTCAATTCCTTTCTCATTAAGCATTTTTTTTGTTTTTTTACCATCAATTGTTTTTATGGCTTTTGTCCTTCCCATGATTCTCCCAGCTCCATGAACTGTGCTTCCAAAGGTCATTTCTTCTGCTTTTTTAGTTCCTGCTAAAACGTAACTTGATGTTCCCATAGTTCCTGGAATTAAAACAGGTTGTCCAACTTTTCTGTATTTTTCGGGGATTTCTTTTCTTCCTGGACCGAATGCTCTAGTTGCACCCTTTCTATGAACACAAACTTCCTGCATTTTTCCATTAATTTTGTGTTTTTCAAATTTAGCAATATTATGGCAGACATCATAAACAACCTCAACTTTTACTTTTGGAAAAAGTCTCTTGAGTTCTTCTCTTGTCCATTCTGTAATTAATTGTTTATTCGCAAAAGCAAAATTAACAGCGCAGCACATTGCCCCGTAGTAGTCTTTTCCTAATTTGCTTTTAATTGGGGCATTAACTAATTCCCTGTCCGGAAGCTCCTTTACGTTTGTTTCTTTTTCCATCGCTTTAATGTAATCCGAGGCTATTTGGTGTCCTAACCCTCGAGAACCACAATGAATCATAACGACTGCCTGGTCTTTCTTAAGTCCAAAAGTTTTAGCAATTTCTTTATCAAAAATTTCATCAACAAAAAGAACTTCAAGAAAATGATTTCCAGCTCCAAGGGTTCCTAATTGGCCTATCCCTCTTCTAATTGCTTTTTCAGAAACTTTTGAAACATCTGCTTCTTTCATTTTCCCTCCCTCTTCGGTGTTAATGTAATCTTCCTTAATATTATCTCCGAGTTCAGACATATATTCTGCCCCTCTTTCAAGGATTTTTATGAAGTCAGATCGTTTAACCTGGTAGGGGCTTCCTCTTCCAACACCAGAAGGAATTTTTTTGTTTAAAGAATTAAGAACTTCTTTTTGCTTTTCGAGAATGTCTTTTTTTGTTAAATTTGTTTTAAGCAATCTAACACTGCAATTAATGTCATATCCAACACCTCCTGGGCTTATGATTCCTTTATCTTTATCAAAAGCTGCTACGCCTCCTATGCTAAAACCGTAGCCCTGGTGTGCATCAGGCAATGCAATAGATTGATTAATAATTCCTGGCAAGTTAGCAACGTTAATAACTTGAATCAGAGTTTTGTCCTCTTTTATGTCCTTCAATATGCTTTCAGATGCATAAACCCTTCCCGGGACGTTCATCTTCCCTTTCCTAGGAATTTCATATATGTTCTCAGAAATTTTATTTATTTCCATTTTTCTTATTATTATGAAAAGATAACTAACCTTTAAAAGGGTTTTTCCCCTCTGTAAAATCATGAAAAGGAGGTTAATTAAATGGCATTATTAGGAAACGGACTTCTTGGATTGATCGTTCTTGCGTGTGCAGTGTGGGTAATTTATGACGTGGCTGCAAACCAGAAGAAAATGTCTTCAGGAAAGAAAGTCCTTTGGATAATTTTAGCGGTTATTTTCAACATCTTAACGGCAATAATATATTATCTTGTAGTTAAGAAATAACTTTATTTTTATTTTTTTAATCTATTTTTTGTTAGTCTCTTTTTGAGTTGTTATCCAGTTAGAGGGGCATTCTGATAGAATCTCTTTTGTTAGAAGGGTTTGTTTGAGATAG
Organism: Candidatus Woesearchaeota archaeon; assembly: GCA_964653605.1. Classification (GTDB taxonomy): domain Archaea; phylum Nanobdellota; class Nanobdellia; order Pacearchaeales; family GW2011-AR1; genus MWBV01. The sequence continues at coordinate 28,791 of CAZZGW010000004.1, forward strand.
GTGAAGCTTTAGCTTATTTATAGTCAGTTAATTGTCTTTTTTCTTAAACATCTAGAACAACTTGTGCAATCCATTTTTCTGGTAGGTGCTTTATTTCCATTTCGCTATATGTTACTGCCTTGATATGAGTAATCTCGTAATCATTGTTTTTTACGGTGTCTCCCACAACTCTTGCAGTGATTTCAAATTTTGCCTTATCTAAAATAACTTCCTCAAATCTACTTCCAATGAAATTTTCACTGTCCAATAAAAACAAGAATTCTTCTAAAAAATTGTACATTAAACTCTCAAGATCATTTCCTTCAGCCCTTATTGTCATCCTTTTATTAAGTTTTATTTTTTTATCCGACAAACTCTTGAATAACGCGAGTGCAGAATTCTCAAAGACCTCTTCAATTGTCTTTCCCCAAGCTTGGAACTTTATATCTGCAGTGTGTGATAAAAATTCAAATTTCATTTTAATATCTTATCGCTCCTATTGCTGTTAGTAGTTGCATTGTTGCAAATGCAATATTCATTACAATTAATGGTTTTTCTTTATGCAAAATTCCATAATACATCCAAAGAACAGAGATTATTGAAAACCCTAGCCAAGAGAGGGCACTAACTCCCGTAGCATCTTGGTAAACCCATATTTTGAGTAATTGAGGGAGAGTAATTAGTGGACAAATAATGGCTACTGCATACATTAGCTTATCGTAATTTCTTTTGAATTTATCTGGGTGTGGATACTTCTCATGTTTTTTATGAATCCTTTTTCTGATATTCATATGGTGGAGTCCTTTACTTTGAGCAGGCATTTTATCTCACCCAGCAGAATAATTTTAATTGTCTTGGAGCATAAGTGTCCAGATCCGCGGAGATGTATCCAGATTTAGAATATATGTTTTTTTCTGGAGGAGACCCAGGATTGGTACAATCGTCATTTAAATCACAAACTTTACTTTCACAAATAATACTTCTAGGAGACTTCTCAAGCACTTTTAAACCAGTATTGGTCAACCCAGAAGAATTAAAGTCGTCCCACTCAACAGGCAAACTAGCATCAAGTATTTCTTCTCTAAGGTCCTCGTCATTTTGGATGGTCTTTAAAATATAATCCATTTTTTGATTAATCTCTTTTCCAATAACATCTCCAGTAAAACTATTTTGATTTAAAACCAGAACGACCGCACCAGTCATAAGCATTATTGCGATGAATACTTCAATAACTTTTATCCAACCTTTTTTATTTTTCTTTCTTATTCTCATTTTACCAAATCTTTAACACCAAAAATCCTGTTTGAATCTTTCCCAATTCGTTAACATACTGTATGGGGATTTCTTTTATGTAAATATTTTTTTGAACGTCTCTGTCTGGAGTTTCTATGGCATTTCCACCAGAATAAATCAATCCAAATCCAAATTCATATGTATCTGGAATTTTTAAGTCATCTTTTAGCATTTCATACCTGCCTATGTAATCATTTATTAATGCAATAACATTCTCTGAAAAAATATATTTTTCAACCTTGGTAACTCCCAAATCGTAACCAACACCTTCCACAAGGTTTTCACAGGTCCAAGATCCAGAGCCCCTATCTGGAAAGTCTTCGGAATGGTGAATTTTGAAAAATACGTCTGAGGGATCCTCTCTCTGGATTCTTAAGTCATTTCCTTGGATTCCAGATTGGGTTGAAACTTGTTCAGCATTCCAAACAAAAATCCTTGGAGTTATTTCAAAAGTTCCAATAAGTCCATCTAAAGAAATACATTCACTTAAGCTGCTTGAACTAACGTTCACAGTTATGATTGTTAACTCAGAAGAAACATTTTCAATTAAAGTTTTTTCAAGATAGACCCTCAGAGCATTCTCTTGTTCTTTTTGTTGAAAGCTCGGCTGGGCTAAAGTATAAAGAAATATCAAGAACGCTACAAATATTGCAAAAGAGATGACCACTCCAATATGGGATCCTCTCTTATCACCTCTTCTGATCATGAATTAGAACATCAAATTAAATATATAAAACTATTGAAAAAGATAAAATAAAAAATAAAAACAATTCACTTATCTTCTTTTCTTTTTAGCGGCTTTCTTCTTAACTGGTTTCTTTTTTACAACCTTCTTCTTAGCAGCTTTCTTCTTAACTGGTTTCTTTTTTACAACCTTCTTCTTAACTGGTTTCTTCTTAACTGCCTTTTTCTTTTTACCGCCTCTCGCCATCTTAGCTTCGCACACGTTTCCTTTACCGTCTACATAATAAAGGTAACCTGACTTTCTTTCAATGACATTTTTAGCAATGATTTTTCCCATCTCTTTTAGACCTCCTTTTGATCATTATAATTTTCTATAGACTCAATTCTTTATAAACCTTTCTGACTCTTCTCACTGTCCTTAGTTCAAGGCCAATAAATTTTTAATTTCTCGTCGGTAAAATTCGTTAATCGGAATCTCAAAAAGTTTTGTGAATGGTTTGTCTGGACCAATCTCCACGCTCCAGGGCTTGATAATTTTCTTCTTTATGATTTTGTGGTCCTTATCAATCCAAACGGCAACAAAAGGAAATTTGACAAACAGCGAGTGAATTTTCCATTTAATAGGTTTCTTAAATTCAAATAATAATGCCCTTGCTCTTCTTCTATTTCTATACATGAGACCCCTTGCCTCTTGGAAAGTTCCATTCACCTTTTTTAGTTCTGGAATTTTGAGGAGTTCATCCAAACCAACTTTTGTTTTTTTCTTTGCCATCTTTTTTTGCAATATAAGTGTTATAATGGAGGTTAACGTTCTTATTAGTTACCCAATCGTGATGCTTGAATCCACCTCCAAATGTTTTTGGAATATGCATTAGTTCATGGATGATCGTTTTAACCTGGTCTTCTTTAGAAAGTTTATCAAATCTTTCATGGATAAATTCAAGAGCATAATGGGCTTTAACGCCAACAGCTTTTTGCATTAACTTTCCAAGCGCGTGACATCTAGCAATGGTGCCTTTAGAGGAACTTCCGTAGCTCCTAAAACATTTTACTCTTTCAAGAACGATATGGGGGAATAACATTATAGAAACTTCATCCGCAATTCTTTGTAAATCCTCTGCTGGTTCGTATTTCATTTTATTTTTTAATCCTCTTGAATTTCAACAACTTTCTTCCGCGATTTAAGTCCAAAGACAATCTTACATTTTTTGTTAAAATATTTCCGAAGTATTTTTTCTAATGCAATGTTTGCCTTACCTTTTAAAGGGGCCTCTTTAATCCAAGCTTCATATTCCCCTTCCTTAATCTTAACAACTTCTTCTCTTGAAGAATTTGGGTGCATCTTCACCTTAACTCTTTTATTATGATGTTCTGTTTTGGAAATCTTTTCAAAATGTTTATTCTTCTTCATCAGGAATTTTATGTAATCCTTTATTAAATACTTTTTCTATGTATTCCTCAACATCTTGGATTTTCCTAAAAGAAAATATTTCTACGTAGCCATTATGGAAATGACATTCTTCCTGGTTATATTCCCTGCAAATTGTTGGTCTTTTTTTATAATAGGTACATCTGTTATTCTCGTCTAAGTGTCTGCAAGGAGTTATGAATTCAATATTCCAACTTCCATCTTCTTCAACATAGACGTGTACGTTTTCATGACAAACATACCATTTAATATTTTCAAAATCTTCTAAAGTTTCTGGAACATCTATTTCTATGGCCACATATTTGCAACACTTTCCATCACATTCGTTACAGGTTTTAATATCTTTATTTAGTTTTTTTTTGGACATGGAAGAGAGTTAATTAAAATCAGTTTTTAAAGCTAACGCGTTCATCTCTGTCAGAATCCATAAATCCTTTAACTCTTTTACGTATCTCAACAATCCCTTCAAGACCTTCCGAATCTGTGGTTCCGTCAATAAGAGCTAGATTTTTTTCCATCTCCTCTAAAGAAAGGTAGCTTTTGTATCTTCTAAAAATGAATGATTTAGGGAGAACTCCAAAGAGTACCTGGTCCCAAAGGAAATAATCTCCACAGTCTTTGCAACAAGATAAATTTGTAACGATTCGGTTAACCTTCCCATTAATTTTTGATTTAAGATTAGTCGAAGCCAAATATTTGAAATAATCGATGGATTTTACTGGATCTATTTCTTTCCCCTCCACTTCATAACATTTACATTTTTCTTTCGGATTCATCTTGTAACAATCTCTAAGGCGTCTCTATGTTTTAATGCGTGTTCTTTGCCCCAAGCCATTTTACTTCTAGCATCAATAGCTTTTATAAAATTTTTACCAAAATCAGTATGTAGGTAGTAAGCAAAATCCTGAGCAGTAGTTCCTGGAGGCATTAGGAAACAATCAGGAAGAATATTTCCTTTGCTATCCCCTAATTTGTTTGCACTTGCAGGGAATATTGCAATATATTCCAATAAATCAAATACTCCTGAATTTAGTACTTTTTGAACACCAGTTCCAAATTCAAATTTATCCAAGACATTTTCTTTAATTTTATTTAATGCTCCCTTTTGTTTTTCATTTAAATCTTTAAGAATTTTGAAATCTTTTTCTCCTGGTATGTATTCAATCAGGCCCGCTTTAGCAGCTTGTCTGAGTGCTAGTTCAGAATCGGAGCTGCAAGGAACAACCAAATAATCTGGAAATTTTTTCTTTAGTTTCTCAAAGTTTTCTTCCCCATTTTCAACATCAACTTTATTAGCGGCAATTATCATTGGTTTGCTTTCTTTTCTTAATTCAGAGGCAAAAGTCATTAATTGTTCTTCAGTCCAAGTAGAAGCTTTTTCTGGAAGATTTGTTTTTCTTAATACTGCTTTTATTTGTTCTTCAGTAACTTTCAGCCCAGAAAATTGTTTTGTAACAGCTTCTGTGAACTTAGTTTTCTCAAGCTCGGCTTTTCTTGCAAAAGCTTTCCAAGCCTTAACCAAGATATTGTAATACCAAGTATCAAGTTCTTTTTCTAAAAAAATCACATCCTCCCAGATTTCATAGGTTTCCCCTTTTTCAAGAGGTTTTCCTTCGGCATTAGTTGTCCCAGTACAGTCAACTATTTGTATAAACATGTTTGCCCCACGCAAATCATCTAAAAATTGATTTCCTAAACCCTTTCCTTCTGAAGCCCCAGGAACCAGGCCAGCAACATCCATCAAATCAACAGGAACAAATCTATTATGCTTTAAACAAAAACCATGATTTGGGTTACATTGGGTATTAAATTCCTTATCAATACAGTCTACTTTAACATAAGCAACTCCATGGTTAGCTTTTATTGTGGTAAATGGGTAAGAAGCTATTTCAACCTCTGCTAAAGTTGCAGCTTTGAAAAAGGTGCTTTTTCCCACAGAAGGTTTTCCTACAAGTCCTAATAACATATCTCTAGAATTATACGGTCATTTAAAAGGATTTTCATCTTTAACAAGGATCATTAGCAGTTCCATCCCATCCAGCCATACGGGCCATTAGCCACCAAAATGCTCTTGCTTTTCTATAACAATTATACTCGTGGCTATGTGCACAAGAATAAGTTTGTGTTAAAATAGGGCTACATTCACTAGAATGCGAAGAACACCAAGTGTAACACCATTGACAGTAATCTGTTCCAGAGGAATAAAAAACCCCATTTGGATTATAACTTTCTATATCGGCGAAATCAAAGAGAATACCATCCACTTCATTAACATGATCTCTTATAATATCGTTAGCTTCTTTAACTGCTTGATTTGCTTCTAAATGCCCTGTCATGTAAATAAATTTAACATCATACTGATTCTTTATCGATTCCGCAGGGCCAAGGTAATGAGAATACATATTATCTTCATGATCATTAACTTGTCCGCACCAAGACCACATAACAACATTTATGTTTCCATGACTTTCCAGATAATTTTCTGTAGCTTCGGCCCAATCTGAATATCCAATGTCGCTTGCTGAAGAGGCATATGAGGCCATTGCATCGTCATGGAATTCTAAGTCATTACTTCCTGTCCCTATATTATAAGGAGATCCTTTTAATCTTTCTAAACCTTCAAGCCCAGAAGGTATTTGAGACCCATGACTGGTATGTTCATAAGCGATTCTAAATTCATCCTTAGCACGTTCAATCCAACAACTAGGAATAATATCAAAGTCGTCTGCAGAAGCATGGTCTGCAATAATTGCGCCAGTATTAGGATATGCTGTATTTGTTACACAAGCTCCATTGGTGCAAGTTTGACTTGAAGTACAAGCATTTGTGTTTGAACAAACATGGTTATCTGTGCAGGCATCTGTAGTACAAGCACTATTATCATTACAGTCAGTGTTAGAATTACAACATCCGTTTATATCTGTACGAACACAATCTCCTACAGCATTGCATGTGTCCGTTGTACAAACATCATAGTCATTACAGTCCGTGTTAGAAGTACAACACCCATTTATCTCTGAATGGTAACATGTTCCAGAGTCACAAGTGTCAGTTGTACAATCATTATTATCGCTACACTGAGTAGCAGAAGTACACTCGATGCATCTTCCATAAGCGTCACAAATTTCATCATCAGAGCATCCTGGGGTGCATTCTCCTTGGCATCCGTCATTACCACACTCTTTATTTTCACAATCTGGCTGACAAGCGCTTTCAGATTCTTGGCAACCAATTGTCTCAAAAATACAATTAACATTACATTTTAAGATTCCATCGGGATTATCAATCCCAAAAGTAGCACAAGTTTCCCCACTTAAATCAGTCCCATCACAACTTTCCCCTACTTCTACAATGTTATTGCCGCATATAGGCTCAGGGGGAGGTTCTTCCTTAGTAACACATTCATCAACTTCACAAAGTTGGTCAGAAGTACAAGTCTTATTAACGAAACTTTCATTTAAACATTTATCATACAAGTAAACCTTTGCCTGATAACAGAATAAAAGGAATCCTTTGTTACATTCTTCTTCTGGGACATCCTCTGGAGATTCATTTTCAGGCTCATCTTCTGAAGTCTCATTTTCTAGAGAATTGTTTAGAAGTTCTTCGAGATTTTCATCTTCATCAGAAGGAGGTTGGTTATAAGTATTTTGTGGAGGATAAGGCCCACCCTCATCCTTAGAAGTTTTTACAAAATCCTCGCTTGTTGGAACGTAAGAATCTTCAACAGAGCCAACAACTCCTTCTCTTTCAGGAGTATTGTAAATAGGGGAAACTAAAACTTTGATTACCTTATCTCCATCAACTTTCTTTAAATCAAGGTGTATGTCCCCTTTTCTAATTTCTGATTTGCTAAGTTCTATTTTAAAAATATCAAAGTTAGTTCCGTCATCAACGATAATTTTTACCCCAACTAATTCTTGGTCTTTTTCGTCAATATCTACATTTATATCTATAGAATCTTCTTCAATTTGAACGTTAGAAATTTTCATTTCTAAGTCTTGGGTTCCTAAATCTTTTCCTCCAATACCTTCTCCATCTAAAGCATTTGTAAAAATAATGAGAACAACTATCATTGTTATAACAACGGCCCCGATAAGTCCCCAGACAACTTTTCTCAGAGGGCTATTTACTATGTCTTGAATTGAATTTTGTTTAATTAAACTTCCAACACCCCTTCCTCCTTTTTGAATTCCTCTAGATGCTTGAGGATATGTTATTCTTTTAGTGTATCCCCCAGTTGCTTTTGGTTTTGGAAAAATCTTGGAACTACCTTTAGGCGAGGGTTTTTTTGAGGCTGGCTTCTTTGGAGTAATCTTCTTTGCAGTGCCTTCTGGTTTGTAATATCCTTTTTTCATTTTATCCCGCAGCTGCTGCCCCTGACGTAATTATGTTTGCTGCAGCTGAAACTAAAAATGAGACTAACATCAAAGCGAATGAATGTCTTATTCCAGCCTTAACGCTGCCTTCGGATAATTTACCTATTGTTAACCCTGTAAAGAAACCCTGAATAAGCATTAAATATAAGAAAGAACTAGAAATCTCTGCCTGGTCTATAGGTTCTCCTCCACTAAGTTCTCCGGTTCCCCCTCCTAAAACTCCGCCTGTGGCCACACCCACCTCGGCAATACCTGAGACCATAGGAAGTATTTGGAATTGCATAACTAATATAATAATAATGAATACAAAGAAGATTATATATCCCTGTATTACTAGCGTAGAAATTGCCGCTTTTCTTTCTTTCTTCAATTTGTCTGCCGTACTAACAGCTTCTGCAACAGCCTCTAAAATCTCTCCAATGTCCCCCCCTGCTCTTTCGGCTTGCCCTATAAGCGTTAGGGCACGGGCAATTGTTTTATTGTTAACATCTTTTGAAAAAACATCCAATGCATAGTTTAAAGGAATACCTAAAGAAATTTGGTTAGCTAGTTTTTCAATATGAACTCTTAAAACTCCATAATTTTTATTTTTAACGTTGATTATACTTTTACTAATTGGAGTGCCAGTTTTAACACTTTCAACTAGATTTCTACTAAATTCTAAGAACATCTCTTCTTTTTCAAGGCTAATTTTATTTTCTTTAATTATTGAAAAAACAAATGGAGAAGATGCAGCTAATACCCCCAATCCTACTAATAGGAAGAACAACTGAGATTCCCTAAGGAAGAGTAAAGCGATAGCTATTATAACCAAAGAGGCAATCATTCCTACAGCGTGTATTTTTTTTAATTCCATTTTATTTTTTAAATTGCAAGAAAGTCAGGAAAACAATGTTAACCATCGTAACTGCAAGTACCATTATTATAGTAATCATATTTGTGCTCATGGAAACGCCTAAACCACTCATTTTCATCATCATCAACAGAATCATTAAAATCATAGGAGCAGCAATAACAACACTAATGTAAATATCCATAAATGTTTCGTTTGCTTTTGTTTTCTTTTCCTTTTCTAACCCATGCTCAAATAAAAGTGTTTCTGCTCTCTTATTAAAAAATTGTGGTAAGTCTCCTCCAGAATTAATCGTTGTAGCTAAACCATTAAACAACTCAGATAACTTTTTACTTGGGCTTCTCTTTGCAGAACTCTTAAGGGCGCTTACAAAATCATATCCATAAATATTTATCTCATTTATCAATTTAATAAATTCCTTTTCAAGCGAAGGATATTCTTTAGTGGAAATAATAATATTAAAGATCTTACTAGGATCAATCATAGAACCTGAAATTGCTGACATGTGAATTGTAGCAAAAGGAAGTTCCTCATCAATTTTTCTTTCAGCAGCTTTTCTTTCCATAGAAGGATAAGAAAGCATAACAAAAATTGTTAGCAAAGGAAATATAAATGGCATCCATATAACTCTTAACAATCTAGAGCCCAATTCTCCTTCTGCAAAATGTATAAAGGGTATATCCCCCGTAATTGAAAATATGAAAAAGAATATGGCTAGAAATAATCCTACTGCCGTAGCAATTACCGTAGAAAATAAAGCAACAGAAATATATCCCCTAGGGATAAATCTTAAATTACCTTTTATTAAATCTTCTTCAAGAGTAGGGAATGCATTTTGTTGAACCATTCTATCAGCATAAGTAGAAAATACTTCGTTAGCTTTTTTAACAAATGAGTTTGCTTTTTCTTCTTTTTTAACAATGACTGTTGTCTGGCTTTTCTTTGCCCTTTTTATTGTTTCTTTTTCTAAGGGTCCTGGTTTTAAATCCCCTTTTTTGTAAATTTTTTCAAATCCAATAGCCTCAATAAAAGATTTCCTAGGGAGTGGCCTATTTGGAAGTGGTCTAGGATCTTTTTCAGACCTATTTGGTTTAATAGCATATCCTTTGTTCTTTAAGTCCTTAATACCTTCTGCTTTCCCCAGATTTCTGACCATCCCTCTTTCCTTCTCTGATTGCTTGTAGGCTTTCTTTTTCGCCTCGTCTATTTTTGCCAGCTTTTTATCAGAAAGTTTTCCCTTAGATTTGGCATCTTCGTCTTGTGGCAATTTTTTCACTAATTTTATTTTATCTAACTCTTCTGGAATCGAATTGTTGAAGTTCTTTAAAGAAACCTTAAGATTTCGAAGGTGGGTAGTGAGCATCCTTCTCTCACTTAAATTAGAATTTTTTAGGTGGGTCGTAGATGAGGCTATTTCTTTGATTAGTTTTTTCTCTTTTTCTATTATTTCTTTCAGGGGTTTAAATTTGTCAGGCTCTCTCATTTGAATCTCCTTTTTACCCCTTGGAGAGATGAATGACAGTGAATTTTATTTTTTCTCATTTTATATATCCAGAAATTTTTTGCTGAGTCTCTAATATAAATTTCCTTAATTTAGTAAAATCCTCATACTTTTCTCTTTTGTAGGCCTTTTCTAATTTTTTTTCAGCCTTTTCAAGAGATTCAATTAATTGCTTTAA
>CAZZGW010000005.1:0-22613 GCA_964653605.1 Candidatus Woesearchaeota archaeon
ACGCCCCCGCCAGGAATCGAACCTGGTCGCCCAAAGGGCCCGGATCTCAAGTCCGGTGCAATACCATTATGCGACGGAGGCAGTACTTCGTAACGCGTTCAACAAAGTTGAACAAGGATTTTTATAAAATCCTTCTACTATGCTCATCGAACGTAGTCATTTCGCATAGAGGCTTAGTTCAATATAACTCAATAATAACATGATATTTTAAAGCTTACTATACTAGAATTTTATCCGAACACTCGCTTCCATAAGGGTTTCTTTATTGTAACTGGCCTATCATTTTCATCTATAATTTGATACTTAATCATTGGCTTAGATTTCAATACTGGGGCTTTTTCAGCTAGGTCCTTATTCACTTTTTCTATGGCACGTTCAACTATTGAACGAGTGTATCCTTGATCTATAAGCGCCCATTGAAGTGAATCTTCAGTATATCCTTTTTTTAGATTTTTTTTAAGGTAATCTACAATTTTCTCCACATATTCTACCATTAAGTATGTAAAAAATAGAACTTTAAAAGATTAGTTGTGCTAAAAGGAATTATTTAAAAATAATTGGCTTTTCTTTCTTATAATATTTCATTGCCGCCTTTAACCTATGCCTGTTTTCAGAATATAATGTAAGAAGTGGCTCTCCCTTCTTCACCTTGCCTCCAACGTGCGCGTGAAGATAGAGCCCTGCGAATTTGTCTACTGGACAACCGGCAATTCTAGCAAGGGTGTTTATTTTCTTATTATCCATTTCTTTAACTTTAATATTTTTGGAGACCAAAATGTTTTTCTTTAGTTTTGTTCCTTTCAACCTATTTAAATCCCCTTTCTGGGCCTTTATTATTTCTTTAAACTTTTCGAATGCCTTTCCGGAGTAAAGTATTTCTCTTGCCATTTGCTTTCCTTTGCCTCTTTCTGCTTTTCCAGTCATTTCAAATAATTGCCCAGAAAGAAAAAGAGATTTTTCTTCAAGATCTTGTGGTCCTTGTTTTTTAGGATTTAATATGTCAATAATATCCATCATCTCTAACACAGGTCCAACCCCATTACCTATTGGTTGCGATCCGTCTGTTAAAACGCATTTCAATTCCACTCCAAAACTCTTTCCTAATTTTTCAAATTGTTTTTTTAATTCTAACGCCATTTCTTTCTTGACTTTTGCGGTCTTACCATATGGCAAATCAATTAAAATATATTTGCTTCCCACCGCTAACTTTTTTGACATTATTGAAGCAAGGAGTTGTGCCTGAGGGTCAATTTTAAGCAATTTTTCAACTTGAATTATCTTAGAATCTGCAGGAACCATTCCTAATGCCCCTCCCCAAACAAGGCAGGCATTTGTTTTATTAATTATTTTCTCTACTTTTTTCATTTCAAAACTAACTTCTGCAACGGTCTCAATAACATCTGCCGTCCCTGCTGCACTAGTTATTGCTCTGGATGAAGTTTTAGGCATCGTTAATCCGGCTGCTGCACAAATTGCCACTACCAGGGGGGTTGTTCTGTTTCCTGGAATCCCCCCAATACAATGCTTATCAACAACATACTTTTTCTTTGGCCTTAATTTCTCTCCTGATGCCAATATTGCATCTATTAAATTCACTGTCTCGTAAAAAGTCATCCCTTGCTCGTACATTGCTGAAATAAATAAAGCGATTTCTGCTTCCGACAAGGAATTATCTACAATGTCTCGGATTACCTCAAATATCTCCTCTCTTGTAAATTTCTTCTTATTTAATTTTCCCTTAATATACTCGAGACTCTTAGGGGTTTGAGCAAGAGAAACAGCAACTCTTTGATTTGATTTTAAATTTAATATCTCTTTTATCTCAGAAGTAACTGCGATTTCATTTGGTTTAACTAATCCTTCAACAATATCCACAATTGTTGAAAATTCTTTTTTATCTTTTTGGGAAGTCTTTATCAGAATACGATCTTTAAGATGGACCCCTATTTTCTGAGCTGTTTTCTTATCCAACATTGCTACCGGGAGTCCTGCACTCCAATCAAGAAACTTTATTTTTAATTTCATTTCACCTCATGCCCTCTTAAATAATAATAATAAAGAAATTTTGTTTTTATATTTAACTAGTTACTTTTTTGAAGCTTTTCCTTTTTCTGCTTCCGGTTCTTCAATAAATAGTCCTGGTAGCTTTTTATCTCTAAATATTTCAAGGATTATTAACAAATATGCAAGAATTAATGGCCCGAGTATAATTCCAAGAATTCCGAACATGAATAGTCCTCCGATCATACCAATAAGGATTATTGAGGTGTTTACCTTTGTTCTTTTAGATACAAATGCTGGCTTTATGAAATTTTCAAGAACTGTTGAAATTAGTCCGAAGATTATGATTCCGAATGCAGAGAAAGTATTTCCTGCTAAGAAGAAATAAATTGCAACTGGAATCCATATAATTGCTGTTCCTATAATCGGGAAGATGCCTGCAACTGCTGCAAGAACTGTTAAAAGAAGCGCATTAGGAACTTTGAACAAAAAGAACCCAGTACCAGTAATTAAACCTTGGATTACACCCACAACCACCTGGCCATATAATATTGACATAGTTATATTTTTAGATGAATGGAATAACTTCTTGGTTACCTCTTTTGGAAAAGGTAAGAGACTCTTGATATATAGAATCATTTTATCATTATCTTTTAAGACAAAGAAAAATGTAAAGAATACAACCAAGAGTTGAAGGAAAATTCTTGGAAAGTTCAAGATGAAATTTGAAAAACTATTCATAAGGGAATTTGTAGATTTGGTTACGAAAGATTGTATTGCTGACCCAATCTCCGCTGAGAAAGTTTCTGTCTGAAACAGCGAAGGGAAAACAGTCTTAAAAGGGGTTATTAGGTCCATCTGTTGCGATGACAAATAAAATCTTATAGATTGGTCAATTGCAACAGGTGCTAGATACCAAATAGGAAGTATGATTACTATTAGTAAAAGAGCACACATTAAGAGTGCTGAAAGATTTTTTGCCTTAAACACTTTATTAAGATTATGATACAAAGGCAAAAAGATAAAAGCTAAAATAATTCCTATGATTATTGATAGAAGAAGTGGTCTCAATAATAAGAAAGATAACACAAGTAGAACTACAAATATGATTGCGGTCATCACTATTTTAAAATATTTTTCTTCCATTTTTCCGTCTACAACCCCCTCTCTTTAAAATAAGCAGGGTCATTTAATATATAAAGGTTATTAATTTTGGGTCCACAAAAAATTTATAAACAAAGTTGATTGATAATACTTATGAATTTCATAAAAAAGATATCTGATAAAAATTTTGATGAACAAGTTCACTTGCAATTTCAAAAATTTTCTAAAGGGGAATTTCCAAATAGAGCAATCATAGAGGCTAAAAATTCTAAAGGGAAATACACAATTAAAACTTCGGCAGAGTTTGCAAACGAATTAGTGAGAATAGTTGCTGAAAAGCTTGGAAGTGAAAAAACAAAAGTTACTGGGGCTGTTGTTTCTACTTCTGACTTGAAGAGCGAATTAGAATATAAAGAAATTAAACAATTCCAAGGCGTAAAAAGATACATGATTGATTCAGAGATGACAGGAAATAATTTAATTGAATTATTGGATAGATTTCCAAAAACTTTCTTTGCTTTAACCTTCTCTGCTCCAAAAGATGAAACTACTTTAAAAATTAAACCTAAGGCTCCAAAATCTGGAAAACCCAAAAGTAAGAAAGATGCTGGAGAAATGCCAAAACCTGATTTTTGTACATTAAAGACATTGGATTCTAAATTAGGTGATGAATTTGTATTCGAGAACACTGGTTTCAAAAAGGCCCAAATAGCCCATACTTTTGTAATAACTGAAATAGAAATTCCTGAAGAACTAAAAAGTTCTGAAGATTTTGCATTAATTAGGGAACAATCAAAACGTGTTGGTAAAATAGTTAGGAAATCTCTAATAGATGAAGCTGAAAACACAAGTGAATTAGAATTTTGTGCTTAATTCTTAAAATTTAAACAATTCTGGAGCATAACATGGTAAATATTCTAATGGTCCAATAATTGACTTTACTAAATCTAATTTTGTTTGTCTTGCCCACACATTTCCTAAATCAAAATCTTCCATCTTAATGAGAAATTACTAAAGCCCATTATTTTTTAATTATTTATGTGAAAAAACTAACCAACACCTTTATATAGCCAAATTTTCTACATAATCTATTCCAGGGAAGGATAAAAATGAAATCCGCGCTATTAACAAATATAAAAAATGCCAACAAGAAGATCACCAAGAAAAGGAAGTTTACAATATTGGCCTCGTAAAAGGGCTGCAAAAATATTGCCTAGTGCAAACTGGAAAGCGATTAATTCTGACAAGAAGTTAAAAGGGTTTATTGGGTATAAAGCTGGAATGGTTTCTCTTGAAATTAAAGATAATACTGAAAATTCAATGACTAAAGGGAAAAACATCATTATTCCTGGAACAATTGTTGAATGCCCTGAAATGAAAATTTTCTCTGTTAGATTCTATAAAAATGGTGTTGTTGCTAAAGATGTCCTAGCAGAACAATTAGATAAAGAGCTAAAAAGGGCTGTTAGAATCCCAAAACAAGCTAAACACAAATTAGACTCTGTTAAAACTGAAGAATATGATAATATTTCAGTTATTGCTTATTCTATTGTTAAAAAAACTAGTTTAAAGAAAAAACCAGATTTGGCCGAAATTGGTCTTTCTGGCTCTTTCGATGAAAAATTAGCATATATTAAAGAAAATATAAACAAAGAACTAAATGTTTCAGACATTTTTGCCCCTAGCGAACTTGTAGATACTAGAGGATTAACAACTGGCAAAGGATTCTCCGGGCCTGTTAAAAGATTTGGTATCAACTTGAAGTCGCACAAATCAGAAAAAGGGCAAAGAAGACCTGGTAATGTGGGTCCTTGGCATCCAGCAAGAGTTATCTTCAGAGTTCCAATGGCTGGTCAATTGGGAATGTTTACAAGGGTCGAATACAATAAAAAAATTGTTGCTCTAGAAAAATCAAGCGAGAAACCAATAAAAGCAATAAAAAATTACGGAGATATAAAAACAAATTACCTAATACTTACAGGTTCTGTCCAAGGACCATCTAAAAGGCAAATCTTAGTTACTGCCCCTTTGAGACCAAGTAGAATGCAAACTAAAAAGAATTATGAATTCGTGAAGGAGTTAAGATGAAAACAAAAATTTTAGATTTAACAGGAAGAGAAAAAGGGACAATTGAATTACCTAAAGAATTTGAAGCATCAATTAGAGAAGATCTTGTTGCGAAAGTTCTTGAAGCTAAAAAAAGACAACAACCTTACGCTCCAAGCCCAGTCGCAGGTAAACAACACTCTGCTAAAGGAAAAATAGTCCATAGAAGACACGTTTGGAGAAGTGGTTATGGTAGAGGGGCATCAAGAGTTCCACGTAAAATCTTCTCACAAAAAGGAAGCCAGTTTAATTGGGAAGCTGCCGAAGTTCCTTTTGCAAGAGGTGGAATGAGAGCGCATCCTCCAAAAATCGCACACTTCATGAAAATATTGAAAATCAATAAGAAAGAATTAAGACTTGCCTTCATAAGTGCATTAAGCGCTACTGCTAATGAAAAATACGTTTTTGGAAAGTATTCTACTGTTAATGATAACAAAATAAAAGTTCCTTTTGTTGTTTCTGGACTTGATAAGATTAAGGCTAAGGATTTACTTCCTGGACTAAACAAAATTTTAGGGGAAGAATTATACAATGTTGCTATAAGAAGGAAATCAGTTCGAGCTGGGAAAGGTAAGATGCGAGGAAGAAAGTACAAATCAAACGCTGGAATGCTTTTAGTTATTGGAAACAAAGAAGAAGTTAAAACAAAATTTTTTGAAGTTAAACAAGTTAAAGAACTAGGAACTACCAACCTTGCGAAAGGAGGCCTAGGAAGATTAACTATTTACACAGAAGACGCAATTAAGGATTTAAACTCAAAATTAAATAAAACAGAGGAAAATAAAAAATGAGAATAAGTAGAAATGTAAGAAACTTTGGGAAGATAATAAAAAAGTTAAATCATTACAACGAAAATGCTAAAACGATGAATAATCTTGAAAAAATTAAAGCAAAAGAGTCAATTGATGGTCAAATGTGGAACTTCCATGAAATGACGAGGGGACAACCACAATACAAAGAATTTGAGAGTACTTTATCAAATTACTTTGGCAAGGTTACTGGGGGAAAATACTTTCCAGTAATGGAAGAATCGGAGGAAATATTTAGAAAATGAAACCAATAGCAACTGAAAAAGCAGTAATGAAGATTGAATCTGAGAACGTTCTTACTTTCCAAGTTGATAGAAGGTTGTCTAAGGGAGCAATAAAAAAAGAAATAGAAGAGATATTCAAAGTTAAAGTTGACAAAGTTAGAACTTTGCTAAGAGGGAATAAAAAGTATGTTTATGCTCAATTAAATAAGAAAGATTTGGCAATTGATGTTGCTACTAAGTTAGGTATGATGTAAAATGGGAAAAAGAATAATTCAACAAGCGCGTGGAAAGGGAAGTTCAACCTATAGAGTTAAGAAAAAGGCTTTCAATAAGAAGATGCAATATCCTAAAAAGTTAGAAGGGACTGGAAAAGTAATCAAATTACTTCCTTCAGCGGCTCACAGTTGTCCATTAGCAAAGATTGCTAATAAAGAAGGAAGTTTCTATGTTCCTGCTTTCAAAGGAATGGTTGAAGGACAACAAATTGCATTTGAACCTAAAGAAGATGCAATTAAACCGGGAAATATTTTAAGATTAAAAGACATACCCGTTAATACAAGAATTCACTGTATTGAATCAAACCCTGGGGATGGAGGGAAATTTATAAAAACTGGGGGAAGTTCTGCCGAAGTTGTAAGAATTGTTGGAGATAAAATTCATGTTTTAATGCCTTCTAAGAAGGAAAAGAAGTTTAATAAAGAGTGTAGAGCAATTATTGGGGTGATTGCAGGACATGGTAGATTAGACAAGCCAGTTATCAAAGCTGGTAAACAACATCACATCAAAAAGTCAAAAAGTAAATTATACCCAAGAACTGGTGCTTTGAAAGTTAACGCGATTGATCACCCGTTCGGTTCTGGTCGTGGTAAAAATCCAAAGAGCAAGATTGCAAAGAGAAATTCAGCCCCTGGTCAAAAAGTTGGATTGCTAAGACCTAGGAGAACAGGTAAAAGGAAATAACTAAGATGGATATGAATATACAAAAGAAAGAATTTAAATACCGAGGAAAAACTATTGAAGAACTAAAAGCAATGGATACTCGAGAGTTTGCAAAATTACTTCCATCCAAACCAAGAAGATTTGTTTTAAGAAATTTCCAAGAAATTGAAAAGTTTGTTTCAAGATGTAAAACAAAAGAATCAAAGAAAAAGAAAATCAAAACTCACAAAAGAGATATTACAATCGTTCCCCAATTAATCGGTATGAACCTTCAAGTTTACAACGGAAGAGATTTTGTTGCCCTTGAAGTTGTAGGAGAAATGCTTGGACATGTTTTAGGGGAATTCGCACCAACTAGAGCTAGAATACAACATAGTAAGGCTGGAGTTGGAGCAACTAAAGGAAGTAAACATAAATCGAAGAAATAATCATAAAAAATGGCAATAAATACAGAACAACCATCAGGAAAAGCAGAACAAAAGAAAACTGCAGTAGTTAATGCTCCAAAACCAGATAAAAAGGCTATGAATAAAGAACCCGCAAAGGTGGAAGTTAAAGCAAAAGCCGCTGAAGAATCAGCGACTAAAGAGAAGAAAATAGAAACAAACGTAGAAGAAAAAACAACTGAAAATCCAACAACTGAAGAAAAACTCAAAGAAGAAAAAAAGAAACCAGAAAAGAAAGTTTCTAAAGAGGAAGTTGTTGTCAACGGAAAAAGTGTTCCAGTTTCAACAAAATATGCAATTGCTATTTGTAGATTTATTAAAGGGAAAGAAATCAAAGACGCTAGAAGATATTTAGAAGACGTTAAAGCTCTTAGAAAATCTATTCCTATGAAAGGGGAATACGGACACAAGAAAGGCCCAGGAAAAATTGCATCTGGAGCTGGAAGATATCCTGTTCAAGCATCAGGACACTTCATAAATTTATTATTAACTCTTGCTGGAAACGCAACAAACCATGACATATTGACCCCAGTAATTACTTTCGCTATGGCTAACCAGGCTTCAACCCCTGTTGGAAGATTTGGAAGATGGAAGAGAAAAAGAACACACATAACAATTAAAGCCCGTGAATTAAAAGCTAAACCAACTAAAAAGAAAAATAAATGGAGTAAAAAATAATGGAAGAAAAAACAACTGTAAAACTTAAGAAAGAAGAATACGCGCTTAGAGAAGCGGTTAAGAAAATGATTGGGAAGGGCAAAGTTAGCAACGTTAAGATAGAATATACTCCCGTGGGAGAAAAAATAATTATTTCTACTAATAAACCAGGACTTGTTATTGGAAGGGGTGGAGAGAAGTTAAACGAAGTTACTGAATTCTTAAAGAAAAATTTCAAATTAGATAACCTGCATATTGAAATTGATGAAATTCTTGAACCAGAATACGATGCCCAAGTAATTGCTGATGAAATTGCATTGGGTCTTGAAAGATTCGGGCCATTAAAGTTCAAGGTTATCTCCTATAGAACTCTTGAAAAAGTTATGAAAGCAGGAGCACTCGGTTGCGAAATTAGATTAAGCGGTAAACTTCCAGGTTCAAGGGCTAAGAGTTGGAGATTTGCCCAAGGGTATCTAAAGAAAACCGGAGACAGTGCAAAGGTTGTTGATAGGGCCCAAGCTAGAGCCGAGACTAAACCAGGAACAGTTGGGATAAAAGTTTCAATTTTATCTCCACATGCAATTCTTAAAGATAGAATTAAGATTAATGAGGGATTAATTGAACAATTAATTATCAATCAAAATGCAGAACCAGAAGTTATTAAAGTTAAAAAGAAAAAAGCCACAAAGAGGAGAAGTAAAAAATGAAATTCAAACAATTAAAAGAACTTAGCAAACCAGACAGAGAGAAAAAGTTAAAAGAACTAAAAATGGAATTAATAAAGCAAAGAACAAACGCCTCTAATACGGGGGGATCTAAAGCAAGACAAATAAAAAGAATCATTGCTAGGATACACACACTTAACACTTCAGACGGAGGGTTAAGCAATAAATAACAATGGAAATATGTCCAAAATGCGGCTTGCCAGAGCAAGCTTGCGTGTGTGAACAAATCGTGAAGGGTTCGCAGCGGATAAAGATAACCACAGACAAGAAGCGATACGGAAAAATCGTGACTGTGATTACCGGATTCGACAGCGGCATCGATGTAAAGAAAATCGCGAAAGCGCTCAAAAATGAGCTCGCTTGCGGTGGGACTTACAAAGGTGACATGATCGAACTCCAAGGAGACCACACAAAGAGGATAAAACCTCTACTGGTCAAACATGGGTTCGAAGAAGACTCAATCGAAGAGTAAAAACACACTCCAAAAGAGAAAAGAAAAAATGGCAAAAACAACAAAGACAGAGAAGCAAACAAGCGAAACGCCTGCCTCGACGCAGTCAGTCAGACGTGAGAAGCAAATGGAAAAAACAAAAAAAACAAACACAGCTGAAGCTCAACTACCTACTGAAAAAAGGATTGGAACACGAGGAAAGATATTTCAAGGAATTGTTATTAAAAAATTCACCAAGAGAGTTGTAATTGAATTTGAAAGAATGGTTTATGTTAGAAAATACGAACGTTATACAAAGACTAAAACTAAAATTCACGCTAGACTTCCAGAATCAATGGAAAAACAAGTTAACATTGGGGATTTAATCAAGGTTCAAGAATGTAGACCTTTAAGCAAAATTATACACTTCCTTGTTACTAAAAAGATTAAAGATGCATCGGAGGTAAATAAATAAAATGACAAAAAATATGAAATTTTCAATCACACTAAATCGCAGAGGTAATTTAGCATGAAAGCAGTAAGTGCAAGAGCAACAGAAGCATTAAACTTGGGATGTAAATTAATCTCAACCGATAATAGTGGGGCTAAAATCTGTAAAATAGTTTCAGTTAAGAAAGCTAAAGCAAAGAAAGGAAAACAAGTTGCAGCAAAAATAGGAGACTGGGTAAAGGTTTCAGTTAAGAAAGGTATTCCGGATATGAAAGGGAAGGTATTTGATGCAGTGGTTGTTAGACAAAAAAAGCCTTGGAGAAGACTTACTGGAGAAAGAGTGGCATTTGAAGACAATGCAGTAATCATTTTGAAAGATGATAAAGGTAACCCTAAAGGAACTCAGATTAAAGGACCAATAGCAAGGGAGGTTCAAGAGCGATGGCCGCAAGTTGCAAAGATTGCTCAAAGTATATACTAAAATGAAAAAGGAATTCAGCACAGCATGGAAAGCAAGTTCTCAACCGAGAAAACAAAGAAAGTACAGAGCGAAAGCCCCATTACACTTAAGAAAGAAATTTGTTAGTGCTGCACTTTCAAAAGACTTGAAGAAGAAAGAGCAAACAAGAAATATCCCTGTTAAGAAAAATGATAAAGTAAAAATTATGCGGGGTAAGTTTAAAGGTAAAACTGGAAAAGTATTAGAAGTTGATTTGAAATACTCAAGGATTGTTGTTGAAGGAATCCAAGTAACAAAACAAGATGGTTCAAAGGCAAATGTTAAGATGCAACCTTCAAACTTACAAATAACTGAAATGGCTGAAAGAAAACCAAAGGCTGCTAAAAAAGAAGTTAAGAAAGTGGAAAAGAAGTCCGCTAGTGAAAAAAGAAGCGAACTAAAGAAAACAGATAAAAAGGACAAACCAAAAGAAAAGACTAAAGAAACTAAAAAATCGGAGAAGAAAAAATGAGACACTTAAAGAGAGAAAAGATGCCAAAGAATTGGCCAGTAGCAAGGAAGGGAAAGAAATTTGTAGTTAGACCAAATCATTCAAATGATAAGGGATTGCCAATATTAATAATCTTGAGAGATGTTTTAGGAATTGCTAAGACACGTAAAGAAGTGAAGAAGGCCATTCATGATAAGAATATTTTAATCAACGGCAAAGCAGTTAGAGATGAAAAAAACGTGGCTGTTTTATTTGATCTCATTACCATTGTTCCTTCTAAGAAAAACTACAAAGTTAAATTGACTGGAAACGGAAAATTCAAGATTGAAGAAGTAAAAGAAGCTGATGCAAAAATAAAAATTTCAAAGATTGTGGATAAAAAAATCTTGAAAGGTAAGAAAACTCAGCTTAACTTAAGCGATGGAACTAATATTCTTTATGACAAAAAATGTTCAACTGGAGAATCTATTGTTCTTAACTTAAAGGATAAGAAAATAGTTAAAACTCTTCCATTAAAAGTTAAATCAAACGTTCTTGTTTATGCTGGTAAGCACGCAGGTAAGGAAGGAAAAGTTGATGCAATTGATGAAAAAAATAAGATGGTTATTGTTGACGATGGTAAAAATAAATTAAATATTTTAATTAAACAAACGATGGTGTTAGAATAATGGCAGAAGGAAAAGTTAAATCTAAAAACAAGATGCAAGATATAAGAATTGAAAAAGTAGTCTTAAGCGTAGGCGGAGTTGCAGATTATCTTGTAAAAGGTGTTAAGCTTTTAGAAATGTTAACAGGTAAAAAGCCTGCAAAAATGAAATCAAAAAAAAGAATTCCCACTTGGAGTGTGCGTCCTGGTCTTGAAGTTGGGACTGTTGTTACAATAAGGGATGATCCTGAAGAATTTTTAAAGAAAATGCTTATTACAATAGATAATGTTCTTAAAAAGAAACAAGTTTCAGAAAACAACTTTTCTTTTGGAATCAAAGAATACATTGAAATTCCTGGCGTAGAATACGACCGAGATATTGGGATTATGGGATTCGATGTTACCGTTGTTTTCAAGAATGCTGGAAGAAGAGTAAAATTAAGAAAAATAAAGAAAAGCAATATACCAAAGAGGCAAATCATCTCAAAAGATCAAATAATTAAATTTATGGAAGATAAATTCCAGACAAAATTTATATAAAATGACAGCAAGCGATTTAAAAAAACAATTTAAGCAACTAGATGCAAAGCCTGTTATAAAGGCTAAAGTTTTGAAACATAATAAACCAAAAGAAAGAAAAATAGGGATTGCCGCTCGAAAATGCGAGAGATGCGGAAGATTTGGAGCCCACATACAATCATATGGATTAAATTTATGCCGTCACTGTTTCCGTGAAATAGCAGTGGAAATCGGTTTTCAAAAATATTCATAGGAGGAAAACAAAATGTCACAGGATGTAGTTGCTGATGGATTGAACATGATAAGAAACGCTAGGAAGGCGCGAAAGGAAAACGTAAAGATAATGCGAATTTCAAACGCTTTAGTAGAAGTTCTTAAAATCATGAAGCAAGAAGGAGCAATAAAGAAATACAAGATTGATGCAAAAGAAAAATCTTTGAGTGTAACAATTGGGAACTTGAACGAATGTAAATCTATTAAACCTAGATTTAGTTGTGATAAAACTCAAATTGAAAAATACCGGAGAAGATATCTTCCAGCAAGAAACTTGGGAATAATGGTCATTTCTACAAACAAAGGAATGATAACTCATAAAGAAGCTCAAGAAGAACAAATAGGAGGAAGCTTAGTTGCTTATTTTTATTAAAATGAGAAAACCATTTGAACAGATAATCGAAGTTCCGGAGGGAGTGGAAGTAACCTTGGATGAGTCCATATTAAAAGTAAAAGGCCAAGAAGGTGAAAACTCTCGTGAGTTTAAACTTGGTAAGATTAAATTTGAAATTAAGGATGGAAAAATAATTTTAAGGGATAAAGTTGCCACAAAAAGAGAAAAGAAGCTGATTAATACAACAAAATCCCATATTAATAATATGATGAAAGGGGTCCAAGAAAAGTTTGTTTACACCTTAAAGGTTGCATCTTCACATTTCCCTATGACTGTTAAAGTTGAGGGAAATAAAGCAGAAATAAAGAACTTTTTAGGTGAAAAAATCTCAAGAACTTGCTCAGTCCCAGAAGGTGCAGAAGTTGAAGTTAAGAAAAATGATATAACTGTTAAATCAATTGACAAAGAAATTGCTGGTCAAGCGGCTGCAAACTTTGAGAAAGCTACGAGAATTAGTAACAGGGATAGAAGGGTTTTCCAAGATGGAGTTTATATTACAAATAAAGCGGGGAAAGAAATGTAAAATGGCAGAAAAGAAAAGACCTAAATTTTTAAGAAGAAAAAATAAAGCATATTCTAAACTTGGAAGAGGAAGGAAGAAAAAGCAAGTTTGGAGAAAACCTACTGGAAGAGACAATAAAATGAGGGAGAAGAGAAGAGGATACCCTGCAGTTGTTTCGATTGGATATAGGGGAACAAAAATTTCAAGAGATACTCTAAAGAATAAACAACCAATTATGATAATGAACGTTGCCGATTTAAAGAACGTGAAAGAAGCTGAAATTGCAATAATTGGAAAAGTTGGAAAGAAAAAGAAACTTGAAATTGCTGCAGAAGCAAAGAAAATGAAAATTGACGTTTATAACATGAATTTAGATAAATTCATTGAAAAAAATAAGAAACCTGAAAAGAAAAAAGAAGTGAAGAAAAAGGATGACAAGAAGAAAGACAATGCTAAAAAAGAAGCTAAAGCAAAAGCCGCTGAAGAATCAGCGACTAAAGAAAAGAAACCTGCGGAGGATAAAAAATGAACCTGAGGAATAAGAAAGATCTTGCAGCAAGAACCTTAAAAGTTGGAAAAGGAAGAATTATGTTCGTAGAAGCTAGAAGAGATGAAATAAAGGAAGCCATTACAAAACAAGATATGAGGGATTTGCATGCAGATGGTGCAATCCGTGTTAAAGAAATTTCTGGTAGAAAGGCAAAGGTTAAAAAGAAAGGAAGAAGAACTACTGGGAAGATTCGTAAGAAAGTTAACACGAGAAAGAGAGATTATGTTCTCATGACTAGAAAACTTCGAGGATATACTGCTGAAATGAAGAAGCAAGGAAAAGTAAGCCCTGAAGAAACAAAGGAAATAAGGAAGAGGATAAGAAATAAGATCTTTAGAAGTAAAGCGCACTTGAAAGACTATATAGAAAATAAGGATAAATACTCAAGTTCAATGAGTTCTGGAACTTCAACTCACAAAACGAAGAAGAAAAAAGTAAAGAAGAAGAAAAGATAAAATGAAAGTACAAAAACGAAGAAGAAGAGAAGCAAAAACCGATTACGGGAGAAGGTTAAAATTACTGAAAAGTGAAAAACCAAGAATAGTATTCAGAAGAACAAACAAATATGTTACTGCACAGTATACTGTAAGTGACGAAGCTAGGGATAAGGTTGTTATGGGAATTAGTTCAAACGTACTTTTAAAATATGGGTGGCCTAAAGAAGCAGCTTCTGGGTTAAAGAACATAACAGCAGCATATTTGCTTGGGTATTTAATGGGTAAAACAATTCAAAAGAAAAAATTAGAACAACCAATAATTGACTTTGGAATGATTCAAACTCTTCATAAAACAAAAGTTTATGGATTCCTTAAAGGGGTAGTTGATTCTGGAATTGCAATCTCATGTAAAGAAGAAGCTTTCCCAGAAGAAGGAAGGATTAAAGGGGAGCATTTAAAGAACAAAGTAGATTTCGAAAAAATTAAATCAAGCATTGATAAAGCATAATCAAAATGGCAGAGATAAACACTGAAAACAAAGTCGCTGAAGAATCAGCAACTAAAGAAAAAATAAAAAAACCAGTTAAAGAAGAACATCCATTAGAAAAACTTCAAGATGATGAATACGCTGAAAAACCAGAAGATGTTCTAGATGAATCTGAATTAAAGGAACTAAAAGAAATGGAAAAAGAAAATGATAAAAAGAAAGAAGAACCTAAAAAAGAAGAAAGAAGAGGAAGAAGAGGAGAACCTACTCGTGAAGAAGTTATAGAAGCTTGGACTCCAAAAACAAAATTAGGAATTGATGTTAAAAACGAAAAAATAAAGGATATTGATGAAATTATAAATGACAACAAAAAAATCTTAGAGCCACAGATTATTGATTCTTTACTTCCAATTAAAACAGATTTAATCTCAATCGGGCAATCGAAAGGTAAGTTCGGTGGGGGTAAAAGAAGAGCTTGGAGACAGACCCAAAGAAAAACGAGGGAAGGAAATGTGCCTACTTTCTCTACAATGGCTGTTGTTGGAGACGAAAATGGACATGTGGGCATTGGTGTTGGAAAATCAATGGAAACTCTTCCAGCAAGGGGCAAAGCTATTAGAAAAGCTAAAATTAACATAATAAAGGTTAATAGATCTTGTGCAGCATTTGACTGTGATTGTTCTGAAAAACATTCTGTCCCATTCAAAGTTACTGGAAAAGCAGGAAGTGTTAGAGTTGAATTAATCCCTGCACCCCAAGGAACCGGTCTTGTGGTTGCTAATGAACTTAAAAAAATTCTTAAGATGGCTGGAATCAAAGATGTTTATTCTAAAACCTATGGTAAGATTAGAACTACTTTTAATTTAGCAAAGGCCTGTATTAATGCTCTTGAGAAAACAAATCCAATTTATGAGGAGGCTAGAAAATGAAAATAGCAGTGATAAGAATTAAGGGCATGGTTGGATTAAGAAAAGAGATTTCAGAAACTCTTTACAGATTAAGACTTAGAAAAAAATATGTTTGTGTTGTTTTGGAAAATCCTAATGAAGCGCAATTAGGGATGGTGAAAAATCTTAGAAATTTTGTTGCTTACGGAGAAATTAACGATGAAACTTACAAGCAATTAAAAGAAATGCGTGGTAAGCCAGACCCAAATAATAAAGGAAAAATAAAACCATACTTTAGATTGCACCCGCCTAGAGGGGGAATTGATGCAAAGAAACATTTTGGTGTTAAGAAAGGCGTTTTAGGAGACAACAAAGATAAAATAAATGATTTAATTGTGAGAATGTTATGAAGTTCAAAAAATTTATAAATAAATTTTTAGCTTGTCCGTCTCGACACAGTCAGCCGAACAAGAGGATGTTGTAAAATGTTAAGAAAAACGCACAAAAGAAAAAAATCAACAAGAATGCATGGAATGAACATGGGCACTCATGGTACTGGGGCTAGAAAGAATAAGAGAAAAACTGGTAATAGGGGTGGAAAAGGAATGTCTGGTTCAGGTAAGAGAGCAGACCATAAGAAAACTCTAGTAACAAAACTTTACGGACATGGATACTTTGGTAAAATGGGAATTACTTCTATTGGAACCAGGAGAGATAAGAGAGAAAGAGTAAACTTGAGCACTATTATGAATAATTTAGAAAAATTAGGGAAGAAAACCTCTAAAGGATGGGAAATAAAATTACCTAAAGCTAAAATCCTTAACTCAAATGTTGAAATTAAAGAAAAATTAATTATTACCTCACTTGATGCTTCAAAGGGAGCTATTGAAAATATTAAAAAGGCTGGTGGGGATATAATTTTACCTAAGGCGTCCGCTAGTGAAAAAGGAAGCGAACGAAAGAAAGAGGTAAAAAAATCTGAATCTTTAGAAACTGAAGATAAGGAATAAAAATCATGGCAGACTTAAGAAAGATATTTGCATTAATACCCGAAGTTAAGAAACCTGACGAGAAGAAGGTTGCATTTAATGTGAAGTTAAAGTGGACATTAATTGTTCTTATCGCATTCTTCGTTTTAACAAATATCTCTCTATTTGGATTAAGCAATAACGCTCTTGAGAGATTTGAATACTTGGCAATTATAATGGGTACTGACTTCGGTTCTATTGTATCGCTGGGTATCGGTCCAATCGTGATGGCTTCCATTATATTGCAGTTATTGACTGGTGCGGGAATTGTTAATATTGATACAAATACTTCAGAAGGAAAGAGATTTTTCCAAGGAGTTCAGAAATTGTTAGTATTCTTCTTCATTATATTCGAAGCATTAGTATATGTATTAATGAATGGGTTGGAAGCGCTTCCGGGATTAAGGTGGTTAGTCATATTCCAATTGATACTCGGGGGTCTGGCCATTTATTATATGAATGAACTCTCCGAAAAATGGGGGTTCGGTTCCGGGGTTAGTCTATTTATTGCCGCAGGTGTATCTTGGAGACTTATTGCTTCAGCATTCCAGTTTATTAATGTTCAAGGAAGAAACTGCTTAATAGATTTCAATAATACCCCATGTTCAGGAAAGGTCTTGGTTTTAATACAATCCATAGTCAATAAATATCCTGTTGAACTTGCTTCGGCATTAGCAGCCATAATCGCTACGGTGTTGATATTCTTAGCAGTTGTGTGGGCTCAATCACTTAAAGTTGAAATACCTTTGAGTTTTGGAAGAATAAGGGGATACGGAATGAAGTGGCCTTTAAGCTTCTTTTATTCAAGCGTTATCCCAATTATTTTAGTTGCCGCATTAATCGCGAACGTCCAGCTATTTGGGGGTATTTTGGAAAACTGGCGGGGAGCACCCACGTTCCTAGGGCACTTCGTTAACGGACAAGCTGTTTCCGGTCTAGGGTTCTGGCTAGGTTCAACAAACATCTTAGATTTATTCATACGTGGTGGATTTATGTGGAGATACATGCTTCAAGGAATCACACACATCCTGGCTTATATGGCTCTTGCTACATTATTTTCCGTATTCTGGGTAAAGACTTCAGGAATGGATTCAAAGGCCCAAGCCGAAAAGATAGCGGCTTCAGGGTTACAAGTTGCTGGATTCAGGCAAGATAACAGAATACTTGAAAGCATATTAGACAGATACATTATGCCACTAACAATTATGGGTGGAGCAGCAATTGGATTATTAGCTGCTGCAACAGACTTACTTGGGGCATTAGTTTCAGGTACTGCAATCTTACTAGTAATTATGATTATGTTCCAGTTCTACCAAAACATTGCACAACAACATATGACTGATATGAATCCTGCAATGAGGAAGTTTATGGGTAGTACATAGAATTAAAAGAGGCAATTAAGTTATATTAAAATGACAGAAAAAGGTGAAGGAAGCTTTAAACCGATAATTATTGTAATGGTGATATCTTTGATTATAGCTGGATTTTGGGATAGGATGCCTGCTATTAGCAAGGCAGTTCATGTTGTGTTAGATCCTACTGCGGGGGGTTTACTTAACTGGCAATTAACAGTTGGTATGCTAATAATAGTATTTGTTCTTACGTTAATTACAACTCTTGTTCAAAAATATGCAACAGATCAAAAAACCTTAAAAGAAATCAAAAAGGAACAAAAAGAAATTCAAAAGCAAATGAAGGAGTTTAAAGATCACCCTGAAAAATTATCTCATTTGCAAAAGAAGCAGTTTGCAATGTTCCCTAAGCAAATGAAGTTAAGTATGAGGGGAATTGCCTATACTGGTGTTCCATTCATTTTACTTTTCAGATGGTTTTATGATTATTTTGACGTTCTAGGAAATCCTAAATTTTTCGGATTCCTAGGGTGGATTTGGTTCTATCTAATAGCTGCAATGATATTTAGTTCTATAATGAGAAAACAGATGGATGTTGTTTAAGATAAAAAAGAAAAAGGATACAAGGACACTTTGTTCCAATTATTGGGTATGAGGAGAATAATGTTTATGCTCACAAGCCCCATCCAAAAGGACAAGAAAAAGGGGAAGGGTTTCCAATCCCAAAAAAAATATTCGATGAGGCTAAAAAAGCTGATGGAACAGACGAAGATGTTGCTATTATACACAAAACCTAATGAAAACCCTTAAAAACCTCTTATTTCTGGATAAACCATGGAAAATAATCTTGAACAAGAATTAGCAAGAAAGTTCCAAGTGTTTGAACAACAAATAAGAATGTTGCAAGAACAACTTCAAGCAGTAGAACAAACTACAATAGACCTTAGAACATTAGATTTAGGATTAGATGACTTAAAAGAAAGTAAAGATAAAGAAATTCTAGCCCAAGTTGGAAGAGGAATTTTTGTTAAGGCAAAAGTTCTTTCAGATGACTTAATCGTTGATATCGGAGGTAAAAACTTTGTTAGTAAAAATATAGGAAATACTAAAGAAGTTTTACAAGGGCAAGTTGAAAAATTAGGCAAAATTCAGGAAGAATTAGAAGGAGAACTAGAAAAGATAAATCAAGAAATAACAACAGCATTCTTAGAACATCAACAGGCTCAAGGGGAAGCCCATGATAATGAAGAAATCCATGGTGAAGGTAAGGACTTTGGAATAAAGTTAAAGAAAGATTCGTAAGATGATTGTAAGGGCGATGAATGTGAAGACTGCGATTGCGGACATACCCACTAAGTAATTTTACCACAATAATTCTTAAATAATAATCTAGTAAATAGATTTGATGGAACTTTCAAAAAAAAATCTTCAAATTTTGTGTAAAAAGAGTTCTAAAAAAAAGTGTTTTAGATACCCTATTTATGCTGTAAATTATCATTTGATTGTGGGGAACACCCAAAATGATAAAGAGGAGGGAGTCTCAATTGTTGGTTTTTTTGATTCTAGCAGGACAAACTTTCTTAAAATAACTAATGGCCCTAAGACCCTCTCCGAACATTGGGTTGGGACCAGGAGGGGAGGATATTATGACTCAAAGCACACAAAAGTTCCAAATATGGGATACACTCCAAAATATCTTGAAAAGGTATACCATGCTGTTGCTAATGACTTCCACGGTTTTTCTTTTGGAAAGAAAGAAATGAATGGGCTAACCACAAAAATAATTCAAGATCTTAGGTTTAAAAAACTTGAAAGATGTTCCGATGGCAGCGGGATAATTTGGATTATTTAATTCTTATTTTGTAACTCTTTGTAATAAATATAATCCTCTTCAGGTCTTTCATAAAAATTATACTTTCTAAATTTATTCCAATTTTTAGTAACTATCTTAAAATTCCCAAGATTCTCTTCAATTTCTAGCTTCCCGTTTTCTAGAATTTCCGCAAGAGAATATTTTACTTCAGAAAATTGAGGATAAACATGTATTTCTCCATCCTCTTCAAAATTAACCCTTAAATATTCGTGGGGGAAATGGGAAATCTCTAAAAGAATTGAGTTTAAAAAGTCCATACGTTCTTTTACATCCTCTTCAAAGAACAATTCATCATTTTGTCCCACTTTAATTCCAAGAGTTTTTCTAGTCCCTCTTTTGTATTCTTTTCTATTACAGCCCATCCCCTTCTGTCATGGAAATCATATTTAAGGATTTATGTTATAAAACATATTCTCTATATTTATTATATTGTACAATAATTTAATTCTCTTTTAATTTAAATCCGTATGGACAAGAATCTTGAAGATAAAATAAGATATAGGTTGCTGATTAGTAAAGGCTCTTAAATCAATTGTTGGTCAAATATTGTTTGGGAAGGAAAACACCTTCATGAACCTAAATTGAAAGAAAAATACAATTATTGGAGAGAAGATAGAGAAATAAGTTGGAAAGAATTTGAACCAGACATGGAAGCAATTCTCGAGAATAATGTTGTAATTTTAGGTGTTAATGTCCAAGTGGGAGTTTTTGATAAACAAAAAAAAGAATATTCTTGGGAAAATCAAGACTATGAAAGTTTTTTATAAGATATTAAATAATAATTTAAATGGACTTCATAACAATAATTCTAATAATTATCTTTTTGATTGGAATTGGGATTGCTTATTCTGTTGGAAGAAAGGCAGGAGCGTTCAAAAGAGATAAACATTGGGAAAAACAAATTCCAGAATATAGGAAAGAAGCCATATCAAAATCCAGATCCGTGCTTACAGGAAATTTCTCAGAACAACTTGCCCCCTACTTGCCTGACTTCCCTTTTAATCCTGTGGAATGTAAATTTTTAGGAAAACCTGTTGACTTTCTTGTATTCCAAGGGATGGACGAAAAAAATATTCATGAGGTTGTGTTTGTCGAAGTTAAATCTGGAAAGAGTTCATTATCTAAACCTGAAAGAAGTCTAAGAGATGCCATTAAAGATAAAAGAGTAAGGTGGGTTGAATATAGGGTTCCTGAAGAGATTACTAAAGGTAAAGAATAATAAAATCAATAGCAAGGTTTTATATACCCTAAATTTCGTAAATTATTATAGTAAACGGTTAAGTAGATTTTGAGCAAGTAAAACGGTTCGGAAGATTTACGCTCAAGAAAAGATTTCTTGATTAATTAATTATTATTGTCAAATATGGCAAATGGATGAAAAATGGAAAAATTCACAAAGTTAGGACTAAGTAAAGAAGTTACGGATGTTCTGAGAAAAGCTGGTTTTAAGGAACCGACTGAGATTCAGATAAAAACAATC
The DNA here is from genome assembly GCA_964653605.1 of Candidatus Woesearchaeota archaeon. Classification (GTDB taxonomy): domain Archaea; phylum Nanobdellota; class Nanobdellia; order Pacearchaeales; family GW2011-AR1; genus MWBV01. The sequence goes on from CAZZGW010000005.1 coordinate 21,270, forward strand.
CCTCTAGCATTAGCTGGAAAAGATATTATAGGAGGATCGGCAACGGGAAGCGGAAAAACATTGGCTTTTGCGTCTCCAATTATTGAAAACCTCAAACCTTCAAGAAAAGTGCAAGCATTGGTACTAACTCCGACCCGTGAATTGGCTGAACAAGTTGCTACTTCAATAAGAGATTTTGGCGCTAATAAAAAACTAAATATCTTGCCTGTTTATGGAGGAGTTAACATTGAGTCTCAGATAAGGCGACTTTACTCAACAGATGTCGTTGTTGGAACTCCTGGAAGAATTTTAGACCACTTAAACAGAGGTTCATTAAGATTGGATGGGGTTAAGTTTCTAGTATTAGATGAAGTAGATAGAATGTTTGATATGGGTTTTTCTAGAGATGTGGAAAAAATATTAACCCAATGTCCACAAGAAAGGCAAACTATGATGTTCTCTGCAACAATTTCTCAAGATATTGATTATCTTGCAAAGAAATATACAAAAAGAGCAGTTGAAATATCCGTAGAATCACACGTTGATCCTAAGAAACTAAAACAATTTTATTATGATGTTCCGCAAAATAAAAAGTTCTCATTACTTGTAGGATTACTAGCCCAAGAAAAAGCAAACTTGGTAATGGTTTTTTGCTCAACAAGAAGAAATGTTGATTTTTTATCTGATAATTTAATAAAATTAAAAATAAATGCTAAAGCTATTCATGGAGGGATAGATCAAAAGAAAAGAATGAGAGTAATGGAGGAGTTTCATGACCAAGGAGTGGGCGTGTTGGTTTGTACGGATGTTGCAGCTCGTGGTTTAGATATAAAGGGAGTTACCCATGTTTACAATTATGATGTTCCTGATGATGCAAAGGACTACATCCACAGAATAGGTAGAACTGCGAGGGCTGGTGAAGAAGGAAAAGCAATTACAATTCTTGCTAGTAGAGACTATGAAAACTTTAGTAATTTAACACGAAGAGAAGAACTCCCAATTACTCAAAAAGAACTTCCTCAATTTGAAAATATTAGAATAGATATGCGTTCGCCTAGAGAAAAAGAAGGCAGAGGTCCAAGGAGATTTAATGACAATCATAATAGAGATTCAAATTCAAGAAGATCCCCTAACAACGGTGGTTCAAATAACAGAGGACCTAAAAGAAGTTCAAGCAGGGATTTTGATAAGGGTTCTTCAAGACAAAGAGATTCTTCTAGAGGAAGAGTTGTTAGAAGAAATTCTGATAGAGGTCCAAGCAGAGATTCTGGTAGAAGAGATTTTAGTAAAGATTCTGGTAGAAGAGATTTTAGTAAAGATTCTGGTAGAAGAGATTTTAGTAGGGGTTCTAGTAGAGATAATTCT
>CAZZGW010000005.1:22713-36406 GCA_964653605.1 Candidatus Woesearchaeota archaeon
TAGTAAAGATTCTGGTAGAAGAGATTTTAGTAGGGGTTCTAGTAGAGATAATTCTGGAAGAAGGACTAATAATCGAAGAAGTAATTATCGGTAAGTTTTTATAATTTTAAATTTTTGCTCAGTAATGAAAACAGGTGAATTAATATGGATTTTTGTAATTGTAATAATTTTGATAGTTGTGGGTATTTTAGTGTCGTCTGCGTTAAATTCAACTAATAAAATAACCAATTTTGAGGAATGTGTTAAAGCTGGAAATCCTATTTTAGAGACGCTTCCTTTAACATGCCAAGCAAAGGGTGAAACTTTTACTGAAGAAGAAAAAATAATTACAGGCCTTCCTTGTGAATCTGATGAACTTAATTGTAATAATTTCAAAAGTAGATTAATAGCCCAAGACTTATTTGAAGCATGTGGGGGAATTGGTTTTGATGTGCATAATTTAGACCCAGATGAAAACGGTCTTGCTTGTGAGGATTTTGATTATGGATAAAAAAGAAGAAACTAAAAAAAAGATTGAAAGGGAAGAACCAGATATTGCTGAAGGTTTAGAGCTAGATCATTTAGATGCCTGTCATTCCGGAAAATGTGCAGTTTAAACTAAAAATAGTTTTTAGAATAATAATCTTTAAATAACAAACAAATTGTGAATACTAATGAATGTTGAAAAGAGAATTCTAAACATTGATTATAATTATAAAAGGGATAAAATAAATGTTGAGATTCCAGCATATCTAATAAATAACCATCTTCTTCTGGGAAATGGAACTGAAAGACGTAACAGCCTTTCTTTTTTAGGATCCATGTGCTGTGAAACTATTAAACTTCTCCAAATACCAGAATCTTCAGAGCACATCCCCCTTTATTGGGAAGTCTTAAACGAAGGTGCTAAATTTAAAGGAAATTTTACTCCAATTAATCTGGGGGATTTCTTCTCTGAAAGTCAAGAGCAAATCTATGATGCTGTTGCAACCTCATACAATAATTTGAACCCGGAGAACCCCAAAATTGATGGGCTGGCTAGGGTATTGATAAAAAAGCTAAGACTTGACCCTTTTGGAAAATGCTCTAGAAGGAAAGGAATAATCCATCTTAATTGATTATTCACCACAATAATCCTTAAATAATGAAATTGGAATAAAAAATAATGGCAATAGAACTAAAAAATCTAAACATAAACTATGATGAACACATACAAAACATAAATACAAAGATTCCCACATATTCTATAGACTATAGTACCCTTATAGGAAGTGGTGTTGAACATGGTTTTAATTCTTCTCTTGTGGGGGTAGTTAATTGTGACAACATGGAATTTATTCAAATAATGGAAAATCCAGAAATTGCTCCTATTTATTGGGAAGCCGTGAGAGGGGAGAAAGGTTTTAGAGGGAATTTCTGTAAAGTAGATTTGGTATCTTTTTTGCGTGAACCCCAAAAACAAGTTTACGATTCAATAGTAAAATCCTTTGAGAGCATGAAAACAGAATATTCAAGAATAGATCCCTTAGCAAACAAATTGCTCAGGAAACTTAGGACAGCTTCTCCTATGAGGGAACCAGAAGGAACTGGAATAATCTCCTTTAGAGAATCCCTAGATTAAATCCACTTATTCAAACCTTTCTCTGTTATAATTCCGGTAATATATTTTTTAGGAACAAACTCAAAAGAAGGATTTTTTATCTTAATGTGTTTTGGGGCCTTGTCCCAAACCTCATTAATTTTTCTTTGTTCAATTGGAAGTTTTTCTTTTGTGTACTTCCATGAATCGGCTATAATATAAACTGGAATTTTATTTTGTTTGGCTAGGATTGCTATTGTCTCACTCCCTATTTTATTTATAATTCCTTTTGGGGTTATTGCATCCGCTCCAAGGAATACTGCATTAACCTTCTTTGTGTTCATTTCTTTTGAGAGTGCAACCCCCATTGCAGAATCTACAAATAAAGTTACTTTGATGTGATTTTTACTTAGCTCCCTTGCAGTTTTTCTTCCTTGATAAAGTGGGCGGGTTTCTGTATTGTAAATTTCAAATTTTTTTCCTTTTTTCCTCGTATAAATTAGGGAACTCGTTACGTTGGTAGAATGGCAATGCGTAAACAACACGAAATTGTTTTTTATTAATTTTAAAACGTGTTTGTTTATTTCTTCTTGAGCTGATTTAAAATGATTTAAGATTTCTTTCTTACTTACGCCTTTTTCTGCTAAATCTAAAACATAATACATCATTGGCTCAGTTGGCCTTATAGATAAAAGTTTTTTCTTAGATGTTTTTGTGGGAATTAAAAAATACGCATTTATTGCCGCTTTTGCAACATTCTTTGCTCCTTGAATCTTGATGTCTCTTATATCTTTACAAATTTTATTAAATTTCTTCTCCACACCATTTTTCATGTTTTATAATAGTCTTAATGGTATAAAAAATGTTTTATTGGGTTTTTAACAATTTCTAATTTGAACAATACATTTAAATAATAATCTGTCTACAAAGTATAATATGTCTGCAAATAATACAAAGAATATAAAGTCTACAACAATTAGGATAGACCAATCTACTAAAGATAAGATTGAAAATTTAGACTTTGTTAAAAAAGATACCTTTGATTCCATCGTCCTTAAATTAATTGAATTTTATGAAAAAAATAAAAGAAAGGTGGTTAGAAAATGACCCCAAAAATAGATTCATACTTTACTTTGTGCCGGAGGAATCATTGTTCTTGGCATTGTGTTTTTCATTATTCGAAAGCACGTCTGGGTAATAAAGAGGAGATAACGCTGAAAAGGGAGGTCTTAAAAAAAAGTTAGTGAATTTTTACACGAAACTTTAAAAGTTGGGCTTCCCTTGCCCGCGTTAGATAGTTAAAAAAAATAAAATGTTAGAAGCGATAATTGATCCTAGAAAAACAGAGCGTAGGCAATGGAGAATGTTCTTTGTTGGACTTATATATGCATCTTTATCGTTGCTGTTAGTCCATTGGTTCTTTTCTGCAGATCTTTCCTTAAGCAAGGCTTCTGGGATGTTAGTCGTTGCATTTTGTATAATGTTTAGTTTGCCATATATGTATTTCATAATAAAACGTGAAGAGGATGAAGATGAAGAAGTTGAAGGAGCATTCAAAGTTTGGAAAGTGCATAAAGACGCAATTTATGCTTTGATGTGGTTGTTCCTTGGTTTTGTGGTTGCGTTTTCTTTTTGGCACATAGTTTTACATGATTCAAATTTATTAAACTTCCAAATCCAAACTTATTGCCAAATTAATAACCCTGGAGAGGTTGACAAATGTATCTCCCAATATGCATTTGGTAGCGAAGCTACTGGAGCTATAACAAAACAAATGAGATTCCTATCCATTTTGGAGAATAATGTGTATGTAATGATCTTTACTTTACTATTTTCCCTAATCTTTGGGGCGGGAGCTATATTTATTTTAGTTTGGAACGCCAGCGTTATCGCAGCAGCAATTGGTATTTTTACCCAATATAGGATTGTTGAGCTTCCTTTAGGTATTTTAAGATACATGTTGCACGGAGGATTTGAAATTGCTGCTTATTTCATAACGGCCCTAGCAGGAGGGATTTTTGGGGTGGGAGCGATCCGTCACGGATTTAAAGATTCCAAGTTTATGCGAGTCGTTGAAAACGTGATCATACTCTTATTTATCGCTATCCTTGTCTTAATCTTAGCAGCAGTTATAGAAGTCTACATCACCCCCTTCCTTTTTAGATAATGGTTCTAAGACAATAATTAAATTTATAACATCTAAATACTAAGATATTTCATGGAGCCAATACTATTATTAACAATTTTTGTTAGCTTTTTTTGCACATTCCTAGGTATTCCTATTTGGATAAAAAAATCAAAAGAGATTGGACTAACCTGGCAGGATATGAATAAGCAGGGGCAAAAACAAGGTGTTGCTGGTTCTGGAGGAATTGTCCCCGTGCTTGGAGCAATAATTGGAATCTTTCTTTACCTCGCAATTCAGACTTTTATCTTTAAGAATCTCGGTGGAGTTCAGATATATATCTTTGCAATAATAAGTTCAATGCTCTTAGTTGCAGGAATTGGATTAATTGATGATTTATTTGGGTGGGTTAAAGGAGGAATGTCCGTAAAATCAAAAGTTGTTCTAATATTGCTTGCTGCAATCCCCTTGATGGTCATTAATGCTGGACAATCAAACATCCAAGGAATAGAATTAGGAATTTTATACCCTTTGTTAATAATTCCTTTGGGAATCTTAGGATCAACGGTTGCCTTTAATATGATTGCTGGATTTAATGGGTTGGAAGCTGGACAAGGAATTTTGCTAGTGGGTTCTTTATCAATTGTAGCTTTTTTAACAGGCAATCCCTGGTTAAGTGTAATTGGTGCGTGTTTTGTTGCTTCATTAGTAGCATTTTACATTTTTAACCTAAATCCTGCGAAGGTTTTTCCTGGAGATGTTCTTACATTTTCAATAGGATTATTAATTGCTTGCATAGCTATTCTTGGAAACATGGAAAAAATTGCAATATTTTTCTTTATACCATACATTTTAGAAGTGATATTAAAAATAAGAGGAAAAATAGGATTGAAGAAAAAAGGATTTGCCCATAATTTTGGAGTTCCGAATGAGGATGGAAGCTTAGAATTAAGATACGATAAAATTTACAGCTTGACTCATCTTTCATTGTTCATACTCAAAAAGATGAAGAAATCTGGAAAAGCATATGAACAAGAAGTTGTATGGTTAATACACTTCTTCCAGATGGTAATTATAGTCTTGGGATTATGGCTTTTCTTGTAAAACAAAGCTTTTAAAGTAGAAATTTCTTTGTTCAGGAATGGTTAAAGAAATAATCAAATTATTTCATAGAACCATTTATTCACTATAGAAAATAAAAAATGGTTAAGGAAAAATTAAAGAAAGCTCGAGAACACGTTTCTAAAAACCTTTCTTTCATGCAAGATAAGAAATTTATTTATATTACAGTAGGAATTTTGCTTCTTGCCACAGTTATTTTTGGTTTTACCCTGAGAACCCAAAATCTTCCTTTATTACAGGATTCTACTACAGGAAATGCAATTCCGTTGGCGTTAGACCCATATTATTTCCTAAGAGTTGCTGAGTTGATGACAGAGGGAGAATTGCCAGAATATGATTCTATGAGATATCCTGCACTTAAAGTCCCGTTTACAACAGAAATTACCCCTCGGGCGGTCCTATTTTTGCATAAAGTCATGAATTCTTTTGGAGAAATATCTTTAGCCAAGGTGGATATCTTAAGCCCCGCAATATTTTTTCTACTGGGGGCAATAGCATTTTTCTTCTTAATATTAGTCTTAACAAAATCTAAACTTGCTGCCCTCTTGGGAACATTTTTCTTAACAATAGTCCCTCCATTCCTTTACAGAACCCTTTCAGGTTTCTCTGATCACGAAGCTATTGGAATTTTTGCATTTTTCTTGGCAGCCCTTTGTTTCGCTTTAGGAATGAATGAACTAGAAAAAAGTCCTAGAAGAGGAATTGGGAAACCATTATTGTTTGGATTACTTGCAGGAATTATGGGAACTTTCACAATTATTGCTTGGGGGGGAGTTGCGAAGTTCATATTCATGATTTTTCCTTTAGCCTTTTTACTTGCATGGCTAATAAAATTCAAAAAGCAGCATATTTTCAAAGAACAAAAAGCACTGAGATATATCTCATTTTATTTCTCATGGATAGTTTCTTTGTTCATAGGAAGTTTAATCTTTAGTTACCCAATATCCAAATTAGTAAAATCTTTCCTTTTTTCCCATACGGCATTGTTAACCTTCTTAGTTTTAATTTTTATCATTATAGATTATTTAATATTAAAATTCGCTAAAAAAATAAAACTTTTAGAAAAAGAAAAGGTTTCAAAATATAGGGTTATTATTAGTCTTGCTCTCTCTTTTGTTCTAAGTGTCACCTTCTTAACGATTGCAGGAATTGATATTCTCGGGTTTATATGGAATATTTCAAGCACATTGCTTCAACCTTTCGGTGGAGGAAGAATTGGGTCTACTGTTGCAGAGAATGCCTCTCCTTCCCTAAGTGATTGGATGAACCAAATAGGAAAGCTCTTCTTCTGGATTTTTGTTTTAGGAATGGCATTCATAGGAGTTGAATTTGCAAAGGGGATTGGAAAGAAGAAAAATAAAGTGGGGTTTTCTATTGTTTGGATCTTAATGATCCTTGGAATCTTATTCAGTAAGATTTCTTCGGCTTCTGTATTAAACGGAGAAAATTTCATAAGTAAATTCGTTTATTTTGGAAGCCTATTGCTTTTTATAGGATATTTCATATGGGTATACTTTAACGATAAAATGGAAGTTAATAATAACATCCTATTTGTTGCGTCATGGACAGTCTTTATACTTCTTTCAGGGAGAGGAGCAATAAGAATGTTCTTTATCATAATGCCTTTTATAGCATTCATGGTCTCTTACGCTGTGCATCAATTAATCAAATACTCCATTAAGAGTAAAGATGAGCTATTAAAAACATTATTCATATTCTTAACCATAATCCTCGTTATAGGATTGGTCATTAGCTCGGTTAATTTCATAAAAGCTGTAAACTATCAGGCTAAAAATACTGGGCCTTCTGCAAACTACCAATGGCAAGGGGCAATGGAATGGGTTAGAGAAAATACAAATGAAGGAGATATCTTTGTCCATTGGTGGGACTATGGTTATTGGGTTCAATACCTCGGGCAAAGGCCAACAGTTACAGATGGTGGACATTATAATGGATATTGGGACCACTTAATTGGAAGATATTTACTAACAAGCCCTGATCCTGCAGCATCTTTGAGTTTTATGAAAGCTCATAACGTATCATATTTATTAATCGATCAGACAGATTTAGGAAAATACGGGGCATACAGTAGGATTGGTAGTGGCCCAGAAGGAAATGATAGATATTCATACATTCCTGTAATGGTTTCTGACCCTTCTCAAATACAAGAGACTAGAAATGGAACAACAATAATTTACCAAGGGGGAAGCTATCTTGAAGAAGATTTAATATATAATCACAATGGAGTAGAATTATTCTTCCCTGGAGGAGGAAAAACGGGGGTTGCAGGAGTTATAGCTCAAAGAAATAATGAGGAAGAATTTGTTGATGCAAGAGTTGTTTATATTTACAATGGACAACAAACCGCATTGCCTGCGAGATATCTTTATGCTAATGGAATCCTAAAAGATTTTGGAAAGGGATTAAATGTTACTATTAGAATACTTCCAAAAGTAAGCCAAAGCGACCAAGGGGTGCAAATGGATCCTCATGGTGCTGCAGCATATTTATCGCAAAAAACACAAGATAGTTTATTTGCAAAGCTTTACTTAATGAATGATCCTTTAGGAGAATATCCTGGAGTTGAATTAGTCCACCAAGAACAAGACTCAGTGGTTAGTTCATTGAATTCTCAAGGGGCAAATTTAGGTGAATTGGTTTATTTCAACGGTTTCCGAGGACCTATAAAGATTTGGAAAGTAGAACACTCTGATGACATACTTGCAAGAGAAGAATTCTTAAGGGTTTCTGGTGAATACGCTGAATTTGATGACCTAGAATTTACAAATTATTAAAATGGATAAAAAACGAATTGCCCTTTTCCATCCCTGGATAAAAAGTCGGGGAGGAGCAGAAAAAGTTGTATTGGAAATGTTAGAAAAATCCAAGCATAAAATTGATTTATACACTTGGGTTTACGATAAAAAAAATACCTTCAAAGAATTTGAAAAATATGATATAAAAGTTTTGACCCCAAAATTAGGGAAAAAAATTGCAAGGTACCACATATTAAGAGGCTTATTTTTTCCAATAAGCATGTTTAAAAAAATTCCTTTAAAGAACTATGATAGGTTTCTGATTTCAACTTCTGGTTTAGCAGAATTTGTTGTCTTTAGAAATCATAAGAAAAATAAAACCTATGGATACATATATACTCCCTTAAGAGAAGCAAATAGGAAAATTGTCCGATGGAATCTAAAAAATAGGCACCAAAGTAAATTGTCTAAACTCACTTACTTGTCCGCTGTACGGGTGTATAGATTATTTGAGAAGCTTGCTTGGAGGAGATTTAGCAAAGTAATGTTTATCTCAAACTTAAGTAAGAGCAGAGGGGACGAACATAAACTAAACAACAATAAAGAAGTTGTAGTCTTACATGCCCCAGTTGATTTTTCTAGATTTGAAAAGCTAAAAGGTAAAGACAAAGGGTACTTCCTGTACTATTCTAGATTAAACCCCCCAAAGAGACAAGACTTGCTAATAATTGCCTGGAAAAAATTTGTTGAAAAATATCCGGAGAAGAAACTTTTTATCGTCGGGACTCCGGAAAATCAAGAATATTACAAAAAACTTTTGGAATTAGCAAAATCTACAAAAAATGTAGAAATACGTACTGATGTTGGAGAAAAAGAATTAGAGGATTTAGTTGCAAATGCTGGCGTTGGTATGTTCTTGGGATATTCAGAAGATTTTGGAATTGTCCCCTTAGAGATTCTCGCGGCAGGGAAACCTTTGATTGCTGTTGATGAAGGAGGATACGTTGATTTAATTAAGAATCATAAAGGATTCCACAAAATAAAAGAGAAACATGGGAGAAAAGAGATGATTGACGAAATTCTGAAAGGTCTTGAAAGCTTTATGGCTAAAAAAGGTAAGAAAGGATATAAACAAAAGATAAAAACTCAAGAGTTCATTCCAAACTTTGATAAATTCTTAGAGAATTAATTCTTTCCATTAATATCGAAAGGACCTTTATCTCTATTTGCTAGCCCTCTTTCAGAGAGTTCTTCTAAATCTGCTTCAACCATTAACTTAACTAATTCCTTAAATCTTGTTTTAGGCTCCCAACCTAATTCATTTTTAGCTTTTGTAGGGTCTCCTAAAAGTACATCTACTTCTGCAGGCCTATAGAATTTAGGGTTTACTTTAACGACAACCTTCCCGTTGCATTTTCCTACTTCATCTAAGCCTTCTCCTTCCCAATCAATCTTCATATCCACTGCATCAAATGCTTCCTCTATGAATTCTCTTACAGATTTTGTCTCTCCAGTTGAAATAACATAATCTTCTGGTTTTTCTTTTTGTAACATTAACCACATTGCTTCAACATAATCTCCAGCGTAACCCCAGTCTCTTTTTGAATTTACATTCCCGATTTCAAAATAATCTTGGTGTCCTAATTTTATTTTTGCAACAGAATGACTTATTTTTCTTGTTACGAATTGCTTTCCCCTTCGTGGAGACTCATGATTGAAAAGAATTCCGCTACAAGCAAATAACCCATAACTTTCTCTGTAATTTTTAGTTATGAAATATCCAAATGCCTTTGCAACTGCATAAGGGCTTCTAGGATGAAAAGGAGTTTTTTCCGTTTGGGGCATCTCTTTTACTTTTCCAAATAATTCAGAAGTAGATGCCTGATAGAATTTTATTTTGGGGTCAACATGCCTTATTGCTTCCAATAATCTTAAAACCCCCATCCCAGAGATTTCTGCCGTAGAAATTGGTTGGGTCCAAGATGCAGGGATGAATGATTGTGCTGCAAGGTTATAAACTTCGTCTGGCTGTGCATCTACCAATATTTTTATCATTGATCCTAAATCTGTTAAATCTCCTTCAACTAGTTTTATGTGTTTCTTTAAATGGCCTATTCTGCCTAAAGAATCCATGCTAGTTCTCCTGTACATTCCATAAACTTCATACCCTTTTTTTAGGAGGAATTCTGCCAGATAACTTCCATCTTGCCCAGTTATTCCAGTTATTAATGCCTTTTTCATGAAAGACTTAAAAGAATTTGTTTTATAAATATTGCTAAAGCAAAGGATATACTTCCCTATGAATCAAAAAAACATTGGGGGGAAACACACATAATTTTATAAATAAAATTAAAGATGTATTAATACAATGAAAACTGCTGGAGGGGAACTAGTTTCTATTACAATTCCCACATATAATAACCACAAAACACTAAGAAAAACCCTCGAAAGTGTTAGAAATCAGACCTACAAAAACATCGAGGTAATTATAATTGACAGCAATAGTAATGATGGGACTTTAGAAATAATTAAAGAATTTAAAGAGGCAAAGGTATTCCAATATGAAGGAACACTCTTGGGCGCTAGAGGTCTTGGGGTTGAGAAAGCTAAAGGGGAATTTGTTGCACTAGTTGATTCAGATCATGTTTTAGATCCAGACACAATAGAAAAATCGGTAAAGGCAATGGAAGAATTTGATATGATTTGGTTTTATGAAAGAAGTTACAAACCAAAGAAACTAATGGAAGTTCTTTATGATTCAGACAGGAAGCTTGTTCAAAAATATTCTAAAGATTTCATAAATCCAATAGGAGGGGTTATACTTCCAAGATTCTACAAAAGAAAGATTTTAGCTAAAGCTTTTACACAAATTCCAAAAAAGATACTTCCCTTGTGCGTTGCCCATGATCATGCAATAATATATTATGAGGCCAAAGAGATTTCAAAGAAGCTAGGAAGTATAGGAAACGAGAAAAAGCCAGCAATATTCCATCAAGAACCTTGGAGCTGGAACAACCTGTTTAAAAAAACTTACAGATACGGCGTAACTACAAGAAAATTGGTTGAAAACAACGTCTATCCTGAATTACTTCGTTCTAAGAATAAAGGAAGAAAAATTAAGTTTGGGGATTTAGGTCTGTCAATTAAAAGTAATATCTTACGTGCAGCAAGAGCAATTCCCTACCTATATGGGTATTGGACTGGAAAAAATAAAAAAATCCCTGGATTGTGATTCTTATGAAAAACCCAAAAGTAGCAATAGTAACTTGTACTTATAACCAAGAGAAACTTCTAAAACTTTGTTTTAAGAGCGTTAAAAAAGATACTTCCTATAAAAATTATAGAGTTTACTTTGTAGATGATTCTGGAAAAGGAGAGATTGCAAAAAGAATAAAGGAAAAATTTTCTTGGGTAAATGTTACAGCCAATAAAGAGAACAAAGGATTTGCTGGATCAAATAATGTTGGGATAAAAAAAGCCCTTAAAGATTATGATCCGGATTATGTTCTTCTTCTTAATGATGATACAGAAATGGTTGATAAAAAGTGGTTAAATAAAATGGTTGAAGCGGGGGAGAGTGATGAAAAAATAGGAATTTTAGGTTGTAAAATAATTTATCCGGATAAAACTCTTCAGAATATTGGTGGGTACATTAGAAAATGGGAAATTACAAAAGAGTTAGATGGAGATAAAAAAGAAAAATTTGAAGTAGACCATGTAATGGGGGCATTTTTATTAATAAAACGGAAGGTTATTGATAAAATAGGTCTTCTCGACGAGAATTATACCCCCTATTTGTTGGAAGATACTGATTATTGTCTTGAAGCAAAAAGAAATGGATTCAAAGTTGTTAGCGTTCCCGGTGTTAAGATAATTCATAAGAAAGGTAAAAGTCTAAGGACCTTGGAAAGCAAGGAAAAAATGTTTGTTAGATTCAAAAATGATATTTATTTTTCAAAAAAGAATCTTAAAGGATGGAACAAATTCTTTAGAATCTTTATTTACATCCCCTCTGTGGCAATGTTTAAGAAAAATAAAGATGAAGACTCTATAAATGTCAAAAACTTTAAACTAAGGAAGGAGTTCATTAGGAATATAGGATTATATTGCAGGGCCTTTTGGAGAAAAAATGAAAAAACTAAAAAAATGTAGTCTTTGTGGTAGTAAAGAATTTACTAGTTTGTACAAGGCCCACGATTCTGCACTGAATATAAAAAAAACATTTAATTTAGATAAATGTAAAAATTGCAAGATAATATTCCTTAATCCTCAGCCTTCATTTAAGGAACTTAAAGAACATTACCCCAAGAAATATTATTCTCTCAAAGGAATACGTCTAAAAGAAACTTACAAAAGATCGAAATGGAGAATCTTCTTATACAATCTTTATTTTAATCCAAAAAACAAAAAACCAGTATTAAGGACTTTGATGCTTCCCTGGAAAAGTTACCTTAGAGGGACAGTTATAAATCCAAATGCCAAAATTTTAGACGTGGGATCTGGTTCTGGACAATTCCTTTATGAGATGAAACAATTGGGAATTGAATGCTTTGGTGTTGAACCCTCTAAATTTGATGAAAAGAGTTCAAAAAAACAAGGCCTCCAAATTAAGAATGTTGACTTATTGTCTGCAAAATATCCAAAAGACAATTTTGATCTTGTGACCATGAATCATGTCCTTGAACATGTTCCCAACCCCCAAGAGATAATTAAAGAAGTTCATAAAATTCTTAGAAAGGGTGGAAGATTTATAGTTGCAGTCCCAAATAATAGTTCTTTGGCTCACAGAATATTTAAAAAAAACTGGTATCAATTAGATGTCCCGAGACATTTATTCCATTTTTCAGAAAAAATACTTGCAAAAGAATTAATTGGGTTAGGATTTAGAATAGAAAAGGTAAGGCATAATTCTAGGCCTTCTCAATTTAGCATTTCTCTAAAACGAAAATTTAATTGGAAGATAAATACAAAAATACTAAACTTATTTTTCTTCCCACTTACCTGGCTTGTTAACCTAACTAAACAAGGAGACGCCATAGAAATCTGGGCAATAAAATGAAAGTTTGTTTTGTTTCAGCTCCAAAACCTGAAGAATCAGGAGGGATAGGAATATACGTAAGACATCTTGTAGAAAGCGTTCCAAAAAAAGACGAGGTTTTTTGGATTTATCGAGGAGACAAAGATCAGACTTATAAGAAAGGGAATATTAATTACGTAGAAGTAAAGATTCAAAGCATCCCTTATTTATTTGGATTCAGATCATTATTCAGAGAGCTCTACTTTAATAAAAGGGTTAAAAAGATTCTCTCCAAAGAGGATTTTGATGTGATAAATTCTCACGCAACTTGGGGATACTGGATGAACACTTATAAAAAGAAAGAAGGCCAGAAGATTGTTCACACATACCATGGAACCACCCATGGATTCTTTAAAACTCACCTTGAAAGATTTAAGGGAATTAAAAAATTATTTTATTCACTTTCATTATTTTATGGAAAAATTGTTGAAAAGCCCCCGATGAAGAAATCCGACAAGATAATTTGTGTCTCTAATAAAGTAAAATCTCAATTGGAAAATCTTTATGGTAAAAAAAATTCATCAAAGATGGAAGTTATAAGAACAGGCGTTAAGCTAGATAACTTTAAACCGCGAGATAAGAAGAAAGTGATGAAAGAGCTAAAATTAAACGATAAAAGAACTTATGGACTATATGTTGGCGCGGGAAAAGGGTGGAACAAAGGGTTGGATCGGGTTTTGAGTATTTCAAAAGAAATTTATTTCATTGATAAAGAATTTAGAGTAATTCTCATAGGCCCAGAGTATAGAAATGTTAGGGAAAAAATAAAAGAACCTTTTGTTGAATATTTCGGAGAGAATATCCCCCGAAAAAAGATGCCTTTATACTATAACTCTGCAGAAATCTTATTTTGTTTATCCAGATATGAAGGAGGGGCCCCCACAATGATTGTCTCTGAAGGAATGTCTTCTGGATGCTTGGTTGTTTGTTCTAGAAGTTCCAATCAAGAGATAATCAAAGATGGGAAAAATGGCCTTGTTGTTAGTGAATTTGGAAAGGAAGACGCCAAAAGAATTTATTCTTTGATTAAGAATAAAAAAGACAAAGAAAAAATA
>CAZZGW010000006.1:0-7741 GCA_964653605.1 Candidatus Woesearchaeota archaeon
TTATAAAATTAATAAATAAGATTTCTAATGGAAAAAATTCTTATGAAAGATATCTTGTCATTAAAAATAATCAAGAAAAAGATAGTAAAAAACTAAAATTACAAGAAGCTCAGGCATTATATGATTATCTAAAAAAAGATTTAATTAAAGTAAAAAAAATTGTTAATGATTTGTGATTATACTTTTTGAATGGGGGGATTAAAATGGCTTCTATGATCTAGAGGTTTCTGTGGAAGATATAAGCACCATAGGGTGTAATAGAAGAAGCAAAGGATGTTCCTGTTGATGAACCTGAAGTGATTGAGGAAGAAGGAGCAAATGCCTGGGTTTATGTGTTAATTATTTCTGGAAGTGTTTTATTGCTGGTTGGAGTTTATTTTGTTTTTATTAAGAAGTGATAACTTCGAAAATTATTGAAGTATTCAAATTATTTATAAATGAAATGTACTATTAGCTATTAATGGCAAGTAACAAATATATTATGTTTTCAATGGATGATGAGAGGATAAAAAACCTAGCTGGAGTATTGGGAAATAAGACCTGTGAGAGCATTATTGATTTTCTTGAAAAGAATGATGAGGCTAGTGCCAAGGACATTTCTGATGCATTAAATTTTCCTATGAATACTGTTGATTACAATATAAAGAAACTTGTTGAGTCTGGAGTTGTTGAAAAGAAAAAGAAGTTTTTTTGGAGTGTAAAGGGTAAAAAAATAGTAACCTATGGACTTTCTAATAAATCAATAGTTATTTCTCCCAAGGGCTCAAGTATTGCTTCAAAAATGAAATCAATTGTTCCTGGTATTTTAGCTGTAGGAATTGGAACTGCTTTAGTGGGGTTATTTACAAGAACAAAGTCTGTTAATTTTGTTGATGAGACTTTAGAAAGTGGAATGTTTAATGCTGGTGCTCAAGCAATGGATACTACTGTTCAGCCTGTTACGGATACTGTAAGAGACACTACAATAAATAATATTAATATTTTTACAGAGGCGGCCCCCCAAACTCCTTTCTGGGTATGGTTTATGATTGGGGCATTAGTAGCTCTATTAGTTTTTTCAATTTTTAATTGGAGGAAATTATAATGAAAGAAAATATAAAATTTTCAAACAATCCTATTAAAAATAGAATTATAAGGAGGAACATAATAATATGCAAAAGAAAAATAACGGAGTAATAATCGCACTAATTATAGTGGTTGGTATTGTTATTCTTGGATTAGTAGGTTTTTCAGTTGTTAAATCTTTTAATCCTATGCAAGAAGATGCAGTTACTGTTTCTGGTCAATCAACTATAGAAGTTACGCCTGATTTAGTTGCTGTGCATTTTAATGTTGAAGAAATTGAAGATACTTCTAAAGAAGCTGAAGATGCCGTTTCAGAGATAGTTAATAGATTAACTAATAACATAATTGCTGAAGGATTTGAAAGAAAGGACGTTAAAACTCAAAGCTTTAACATTTATCCAGAATATGAATGGAAAAATGGAGAAAGAAAAGAGATTGGTTATAAGGCTACTCACTCACTTAAAGTAGAGTTTTCAACTGAAGATGCTTCTAAGTTAGGAGATATTATTGATGCTGGAACAGATGCTGGAGCTAGAATTAATTATATTAATTTTGAGTTAAGCGATGAATTGCAACAAGAAGAAAAAGCTAAAGCAATTAAGATGGCTGCTCAAGATGCTAAGATTAAAGCAGAAGCAATGGCAGATGGATTTGGTCTTAAAGTGGGCAAATTACAATCAGTTTCAATGAGTGAATTTGGTTATCAACCATGGAACCTTTACAGTGCTAGGGGAGGGAATGACCTGGCTGTTGCAGAGGTTGCTGAGGAAGCAAAGATGCAAACGGCAAGTATTACTCCTACTGATAAAGAAGTTTCGGCTTACGTTACAGCTGTTTACAAGCTTAAGTAAGAATCAAACTTAACTCATTTAGAATTTTTTTTATTTGTTTTTCACTTAGCTCAGTTTTTTTAGAAAGTTGGGCTACGGTATAATTTTGTAGATTTTTAGCAAGAACAATATCTGCTTGGAAAAGTTTTTGTCTTGTTCTTGTATCAATATTTTTTAGTATTGTAATTGGATATAGTTTTTTTGTTTCAATTAGCTCGAGTAATGATTCCTTTTCTGGATATTTCCAACTAGTTACTTTTAATCCAACTCCTTTTGAATATTCTTTTGCATCTTTCGAACATTTAGTATTTGTTACTAACCATGGTTGGTCTAATTTTTCTCTTAAATCTAAAAATCTAGCATAGGTATACATTGCAGGTTGAAGTTTTGTTGGCTTTCCTGGTTCATTATGGTACTTACATTCAATCATAAAACTTTTACTTTTACCTTTTGCTATAACGTCAACTTCGTGTATAATTCTTTTTCCCTTAACCATATTATTAACTGAGACTGAATATCCATGTTCCTTAAGTATATCTGCAAAGTATCTTTCAAAAGGGAAACCAGTGGGTCCTAAAGACATTACAGCACGCTTTAAATCGTAACGAGCACGGATTCCTGGGTGATTTTTTAATCTATTTAGAATTATTTCTAGTATCTTTTGCGTTGTTGTTCCCTCTCGTGCTCTTTTACGCACTTCATCTGCTATTTCTTGAGAAAGTTGTCTTGATGCTCCTGCTTGAAGCATAGTCTTATAAATTTTTTTAGGATTAAATATTTCTATTTCACCTGATGCTTTTTGTATTTTCATTTTTTCTTCTTTTTTTGGAAATTGAACTAACAAATATTGCAATTAAGAAACCAATTATTATTGAACTAATTACTGTTATTAATATATCTCCGGGAAATTGAATTATTGGAATTAGTCCGGTTAAATTTCCACCACTCAGTTCTTCTTGTATTGGAGACATTATTGTTTTAAATAAAATATATCTAAGAATAAATCTAAATGCAATTATTGCTAAAGAGAATGTAATTCCTAATTTTAACCACCTTTTCATAATTAACGAAGGAAGTATTCTATTATAAAATTAACTTATCTTACTATTTTACTCCCATTTACACCCAAATCAAGCAGCATTCCTACAATGGAATTGGTGAACATAGGAGGTCCACATATGTAGAAATATTTGCTTTGATCTAGATTTTGTTTTTCTAAAAATTCTTTATCTATTAGTGTTTTTTCATAATCATTGTGTGCTTCTTCTGAAAGAATGAACTTTGAATTTTCTTTAAGTAGTTCTTTAAGTTCTTTTTCAAGTATGATGTCTTTATATGTTTTATTTGCAAAAATTAGTTTGCTTTCTTTTAACATTTCTGGTTTTTCCTTTTTTAGTTTTCTGAATATGGATATAAAAGGAGTAATTCCTGTTCCTCCTGCAATAAATATTCCTGGTCCTTTGTATTTGAGCGATCCAAATGGTTTATGGAGAATTAATTCGTCTCCTGGTTGAAGTTTATGGAGTTCTTTTGTTACTCCATGGTGTTCAGGGTATGTTTTTATAACAAATTCTAGGACCAAATCTTCATTTGTGCTCGTTGGGGTGAATGGTCTTGGTAATGTGTTAAATTCTGGAATATTTATTGCTAGACTTGTGTCTTGTCCTTCTTCAAATTCGTAGTCTTCTGGTTTATCAATTGTAAAACTTTTTACATCATGGGTTACAAAGTTCGTTTTTAATATTCTTACTATGTGTGGTGCCGTCATTTTACTTTTTCTCCCTTGACTCATAGTTCTCAATGGCTTTTTTTAGCGTTTCAGATGCCATTGCTGAACAATGCAATTTTAATTTTGGTAATCCTCCAAGTTTTTCTGCTATGTCTTTCATTTTAATTTCTTGAGCTTCTTTGAAGTTTTTACCTTTTACCATTTCAGTTAGTATTGATGAAGAAGCGATTGCAGAGGCACAACCAAATGTTTGGAATTTTATGTTTTTAATTATTTCTTCTCCTCGTTTATTTTTCTTTACCCTTATGAAGACTTTCATTATGTCTCCACATGTTGGGTTTCCAACTTGTCCAATTCCATCTGGATTTTTTATTTCCCCCATATTTTTTGGTTTTGTGAAGTGTCTCATTACTTTTTTACTGTATTGCATTTTATTTTTTCTCCCTTTTCTTGAATAAAGTTTTTTTTACTTTTTTATTTGATTTTTTTTCAAGTTTTTTGTTTAACATATCAACGAATTTGTCAACTTGCTTATCACTCATTCCGTGTCCTTGGCATCCTTGCTCAATTGTTTCTGAAGCAGACATGGGGCAACCTATACACATCATTCCCATTTTAAAGAAATCCTCTGCTAATTTTGGGTTTTTTTTTATTGCGTCATCGATTAGTGCGTCTTTTGTTATTTCTTTTACCATTTTATTTAATTAAAGGAGAAAACCTCCTTAATTTTTTGACAATTCCTGAAAGTTTTTTTAAAACATACCCAATATCTTCTTCAGTAGTGTATTTGCTCAGAGTCATTCTTATGGATGAATTTGACTCAAGTGCTGAAAGTCCTAGTGCTTTTAGAACATGACTTGTTTGTAAGGTATTTGACATACATGCTGAACCTGTTGAACTTAAAATTCCTTCATTTTCTAAATATCCTCCCAGTGCTTCCCCTTCTATGTCGTTGAATGAGAAGTTTGCATTGTTTTGCAATCTTTTTGGCCCGGGTTTTGGGCCATTAAGAGTTACTCTTGGGATTTCTAAAACTCCTTTGATTAATTTTTCTTGTAACTTTTGTACTTTATCAAAATCTTTTGATTTGGCAATCTCAATAGCCTTTGCGAAACCAACAATTCCTGCAATGTTTTCTGTTCCACTTCTTTGTTTGTGTTCATGCCCTCCCCCGTGGAATAAAGGAATTATTTTAAGGCCTGATTTTTTGTACATTGCTCCAACCCCTTTTGGTCCGTGGATTTTATGAGAGTTAAGAGTTAGGAAATCAAGGTTTTGCCTTTTTACATCAATTTTTACTTTAGTAAAGCTTTGACAAGCATCTGAATGGAACAATACGTCTTTTTCTTTGCATATTTTTCCTATTTCTTCTAAATCTTGAATTGTCCCAACTTCATTATTTCCATGGATTATTGAAACGAGTATTGTTTCTGATTTAATGCTTTCTTTTAGTTGTTCTAAATTAACAAATCCTTCTTTGTTTACTTCAAGGTATGTTACTTCTGCTCCTTGGGTTTCTAGCCACCTACAAACGTTTAGTATGCAATCATGTTCAACTCTTGTTGTTATGAAATGGTTTTTCCCTGTTTTGTCCTTTTGATTTTGGAACCATAATCCTTTAAGGATTGTATTGTTTCCTTCCGTTCCGCCAGAGTTAAAGATTATCTCTTCTGGTTTAGCATTTATAGCTTTTGCAATAATCTTTCTAGATTTTTCAAGGGCATACTTTGCTTCATGTCCAATTGCATGTTGGGAGGAAGCATTTCCATACTTTTCTTCCAAGTAGGGCATCATTTCCTTTACAACTTTTTGGTCAATCTTCGTTGTTGCTGCATTATCTAAGTAAACTTTTGTTTTCATTTTATTCCGTATTGTTTAAACAACTGCATTTATTATTGTTACAGAATTCTCTTGCATGTTTATCAAGTAGGTCAAGTATGGGAACCATTGTTTTCTTATTGAGAGAGTAAATTCTTTGTTTCCCTTTTTGTTCACATATTACAAGATTGCATGATTTTAGTAGAGCAAGGGCGTGGGATAATTTACTTTGTTCAACATTTAGTTTTTTTGAGAGAATATTTACAGATGCAGGCTTTTCTTTTAAGGCTGTAATGATTTGGATTCTAAGAGGATTTCCTAAATTTTTAAAGAATATATGGTATGGGCTACATTTCATATGAAAGTCACTTCATATGACTATATAAATCTTTCTAGAATTTAAGGATGGGCGCGGAGGGAATTGAACCCCCTTCTCGCGGGCTGGAGCCGCGTATAATACCAGTATACGACGCACCCTTATCCTTGTTATATCCAGGCATTGTAAGGTTTTTAATGTTTTCTACAACAACAATGCTTAAATAATATTACTAACGAATAACCCTACAATGAATTTAGAAGTTTTAATGAAAGGAGAGCCAATGAGTTTAGTTACTATTATGGGAGTTATTTCAAATATCCATAATCCTAATACTCCCGCCGCATTAACTTCTGAAAGTGTAAATAAAAATGGTGAAAAAGAGAATATTCCTAAGGGGATTGCGTTATACAACTTATATAATTCCAAGGCAATGAATATTACCCCTGATTCTGTTAAAAATGGTTGGAAAAAGAAATATCATCCCCTTCTTGAAGAAGAAACAACCGGAGAGGTTTCTCATACTTTCCTTAGGGGAGATTTTCCAGATTATCTTTTGAGAGAGTTTAAGAATTATGGGATATCATTTAGATAAAATGGAAAAATATAATATAAAAAAATATGTTAAAAGAGTAAATGAATTTACTGAAGAATTTCAAGAAGCAATGTGGTTTGTTGGGAATGTTTATTTGCATGAAGTTAAAGCCGAGGATTCACCTTTTGTTTAACTCTCCAACTTTTTTATTTCTTCTATTTCTTTACCTGAAATAGCGCAACCTTTGAATTTTACTGCGTAGAGAAGAGCATCAAGTAATCTCCCTTTATCTTTTACTTGTACCAATCCTTTTTTATGGGCAATATAAACTAATTCTGCAGAACGAATTATCTTAAACCCTCTAAAATCTTTTGAATTATCTTTTTTGAAAATAACTCTTGTATGCATTTTTCTTTCTAATAATGCTTTTAGATTTTGAGGTTTTTCAACAATCATTCTTGTTGTTCTTTCATCAATTGCAATTAAATTTTCAATTCCTTTTTCATTTAGAATTTTACTTAATCCTAGGCATGCTGCTTCTCCATTATGGATAATTTTTATTTCTTTTTTATTTGACATAAACATTTCATTTGCTGATTCTAAAAATTCAAATGTTTTTGTTGATACTTCATTTTTAGAAATTCCAATTGCTTCGGGTAATTCAACTATTCCTTGCTCAATTAATTGTTTTGAACGCAGAGCTTCCAATTCAAAACGTTTTATTTTAATTGCATTATCAATTAATTCTTTTTTTACTTCATGGGGGATTATGAATTTTCCCTTGAATATTTCTTTTAATTTTCTTAGCTCTGGTAATAGGCCATTCATTGATAAACTAATTATTGTTCCTGCATCAAAGATGATTATTTTGTTTGGTATTTCCATTGGAGTTATTTGAAAAACCTCTCCACTAGTTTAATTCTTTGTTTAACATTCATTGTTTGGCTTTCAGGTGCATCTGCAATTCCTGTTTTACCGATATAATCTGCAAGTTCATACATTGAAATCCCTAGGAGTTTGGATGTTTGTTCCATGGATAATCCATGTTCGTGTAAACGTGAAGCTTTGTTAATTTTTGCATATCTAAAAACATCTTTAATGTATTTTTTTAGTTTTCCTGAAAGGTTTTCAATGGTTCCTTTTATTTTCTTAAAATCTCCTTCGAATGCGTTATAATCTTTTTTTTCTATGTCTCTAATGGATTTATCTACGAAAAGGTTTATTTTACTGTAGAAATTTTTCCATCCTGGTAGTTGCTTGTAGTTTTCTCTTTCAACTATTTTACTTAAAGAGTAAACAATAACCGCAAGGGCAATGTTATCTAGATCTTGTGTTAATGATGCGGTATTTGTTGTCTGGTTGCTTAATTGTTTTAATTTAAATGAATTATTTGTTTGGAATGCAGTTTTTGTTTCCTTCAGAATCCTTAGTACGTTTTCTACCTCTTT
>CAZZGW010000006.1:7841-24005 GCA_964653605.1 Candidatus Woesearchaeota archaeon
CATTTGATTAACTCCTGTTTAGCGAATGATTGAGAACTTTTTCTCTCTTTCATTTGATTAACTCCTGTTTAGCGAATGATTGAGAACTTTTTCTCTCTTTCATTTTCTTTAAAGTGATTGGGGACTTATAAAATTATCTCAACCAGAAGAGCTTTTATTCCTAAAAGCTTACCATTTATCTATTAATTATTAATCAGACAAACTTTTTTATATTGGTTTTACATAGAAATAATATGAGAAAAGTGATTCTAGATACAAGTTTTATCTTGTCTTGTATTAGAAATAAGATTGATTTCTTTGAAGACATCTCTTTAATGGGAATTAAGATAATCGTCCCTTATGAGGTTATTTCTGAGATTCTTAGGTTTAAAGATAAAAAAATAGAGTCAAGGATTGCAATGGCCTTGATTGATAAAAATCAAAAAATCTTTGAGAGATTGAAACTGGGGAAAGGACATGTTGATTCTTTAATCATAAAATATGCTAATTCGGAGAATGACCTGATTGTTGCAACGCTTGATAAAGAAATAAAAGAAAAAATATCTGGCAAGGCAATGGTTATTAGAGAGAAAAAAAGGCTCGAGATAATATAGTTTGCTTTACAATAATTATTATAAATCGTTTAGCCTAATTTATTTTATGGGAAATTTGCGAACGTTACTGAATAAAACAGAAATTTTTTTTCCTAGGCATTTGAATTTTACGGAAGTAGAGGGTCTTTTTGAACATTTTTTTGATAATTCAATGGAAATTACTTATTGGGTGAACCTCTCTGGATGGATGAATCCTGGGAATCCCACTCCAAAAGGAAAATATGCTTCAGAAGTTACTGGTAAGATAAGAGATCGTTCTCCTGAATCTAAGGGAGTTACAATGGGATCTTTTGAGTGTTCTACAGAACCGCTTGAAGGATTTAAAGGAGAAATTGGGCCTCTTCCTTTTTATACAAATCGTTTTTATGGGATTAAGTTCGGAACAATTCCTGGATACGATATCGAACACCATGATGATGAGGAGGTTAATCTCTGGGATAAAGTCAGGGATTTAACTGAAGGATATTTTTCTAAGGAAGAAAAGTAAGATAATAAATTTTAAAATAACCCCAAAAGACTATGGGAAATCTTTAAAGACAAAAAATTTATACACAAATTCTTAGCTAAAACCCTTGCTACGCAAGCTTTTTAAACCAACTTTTACTCTCTTTTTTGTTAAGATGTTTTACGTAACTGAAGTTGAGGATTATATTAGAGTAGAACCGAAATTATTCGGCCTAGCTACTGGTGAAGCCGTTGAACAGCAACTTCATGAGACCTACAGCGAATATTATGACAAAGAATTAGGTGCTGTTGTTACAGTTATAGAAGTTTTGGATGTTGGTGAAGGAGTAATCATTCCTGGAGATGGGGCTGCTTACTATAATTCTAAATTTAAATTGTTAGTTTGGAAACCTGAGTTACAAGAAATTATATTGGGTGAGATTTCTGAAATAACTAATTTTGGTGCTTTTATTAATATGGGAGTAATGAAAGGAATGATTCATATTAGTCAGACAATGGATGACTTTGTTTCTTTTAGTAAGACAAATACCTTGCTTGGGAAGGCTTCAAAGAGAGCTTTAAAGGATGGAGATTTGTGTTTGGCAAGAGTTGTTGCAATTTCACATAGAGGAGATGATCCTAAGATTGGGTTAACAATGAGGCAACCTGGATTAGGAAAAATAGAATGGATAAAAGAAGATTCAATTAAGAAAGAAAAAGATGCAGAAAAGGCAGTAAAAGTTGCTGAAAAAGCTGCTAAGGGTGCTAAAGGTCCTAAAGGTCCTAAAGGAGGAAAAAAATAAATGGCAAAACCAAAAGCTTGTAAACTTTGTAAAACAATCGTTGAAGAAGGAGAGAAATGTCCTAATTGTGGATCTAAGGAGTTAACTGAGGGGTTTAAAGGAAGAATTGTTGTTCTTGATCCTGAAAAATCTGAACTAGCTCAGAAGGTAGGTTTAAAAGAGAAAGGAAACTTTGCAATTAAAACTAGATAATTTTAAAATGAAAATAAAATCAACTATTGAAATTGAGAATGCACTTTTCAACAGAAAAGAAGTGGAAGCACAAGTAGAGGCAACTATAACTCCAAAAAATGAGGAAGCTTTAAAATTAATCGCTGACAAATATTCTGTTCCTCAAGAGAATGTTAAAATAAAAGGAATTTATGGAAGTTTTGGATCTCAAGTTTTCAAAGTACTTGCTAACGTTTACAAAACTAAAGAAGATTTAGAAAAAACAGAAGTTAAAACTAAACAAGAAAAGGAAGCTGAAAAGAAAGCAATTGAAGAAGTTGTTAAGGTTAAAGCTGAAGCAAAAGCCGCAGAAGAATCTGCAGCTAAGGCAGCAGAAGATGAATCAAAAAAGGCTGAAGCTGAGAAACCTGCTGAAGAAGTTAAAGCTGAAGAAACTAAAACCGAGGAGAAAAAAGAATAATGGCAAAGAAAGGTTTAAACCTTTCAAAGACATTTCAATAAATTAAAATGGCAAAGAAAATAATTAAGAAAGGAAAGAAACCACACAAGAATAAACCTACTAGTAAGAAATATACTAAATACAAAGTTGAAGGAGACAAAGTTACAAGAACAGCAAGATTTTGTCCAAGATGTGGGGCCGGTGTATTTTTAATGGAAGCTAAAGGAAGATTTTATTGTGGTAAATGTCAATATACTGAGTTTGAAGGTAAAAAACCTGTGGAAGAGAAGTCCGCTAGTGAAGAAGGAAGCGAATTGAAGAAGCCTGTCGAAGAAAAACCAGTCGAAGAAGCTAAAAAAGAAGTTAAGAAGTAATAATTTTATTCTTTTAACCTGTTAGAAATAATATAATCTATGATTTTATCCGTCCAAGGGTGATAAAGATTTTGATAGTTTTCATGATTCCTACGTTCAATTGTTTGTTTTGCAACATATCCTTTTGGATCATTTATTATTACTTTGTTAAAGAAATTCTCTTCCAGGTCTTTTGGTTTTTTTGAGTCTAGGAAAACTACTCTTAATTGTGGGTGAAATCTAAATTCATTTGTTTTTTCGAGACATCTTATTGCAAAATCCACTCCTGCATTTGGGACTAATTCACCTTTTAAATTTGGTAAATCTGCTGTTGTAAATACAAATCTTGCTGATTTTTCATAGCCTCTTTCTTTTTGTCGGGAGTATTTTTTTTCTGTTTCAAGCAATTCTTCAAGATTAAAAAAATCTGGATTTTGAAATTCAAATTGGTAAACAGATTCCATTTTTGTTCCATCATAAAATCTACTGGATAATTCTCCCATAACAGTTCTCATTCTTTCTTTATCATTATCCAAATAAAATATGGCACCTTGGTTTATTTTTTCTTTATAATTAAGGGGGCCTTTACTAATGGGCATTCTAATCATATATATTTTAGATTTAATTATTATATAAGAATTATTGTGATAAATATAATGCGTGGGAGCAAATACTAAATAATATTAACTTTATCCACGACTTTTTTTAAATAAATATAATTTTAATGAGAGTGAGCATAAACCCTGGGAGATTCTCCAAACCGACAAAATAGCTGATTTGAAGCCTCTCCTGGGCAAAAAGAGGTGATAGAAATTAGAGTTGTTTCTAGTATTTAAATGTTTCGTTCTTGTTACTCTTCAAAAATGACAGCCAGGTCTGAATGCATAGTAGTGAATGTGAAATACTACTATTTTATACACCAAGTTTTGCTTTTACCATTACTTAGTTCATACAAATGGTGTTTTTGGCCGTATTTTTTTACTTATTTGGGTATGTTTCCTTGTTTATAAAAATTTATATAATAAAGATTGTTTGAATTGGGATGGATATAATAAAAGGGGGAATGCCAGAGATTCCTATGAAAATTGTTGAAGAAGAGGTTGTTGAGACGCAAAAAAACTCAGTGGGGCAAGAGGAAGTTCAGGATTTGTTGTTTAACCGTGAGATAGGTTGGCAGGATATTATTCATGATTTAATTAATACCGATCAATTAGATCCTTGGAATATTGATATAGTTATTTTGACAGGGAGATATCTTGAGAAAGTTCAAGAATTAGAAGAGGCGGATTTTTTTGTTTCTAGTAAAGTTTTGTTGGCTGCTGCTCTTTTGCTTCGTATTAAGTCTGAGATTTTATTAAATAAACATCTTAAGAGTATTGACGATATTCTTTTTAATAGAACTCATGAAGAAAAGAAATACGAGTATGAAAGGATTGAATTGGATGAGGAAATTCCAGAGTTAGTTCCTAGGAGTCCTATGCCTCGTTTTAAACGTGTAACACTCCAAGAACTAATGGAAAGTTTGAATAAGGCTATTATTACTGAGAATAGGAGAATAAAGAAGGAGATTATTAATAAAAATGCTCTTCGAGAGAGTTCTATTTCCTTGCCTAGAAGAACAATGAGTATTAAGGATAAAATTAGAGAGATTTTTGATAAGTTGTCTGGACATTTCCAAGAGAATAATGACCATACTAAAATAGGATATAATGTTTTTGTAGGATTAGATAAACAAAAAAGAATTGAATATTTTGCACCTTTACTCTATTTAGAAAATCAGAAAAAAATTTGGATGGAACAAGAAGGGCATTTTACTGAAATTAATATTTGGATGAAGAAAACTTATTTGCAACACAAGGGAGATCCTTTTGCAGATCTTAAGACGGAGGTTGAAGAAGAGCTTATTAAAGAAATAGCTGAAACAGAAGATGCTGAAATCCAGGAAGAGGAAGCGCCTAAGGAAGATAATTGGGGTATTGAATAAGAGTTTTAATGTCTTTTAGATTGGAGTAATTAGTAACAGCAAAACCTTTAAATCTTTTAAATCCCTTAAATTTACATGAAATTAGCATTACTTTTATCAGGCGGGAAAGATTCTGTATATTCTGGATATCTTGCTAAAAAGGCAGGAAATGAGTTGGCTTGTGCAATAACAATGTTTTCTAAGAATAAAGAAAGTTACATGTTTCACACCCCTTCTGTTGAAAAAACAAAGAAACAGGCAGAGGTTATGAAGATTCCTTTTTTGGGACATGAAACTTCTGGAATTAAAGAAGAAGAATTAGATGATTTAGAAGATGCAATCGTTGAGGCGAAAGAAAAGTATAAGATAAGAGGGATTATTACCGGAGCAATAAAAAGTGTTTACCAGGCTTCACGTATTCAGAAAATTTGTGATAAACTTAATTTAAAATGTTTTAATCCATTGTGGCAATCTTCAGAAATAGAATATCTTGAAGAATTAGTTGAGAATAAATTTAAGATAATTGTTGTTGGTGTTTTTGCATATCCTTTAGATGGTTCTTGGCTTGGAAGAGAGGTAGATAAAAAATTTATTGAAGAAGTTAAAGTACTAGAAAAAAAATATAGGATTCATCCTGCTGGAGAGGGTGGAGAATTTGAGACCTTTGTTTTAAATTGCCCTTTGTTTTATAAAGAATTAAAAGTTAATTCATTTGAAGATTTTGAAGAAGGGAGTAATAGTTTTAGGAGAGAAGTTGAAGTAGAATGATTAATCGGTTGGTTTATGTAATTGTTGGAAGTGTTTTATTATTATTTATTTTTTAATTTAATAAATAGAACAAATAAAAAATAAAAAAAATTTATTTATGCTCTATTTC
This sequence comes from Candidatus Woesearchaeota archaeon, assembly GCA_964653605.1. Lineage (GTDB taxonomy): Archaea > Nanobdellota > Nanobdellia > Pacearchaeales > GW2011-AR1 > MWBV01. Next base: position 13,485 of record CAZZGW010000006.1, read on the forward strand.
CTCTAAATCCTTTCCAAAAAGCCCATTTGTGTTGTCTTTGTTCTTGATTGAATTCAATTCCTTCTTGGTGCATTTGTCCTTGTCCGTTAAATGTTCTTTCTTGCATTTCACCTTCTTCATGATTTGGACAATTTTCAGGATCTTCAAGACATTGTTCTTTTTGAGCTCTTAGTTCTTCCATGTTAACATGTCTTTCAACATGTTCATTGAAATTTTCAAGAGTTATTTGAGATTGCATTAGTGTTTGCCATTCTGCAAAATCTTCTTCTTCAATAGCTTCTTGTACTTGTTCCATGAATAGTTGGTTAGATTCTCTATCTTCTTCAGAGACATCCCAGTTTCCACCCATCATTGGAAAAGCAGCAACAAGTCCTGCCCCTAAAAGAGCGATTACTCCGAGAGCCATTATTCCTAGTGTTAATTTGTTTTTCATTTATTATACCTCCTTTCAATTATATTAAGTGTAACGAAATATGGTTGATTGAAAATTTTATATTTTCTTACATCTTTTTTCATAGATTATTGAAAGAAAAACCTTTTATAAGCAAGAAGAAACAGAAAGGTATACTATAGGTCCATTTATTTTATAAAATAAAAATGGATTGTTAACATATAAAATGGTCCCTGGATTATTTATGCAAGGCGTTGGAATAGATTTGGTTTATTCATTTGTAATCTTTTTAATTTGTTTAATAGTGTATATAGAGACAAGAGAAATCTCTAAGTTAAGCTCATATAAGGGAATTAATTTCTTTAGGAATACTTTTTTGTTTTTTGGGATTAGCTATTTATTAAAGTTTATTCTTGCTTTGGATGTATTTAGTAGGGGAATTAATTTGGTTGGAGATGCTATCTTTTTTGGGGTTGTTCTTTATGCAAGTTTGATGGCCGGAATTTATTTGATAATGGCCATTGGGAATAAGAAACTTCCAAAAAATATTGGGAAGTGGATTTTCTTAATACACGCTCTTGCCATTTTGTTTGCAATAATTGTTTTATTAACAAATAATTTTTTAGTTTACCTTATATTCCAAATTTTAATCTTGGTAGTGGGAGTTGTGCTTCTTTATTCTGATAGAAAAAAAGCAAGCATGTTAATTATTTATCAACTTCTACTTCTGTTTTGGATACTGGATATTGTTGAGGTGTTTGTTCCAAAGTTTTTTGGAGGGGTTCAGTTAATTATTTCACTTGTTTCAATTGGGGTTTTCATTTTAGTCCTTTATAAAATTATTAAATCAACCCATAATAAAAAATGAAACGTGATAGGTTAAAAGTTATTTTTGATATATTAAAAATTATTAAGGATCATAATAACTCAATAAAACCAACTCCTTTACTTAGATATTCAAATCTTTCAACAAAAAGTTTTAATGAATATATGAATGAACTTGTTGAGAGGGAGTTTGTTAAACAGGTAAAAGATAACAAAGACAAAAAGGCAATTACATTAACAGACAAGGGTTTTCAATACCTTGAGAAATATAAAACAATTGTTAGTTTTATTGACGATTTTGGACTATAACATTCTTTTTGTTAGTTTTTTCCATAGTAAGTGTTTTTTCTTTTCCTGTTTTCATGTCTTTAACTTTGAATTTCTTTTGCTTAACTTCTTTAGCTCCAACAAAGATTGTTTGGTTGAATTTGTAAGAATTTGCATACTCAAGGGCTTTGCTTGGTTTACCGTAATATATTGAAACAACATTGTTTAGTTTTCTTAATTTATTTGCAATTTTTATTGCTTGTTTATCTTCGTTAAGAGAAACAACTAATATTTTATTTGTTAAAGCCTTTATTTTTGTTAAACTTTCTAATCTTCCCAACCCAAATGATATTCCTGTGCATTGAGTGTTATTAAATTCATAACCTCCTCCAGCAGTGATTGTTTCTCTCATTTCTTTTGTTTTAACCTCAAATACAGTCCCATTGTAATAGCTTAAACCCCTTGCTAAAGAAGGTTGGAATTTTGTATTCTTTTCTATCCCATATGTTTTTAGCAAACTCTGTAACTCTTGTATTTCTTTATAGGTTTGAAATCTTTCAAAATATTTTTCTGGCTTTTTGAAGATTTCAAGAACATCTTCTGCCTTGTATTTTTTAAGGTTCTTTTTTATCTCTGAAACAGGCAATTTGTCTAGTTTATCAATTTCTTTTATGATATTTGAAAAATCTTCTTTTTCAATTTGATAGTTTGAAAGTATCTCGTTTAGGAGTTTTCTGTTGTTATAATTAATTGTAAAGTCAATTCCAAGAGTCGTTAATACTTCTGAGGTTAAAGCTAAAATTTCTGCTTCATCTTTTATTGTGCTTCCTACAACGTCTACGTCACATTGTGTAAATTGTCTGAATCTGTTTGCAGAAATTGGTTCATCTCTGAATACCGGACCTATTTGATATCTTTTGAAAGGTAATTTCTTATTATTCATTAAACGCTTTAATTGGAATGTAAATTCGTAACGTAGGGCTAGTTTTCTTTTACCCTTGTCTTCTAGCTTAAAAATGTCCGAAACGGCTTCATCTTTTTCATTTTCCCCTTTAACGAAGTCTTCAAACTCAACAATTGGTGTTTCTAAAGGGTTAAACCCGTATTTTTCGAAAGTATCCACTAATATTTTTCTTATTAATTCTCGCTTTTGTGCAGATTCATCAACATAGTCATTGAATCCCTTTACTAGGTCGGTTTTCATTTTAGTTTTTTATCGCATCTCCTAATTAGTCTTCCAATTTCAAAACCTTCTTTTTTATAAAAATTTAAGGTTTTCAAACTATTCTCTGAATAAAGTCCCAAGTTTTTAATTCCTTTCTTTTTGAGAATGTTCTCTAATTCTTTCATTAATTTTTTACCAACACCTTTATTTCTAAAACTTTTTAGTACATAAATATCCAAGAGGATTGCATCCTCATTCTTTAAAGATCTCAATTTACAGATTGCTACACTTGCTATTTCTTTGTCCACCTCAGAAATCAAGGTCAACATATTTTTGTCTTTTAGAGAAAATAAAATGTATTCTTTTAATTTTTTATTACCCTTATCTGCTGGATTCAAAACTGAGCTTTCTAAAATAACTTTTAAAATCCCCATTAAATCTTTTTTTGTGGCTTTTCTTATCTTAATGGCCTTTTTTCTCATTTTAGTTTCCCTGTGTTTAGTTGCTTACTTAATAAATCTATTTTACCCATTATAATCTTTACTAATTTTATAACTTCTTTCTTATTATTGTATTTAGCATCTTTTATTTTGAATATAATTACTTTTTTTCCATATTCTACATTTTTATCAAAAACCTTTGGAGGAACATCATCAGCTACAACCACAGTAATATTTTGCCAAGCAAGTACTTTTGAGCTTATTCCTTTAACAGGCCCTACAATATTTAGACCCATTTCCTTTGCAATTTTTACTGTAAGGGGGCTTAAGGGGTTTCCTTTGAATAATCCTGCACTTTTTACTTTTATATTGGGATTTTTATTGATTTTCTTGAAATATGCTTCTGCAATTCTGCTTCTAAAACGATTATATTTGCAAACAAATAGAATATTTATTTTATCACCGCCCATGTATAACTAAAGAAATAGTTATATAAAAAGGTAATTATTTTATTAGATATCGTCTTCAGGATTTTCTTCTAAATCGCTTTCATCTGGGTCTATGAAGTTGTCTATGTCTTCCCAGAAGGAAAGTCCTTTTTTAGGGATTTTTTCCATACATTATAGTAAGCTTTATTATATATAAAAATTTCTTTTTTGTATGAGGAGAGCAAAATTGGATAAGGATATTAATTTTAAGAGAAATTTGGGAGAATATTTTGGATTGGTCTTTAGACATAAGAGATTATTTTGGTCATTGTCAATTCTAGTTTTATTTATAGAGGCTTTGTTTATTTTTGATAAATTTCTTTATAAGAGGATAATTGATGATGCAGAATTATTTGTTCAAGGAACATTGAGTAGTAGTATTTTTGTAAATACCCTGTTGATTATTTTAGCTGTTTATTTTGCAATAACTGTTCTTAGATCAATTGGGGCCTGGTTTAGAATGTATTTAATGGCAAGGTTATCTCCATTGGTTACTAAAGACTTGAAGGAAAAATATTTTCAGCATATTCTTTCTTTGGATCACAAGTTTCATACCACTCATAAAACAGGTTCCTTAATTTCTAGATTAAATAGGGGAACTAGCGCAACAAATAGGTTGTTGTTCTTATTTGTATTTCAATTATCTCCTTTAATATTGCAGTTGATTTTAGTTGTGATTTCTTTAGCAATGTTTACAACTCTTCCAGCAATAATCTTAGTTATTACTTCTTTTACATTTGTTTTATATAGTGTGAGGTTGCAAAATATTCAAAAGAAATCTAGAATTGCTTGGAATAAAACAATGGATAGGGAGAATGGTTTTATTGCAGATGTTTTTACCAATGTCGATTCAATTAAATATTATGGGAAGGAAAAGAAAATTGGTTTAAAGTATTCTTTAATGGCTGAAAAAACAAAAAGATTGGGGACAAAATTCTTCAAGTTTTTTGCTAACATAGATTCTGGACAATCAATGATTTTAGCTTTAGGAACAATTGCAATGTTATTTTTTCCTTTAAGGCAATTTTTAGCAGGAGAGATAACACTTGGATTGATTGTATTTATTTATGCTCTTTATGGAACTGTTGTTGGAAATTTATACAGTTTTACCTATGGTATTCAGAGCTTTTATGAAGCAATGGCAGATATTCAGGATTTATTTGAGTATGGAAAATCTGAAAATGGAATTAAGGATAAGGATTATGCAAAGAAATTGGATATTCAAAGAGGAGAAATTGAGTTTAAGAATGTTGGATTTAAATATGAAAAAACTAATTTATTTAATAATTTTAATCTTAAGGTAAAAACAAATGAGAAAGTTGCGTTGGTTGGACATTCTGGTTGCGGTAAGACTACAATTGTTAAACTTTTGAATAGGTTCTATGATGTGGATTCAGGGAGGATATTAATTGATGGGGAGGATATTAGGGATTTTAAGCAAGAATCTGTTCGTGGTGAAACAGGGATAGTTCCACAAGAATGCATTTTATTTGATGATACCATTTATAATAATATTAAATTTTCAAATCCTTCTGCAACTAGAAAAGAAGTTTTGAATGCAATAAAGCTTGCACAATTAGGGGAGGTTATTAAGAACTTTGATAAGAAGGAAAATACCGTTGTTGGAGAACGTGGGGTAAAATTATCTGGGGGGGAGAAACAGAGAGTTTCAGTTGCTCGTGCTATTCTTGCAGATAAAAAGATACTTGTTTTAGATGAGGCAACTTCTGCATTAGATTCAGAAACGGAATCAAAAATACAAATGGCCCTTCATAATTTGCTAAAGGGAAGAACATCAATAATGATAGCCCATAGGTTGTCTACTATTATGGATGCTGATAGAATAATTGTAATGAGAAAAGGTAAAATTATTGAACAAGGTAGCCATAATGAATTGTTAAAGTCAAACGGGGAATACAAGAAATTGTGGGATCTTCAAAAGGGGGGATATTTACAATAATCCCTGCTTCAATAAATCTTCCCATGAACTAACACCTAGCCCAACCATTGCTTCTTTAAACGTAAGAACTGGCTTATCATATTTTGCAAAATCATCAATTGCTATTCTTGGACATGCTAATTCAACGAAAGCATCAACATCATAAAAGTTTCTTATTTTTTCATTACTTATTTCATCCATTGAAATGGTTATGAAATTCTTTCCGGATTGTTTTATTTTATCTATAATAAGTTTTTCAGAACCAAATTTTTGTCCTGGTTTTATTTCTGTAATAATTCCTACTTTTTTGGCATCTTTAAACTTTTGAATAGATATTGCTCTCTGCTTCAGAACTTTATCTTTTAATCCAGGGAAAGTTTCAACTTTATCATTATACACATCTAATAGTATTACTGGCTTGTTAAGGGCTACTAATGCACCTAACGCATGGAATCTGTTTCCAAGTATAACAAATGCATCAACTTTCTTTTCAATTGCCTTTAATCCCTCATATTGGCAACCTAGGATTTGTCCTTCATAGTTTATGCTCCCTAATTTTCTTGAAAGTAGAACTTCTTTGTTTTCTGTTTTATAAAATTTAAGAATGTCTTTCAAGTCTTGTTTATGTTGAATGCTATAGGAGAATCCAACAGTCTTGTATTTTTTAAGTGTTGGGAGTGATTTTTGTAATATTGGTTCTAGATTTAATTGATCAATAACTTCAACATAGATTACATTTATTTTAGTCTGTTTAAAGAATTCTGAATGTCCAAAATGTATAATTGTGTCACATTTTGATTTTTTTGCTTCATCAATTGCAAGAGCGCATGCTCCCCAGCATGTTTCACCTGAAAAAACAACTTCTATTTTCATTTTCTCAATTAATTCTTTAATTTCAAATGCATTTTGCTTTATTCCTTCTGGAAGTTGAACTAGAACGCGTTTGGGTTTGAGTTTTCTCAACTCATTTATTAGGTTTTGTTTTTGGAAGTTTAGAACCATTTTAATACATTAATTAAAGAAAAAGTGAGTTTTTAGGGTTTTCGGGGGTGAAAAAAAGGGCGAAAGGAGTAGTAAATTGGTAGTGTGGGAGTGTTTGTAGGTAATTACTTTAAAATTTCTTCCAATTTAGATATTACTTCTTTTGATTTTATATCCTTCATTGATTTAGTAGTATTATTTGTTGAAATAACTAATTCTTTATTGTTATAGGGTGCAAATCTATAAGGTCTAGTTGGGCCATACAATCCAATTACCTTTGCTCCAGATGCATCAGCCAAGTGAATCAATCCTGTGTCTGGACCTATTACTGCTTTTGTATTTTTAGAAATTTTATAAAAATCATCTAAACCTAATAAAAACCCGTCTTCTGAGACTAAATTAATTATCCCTTCCTTTTCTATTTCTTTTGACATTTGATACTCTTTTTTAGATCCAATTAAAATGGGAGTATAATCCTTAGAAAGGCAAAAATCAGCCACCTCCTTGTATCCTTTAATATGCCATTTTTTATTTGGTCTTCCTGAGCTTAAAACAAAAAAAATATGGTTCTCATTTAAATCGGAATCTTTTTCATTTGAGTTTAATTCAAAACAATATTTTTTTGAAATTTTAAGAACATCTGTAAATCTCAAATTTCTTTCAACAACATGCTCTTTTTCTTTTTTTTCAAAACTGTTTAGGTTAAACTGTTTTTGACATTGGATATTCTCTAGATTAAATTTTCTTAGCACTATTGTCAAATCATATTCCTCTCCTTTCAAATAATGTTCATATATTTCTTTTTCAAATTCATTTCTCTCTTTTTCTTCTATTTTATATTTATCTGGAAAATCTTTTATTCTATAAAAAGAAATTCTTTTTTCTTCAAAAGAGTCTTTAATTTCTTTGTAAGAAAAATTTACTATTCCTTGGAATAAATCTCCAAAAGAATAACTATCTTCTTCCTGACGTTTATCAACAATAGGAATAATTAACTCAGAGTCTTCAAAACCTTGTTTTATACTATGCATTAATGGTAAAGCATGTATTAAATCTCCAATTCCTCTTTGAGGGATAAATAAAATCTTTTTCATTTTAGAAAGCCTTCCTATCCAATAAAGAGATATTTTTCAAAAGATTTTTTTTTGTATTCTCTTTTTCTCCCCTCCTAATATTTCTCACTACAAAATTTTTTAGTAAAGAGTATTTTAATAAGCCAGTGCTTAATCCTTTTTCATTATCATCTATTGGATTTGAAGAAACCACATTGTATCCTTCAATAAAAGATTTTAAACTTCCATTTAAGTAAATGGGTATTTCCATATTTCCTCCAAAAAGCAAAGAAGATTCTAACTCCATTATTCTTTTTGAGGATTTTATTCTCTCAAGATCAATAAATCTTAATCCTTCTGGAGTATCAATTACATTAGACCCATTTAAATCACCATGTATAAAATATTCTGGAAGTGAAGAGATTTCATTTTTTAATTCATTAAACTTACCAATCTCCGAAGATATTTCTCCAAATCCAGCAAAATTAAGATCGATTATTAAGGAAAGAAGATTACTCTCACTAAGATATTTTGTATCTGATAATAATTCTTTACCCCAATTAGGATTTTCTTTCATTAATTTTAGTAATTCTTCATGCATAAATGCAGAAGTTTCACCCAATTTTCTAAAATATTTTAAATCTCTTTCTGGATTAACTTCCCCAAATACAAATTCTTTTAATATATATAGCCCATCTTCCAAAAGAACATATGGTTCCCCCTTTTTTGTTTTTTGAATCCTTGGAAATAAAGGATAAAGATTTTTTGTAATTTCAGATATAGCTTTTATTCTTCCCTTATTTTCACCAAAGTATTTTAAAATATTTTTTTTATTTCCATAAGATATCTGAAAAAGACCATTATTTTTTACTCTTCCAGGTATTTCTTTTATATTTTCAGGATAAAACCCATAGCTATCTAAAAGAATATGCTCTAAATTTTCTTGGTTTTTTCTTATTAAATTCTCTCTTTTGAATACTTTCTCTGGAATATTATATTTAATTTTTTCCCCCTTAAGGAAATTTATGACTTTTTCATAAGATTTCTGAAGATTTTCTATAGGGTATGTTTCCTTATTTCCTTTGTTAATTATGACAAATGAATTGGATAAGTCATAAATCATATTCTCAGACTTATCAGAAACAACCAAATTATTTGAACAATTATTGGAAAAACTTATTTTTCCTTTAACATAACCAAAATTATCGTTGACTCTATAAAAATTCACCTCGCCATCATTTCTAGCTTCTGGCGGTTTATCCATGAAAAAGTTGGTTAGGTTAATTATTTAAACTTTTGTTTTAATAGTAAATTATTGAAAAATGGAAATAGTGTTTATTAGGCATGGAGAAAAAATAAAAGAAGAAGGGGATTTAGAATTATCTAAAAATGGAGTGATTCAGGCAAAAAACCTTGCTAAAAGATTAAATAAAGAGCATTTTGATGAAATATATTCCAGCAATCTTAAAAGAGCAAAAGAAACTGCAAGTTTTGTTTCTAAGAAAATTGGATTATCACCTAAAATTGAAGATTCTTTAAATGAATTTGAATCAAATTTATTAAAAATGAATAAAGAAGACTGGGATGAAGAAAGCATTTTCCATTATAACTCCTTAAAATCCTTCCTTTCAGACCTTACAAAACGTGCGGATGAAGACATAAGAGTATTGATTATAGCGCATGGAATAACAAATAGATTAATTTTAGCTATTATGTTGGAATTAGAATTAAAGAACCTTATTAGATTTAGATTACTTGAAACAGGAATTTCTGAGATTTACTGGATGCCAAAATTTGGAAACTGGAGACTCAAGTATTGGAATGATGTTTCTCACCAACCAAAAGAACTAATTGAGGGAAAAAACAAATACTAATTTTTAACTAATTTATTATAATGTGGAACAAATTCTTTGAATAATTCTTTATTTTCTTTTAGATTATATTCTTTTTTTAATCTTATTGATATTATCCTCTTTTGAAAGGCTTGAATTGTTTTTGTTGAACTAATAATTGAAAGATATTTTGATGCTTCAAAAAGCCTAGAAAGAATTTTTCTTGCTCGGGTTTTGTTTGGGACTTTATTTTCTGGTTTTTTTAGATAATATGCATTATAGGTATTAATTAATAAATCATATGATTGGGCATAACAATTATCAAGAAATATTTTTTTATTTTCTTTAAAATCATATCCTAAAATTGGCAAATGCCTATAGGGTAACGAAATAGAAGTCCTATTAATTATTTTAGTTTGTACTTCTTTATTAAAATGGGCTTTTTTATCTAAAATCCCTTTTATGAAATTCTCTTCTCCTTTAATTGATATTCCTACAGAGTATTGTTTTTTGTTTAAAACCATCTTTGTTTTTATATTATCAAATTTATTTCCTTTTACAATTACTAAAAAATCATAATCATCATTTTTTTCTGAATGCAATGCTGAACCAAAGATTGAAATGCTCAAAATATTAAAATTTTTATTTCTTTTAATTAAATATTCTTCCACTTTAATTGCCAAATCAAGAAATATTTTCCATCTTCTTTCCAAAAGAGTATTTTTTTGTTTTTTATATAAGTAAGAATATATATTTCTCTTGAATAATATCTTTCTTTGTTTTTTATTTTCAAGATTAACTTTATTTTTCTTAAATATTTTTATGGGGAATGGAATTTCAAACAAAACTGGCTTAATTTTCATAAACCTATAGAATTTTTAATGTTTTAACTTTTTCTATTCTTCTTCATCTTCTTCTATGAGGAAAGTAATACGTAATAAATTAGGTTTTGTATAAAAAGGTATTAAAAATAAACCTTTTGGAAAGGTTTCTAAACCAGAACCTCACCATAAACCACCAATTCTAAAGAAAATAAAATTAGAACACATACTATTATCGGTAATCCTAATATTTGGATTATTTAAGAGTTTTCATTTCAAGAAGAACATTAAAAGATATGGGAAATTTGTTAAGAGGGCGG
>CAZZGW010000007.1:0-19177 GCA_964653605.1 Candidatus Woesearchaeota archaeon
GAGTTGTTCCAAAGAATAGATTAGATTTGCTTAAAAGAGAAATATCTTTGCTTAGAAAAGCTTAAATTCTATTTAACTTCATAGACTATCTTTTTGAGGTGAAAGAAAATGAAAATAGCTTTTTTTTTAAATTAAAAATGTTGTTTTTACCCCTCATAATGCCTTTAACAGTAAAGAATCCCTAATAAGATTATTAGATACAACAATAGCTAACCTAATCTCTAAAAAACACAGGATTAATTGAATTAATTCAAAACATTTATATTCTAATTTTTGTTATGTTATTCATGTATAATAGAGGTGAAATATACAAGAATTCTGCACTGGTAAGAGAAATGTTGGAAACTCCAGAACTAATAAAAAATTTTAAAACAAGTAATTTAAAAATCCCTATTACAGATTTGAAAAAAACAAAAAAACTATTTCTCTGTGGAGAAGGTTCATCTAAAATATTTCCTGCTAAGAATATTATTTACTCAAATAATAAGGTTGGAAGAAGCTTGGTTATAGGCACAGAAGGATGCAGACAAGCAGCGGAATACAATCTAAGTAAGTTTGTTCTATTTGGGGCATCAAATTCTGGAAAAACAAAAGAAGTAATTGAATTATTCAAAAAGAAAAAAGCATTTTCACAATTTTCATTAAGTTCCAATGAGAATTCTCCTTTAAAAAAATTAAGCAAAGAGACTTTTATATTAAACTGCGGAAAAGAAAATGCAACCTCTGCAACAAAAAGTGTGGTTGAGCAAGCATTGTTTTACCAGATGCTTGTTAGAAAATTCAATGGAAAAAGCATTTCAAAAGAGGAATTAAAAAAATTGTCAAACAACGCTAAAAAAGTTTTAGAAATGAAAATTCCAAAAAACATAATTTCAAAAGTATCTAGTGCTAGGACAATTTACTTCTCTGGAAGGAATAATGGGGTTGCTGAAGAAGCTGTATTAAAAACAAACGAGATAATTGGGAAAAAATCTAGATATTTAGAAGGGACATATGTTGTTCATGGTGTGGAAGAATCAATGGATAGGAATGAAGTTGTTATCCTAATAGATCCCCCTAAAGAAGAGGAAAAGAAATTCAAAGAAGTGCTAGTTAAGGGAGTTGGAATGAGTGTTATTGCGATAGGTTCGAGAAACACTATTTTTCCAACAATTAAAATCCCTTTAATGGAAGGATTTAATGGTTATCTGGAATTGTTTATGTGTTGGAATCTTTTAGTTGAGGTTGGAATAATGAAAAAAGTAAATTTAGATAAACCAAAGAGGGCAAGAAAGATTGGTAATGAGTTTAAATAAAATGGAAAAAATAAAAATACAGGATAGAATAGATGAATGTTATGAAAAGGCTATAGAAGTGATTAATTCCTGCTCTACAAAAAATGGCTTATATGCTTCTGCAGGCCATGATGGATATAACGCTGTTTGGTCTAGAGATTCTATGATTTCTATGTTGGGAGGGAGTTTGATTCAAGATAAAAATAATAAAAAGAAATTTAAGGAAGTTTTCAAGAATAGCATAAAAGTTCTTGCTGAAAATCAAAGTAAAGTTGGGCAAATACCAAATGCAGTAGATAAATGGGAAGACAGAAAGCCACATGTGGACTTTAAGACAATTGATTCTAGTTTATGGTTCATAATTGGAAATTATGTTTACAAAGAAAGGTACAACGATGCTAGTTTAATGAAGAAGTATAAAAAAAATATTGAAAAGGCATATTTCTGGTTAGATTGCCAAGATTCTGGAGAAACAGGATCTTTAACTCAATTACCTACTAGTGATTGGCAAGATGCTTTCCCTCACAGATACGGAGACACAATAAATACCCAGGCACTCTATTACAAAGCGCTTAATTTAAACGGAAAGAAGAATGAATCTAAAAAATTGAAGAAACTCATTAACGAACACCCAGAAGATGGGCTATGGGATAAAAAGAACGGGTACTACTATTCTTACAGGTGGAAAAATCACGGCAAATATAAAGAAATCTCTGATTGGTTTGATACTCTTGGTAATTTACTTTCTATCGTCTTTGGATTAGCTGATGATAAACGTTCTGAGAAGATTTTAAACTACATTAAGAAAACAAACATTGCAAATCCCTATCCAATTAGAACTGTTTTTCCTTCTATGACTAAAAAAAGCAAACATTGGAGAAATTATTTCCTAGATTGTGATGCTGGGACTCCTGGAGAATATTCAAACGGGGGAATTTGGGGATATGTTGGAGGATTTTACATACTTGCGTTAATAAAAATGAAGAAACTTAAGGAAGCAGAGAGAATGCTAGAAAAGCTTGCTGAAAGAAACTTAAATGGAAATTTCCCTGAGTGGACGCATGCAGGAACAAAAGAGCACCATGGCAAATTACAAGCTTGGGAAGCAGGAATGTACCTTCTTGCCTACGAATCTTTTAAAAATAAAAAAGTCTTATTATAAAAATGAAGATAAAAAAAGAGAAGTTGCTTATACAGCCTAAGGATATTAAACCAAGTTCTGCCAAATTCGAAGTTCTGTCTGTTATGAACCCGGGGGCAACTAGACTTCCTAATGAGAATATTTTACTTTATGTAAGAGTTATTGAAAAATTAAAAAAATGGGAAGACAAAAACTTCTGTTATTCACCAAGATATGTTGGAAAAGAAAAATTCAAAATACAAATAGATAGATTTAGTAAAAAAAATATTATGGATAAAAGTGAAGTTGCTTTTGAGTTTAAGAATGGGACAAAGAGATTAACATTTATTTCACACTTTAGAAAGGTTATCTTAGATCCTAAAGGAGAGAAAGTAAAATTTATAGATCCAAAACCTAGTTTTTTTGGATTGGCTTGGGATGGGGAATTGGGTGTTGAAGATGCACGTATAACAAAAATAGATGACATATACGTCATGACATACGTTAATCTATCTAGGGACCACAATATATCTACTAGTTACGCTCTTTCTCATGATTGTAATAATTGGTTTAGGAGAGGAATTATATTTAAAGAACAAAATAAAGATGTCGTAATCTTCCCTGAATTGATTAATAAGAAATATATTGCATTTAACAGACCAGAAGGGAATTTTCAATTTAGCCCCCCGCATATTTGGATTTGTGCCTCAAAAAATTTAGAATATTGGGGCAAGGCAGAGTCTGTAACTCTTACTAAAAAAGAAGAATGGGATTATGGAAGGGTTGGGGCTGGTCCACCGCCAATTAAAACCCCGGAAGGATGGTTGTTGCTTTATCACGCAGTTCAAGATAAACAAGAACCTCTAGGACATGAAGGACTTCTGAAGAAGACTTTTGCTCATGAAGAAACTACAATGACCTATTACTATGTTGGAGCAGCTTTATTTGATTTAAATGATCCAAGTAAATTATTAAAAAAAACTCCAAAGCCAATAATTTCTCCTACAAAAAAATATGAAAAAAGTTCTTTTGAAAATAAAAAAGTAGTTTTTCCTACCGGACTAGTTGCTTCAAGAAAAGGCAAAGACATTCTAATTTATTCAGGTGCAGGAGATGGAGCAACAACCTTTAGAAGAATAGCAATATCAGAAATAATGAAGGCTCTTAAGCCTATTAAGTTGTGATTAAATACAATAAAAGATAAATACTGGTTTTAATAAGATTATACATGAAAATTAATACTATTGAAGATGTTGTTAAAATTGTTGATGGAAAAGAATGCCTTATTGTAAGAGATGTCAACAAAAATGAAGGAAAAGACCATTGGATAGAGAATTATGAGAATCTTAAAGAGGGGGATGAACCAAAGATTATGCCTATAACAGAAGATTTATTCTTAGACTGTTTTAATACTGATTATTTCACTTTGGATAAAGGGTCTAGTAATGCGGGGATATTTTATTTAGAATTCAATAAAGCTTTTTATAACTTCTATTTAGAAAACTCTGAAGAAGATTAATTCAAATTTAATTTAGAAACTTTATCTTACTCAAGATTCAACTTCTCTTTGATCATGTCAAGCATTTTCTTAGAAGTGACTTTGTAATCAAAATTTTCAATTACGTGTTGTCTTCCTGCATCTCCCAATTTTTTACAAAGCTCTGGACTTTCAAGCAACATTTGGGTGTATTTTTTAAGATCGTTAATATCTGCTCTGTAACCGAAAGTCTTAGGGAAATCAAACTTAATTATTTGTTTAGTAGAATATCCCATACTTGGGTATGCCCACTCTTCTGTTAATTGGATTTCTTTTGCGGGTCTTGCTAAATATCCTGTTTTTTCGTGAACAACCGTTTCAGCAGGTCCTCCAGCATCAATCGTTATAACTGGTTTCCCACAGGACATTGCTTCTACCTGAATCATCCCAAATCCTTCAATTCTTGAAGGGGCTGCATAAATATCACAAGCATTAAGAACATCAACCATGAACTCTTGTGAGAATGCATCATCTAAGAAAGTGACTTTGTCTGTAAGACCCAATTCCTCAACTAATGCTTCTTCTTTATCTCTCCAATCTGAAGCACAATCACTTGGCCAAGATTTACAAATATATCTCCAATTCTTGAATTCTTTATCGATTTGAGCAAGAGCATGGAACATTTCTTGAGCCCCTTTAGAGGTTACGTCTCCGCCCATTGTTAAAATCATCCTTTCATTGTCTCTTACCCCCAACATTCTACGGATTTCCATTCTTTTCTTCTCATCCTTCTCTGGTATGAACAAGTTAGAATCAATTCCAATATGCATAGAATGAATCTTACTTACATCTACCCCATCTCTCCTATAGACATCTTTAACCCACTCACTTGTTGTGAACATTAAAGGTAATTTATTGAATTCTTCTTTATAATTAGCAACCCAACCATCTGCGTTGAACCAAGGAACAGTCGTAACTCCCCACTTTAATGGTTCTTTAACAATCTCTGGTACATTTCCCCAGAACCCAATTCCAATAACTACATCTGGTTTCCAGTGTCTCAGGTAGAATTCTTTTTGTATACTATCTTTAAAATGGCATGGCTTTGCATCCACCCCTTGCTCTAAAAGTCCCTTGTACAAGTAATATCCCTGAAGGCTCTGCCCATCAGATTCTACTGGATACGGGAAAAGAACTAATGCTTTCATTTTTTATTTTACTTTTTTAAAGGCTTCAACTAGATTACAACTTTTTTCTTCAAATCCTCCTTCTTGGTAGCCGTAAACATTTTGTATTGTCTCTTTCTTCATGATTAACTCATGGTCTTTTAGTTTTATAAAGTTATTTGTAGTGGAGTTTGGTATACAGAAGCCCTGAAGATTGTTCTCTCGCTTGCTGTAATCAAAGTTCATGAAAGATTCTGTTTTTAGAGTTTTATCGTCGATGATTCTATTAACAATCCTGTGCGTCTCTTTGTGTCTCGGATGCCCGTACTCTCCGTTCTCTCCGTGTGTGAACACGATGTCGTACTCTTGCTTGCAATGTCTTGAAATTATTTTGATTACTTCTTCTTCATTCCATGGTTTGTCTGTTGAATCATCTAGATCGTAAATGAATCCTTTGACTCCCAAAATATTACAAGCTTTCTCAAATTTAGGAGCTCTATCTTTGTCTGAAGCTCTTGTTAAACACAAAACAGTAGAATCCCAATCCTCTTTGTGTCTGAGCAACATTCCTCCCATCCAGATTAATTCATCATCAGGGTGCGCAATAATTACTAGAGCTTTTTCCATTTGAGTTTATTTTGAGAAACGTTTCTTCCTTTTTTTTTCTTCTAAGAATATTCTTGCCATTAAATAAGAAACTGTTGACTCTGCTCCTTGATTAAGGTTAACTGAATGTCTTCCTAACCCATCATAGCATCCGCCTGTGTTTTCATTGTATATCATTTGGTTAAGATGATTCTTTCCTAGGAACCAGTTAAACGCTTTAATTGCCTTGTCATGATAATCTTTGTCTTGGGTTGTCTCACAAGCAGTCAAGAAAGCCTGAATAATATAAGAAACGTCTAAAGGTTGTTGATCAAATAACGCTCTCTTCCCATTTCGATTATACCATCCATTCTGTCCAATAGGATAAATTTCATCTTCTATGAACACTGTATCTGAAAGGAATTTAAGGGTTTCCTCTCCAACTTCAAGATACCTATTCTCGCCGGTTATATCATAGGCTAAGAAAAGAGATTCCGGTAGTTTAGCGTTTGCATAAGTTAAGAAAGGTTCAAACCAACCCCAATCTTCTCCTGCTTCTGTGTCATAGAGCTCAACAAGCCTGTCAGCAAGAGTTTTTATTAAATAAATTGCTTCTTGATTTGGATCATCTTTACAGTAATAAGCCAAACCACATATTGAGAATGCCATTGCTCTTGTTGTTTCTAAAGAAGTTATTCTACTAAAAGACTTCAAGAACATCTGTCTTGCCTTTTCTTTCAACTTCTCATCCTTTATTTTATAGATTGTATAACCTAGTGCCCAAATAGTTCTTCCAAATGAGTCGTCGCTATACTTATTTGTTATTTCTTCCTCATTTTTATGATTATTCTTGAAATTCCCATCTGCTTCTTGGGACTTTTGTATGAAATTTAAATAAGTCCTTGTTAATTTTGAAGGAACACCCTTATTCATAAGATCGTCATGCAGAACAGAAAAGATCAATGCTCTTGCATTGTCATCAATTGTATAACCAGACTTTATTTCTGGTTCTATGTGGTTTGCAAACTGTATTAAACCATAGTCATCAGTCATGTTCTGAAGATGGTTAAGCTTTATCTTAGGGAATTTATCTGTTAATTCTTCTCTAAGCTTTACGACCTTATTGAATATCTTTAGGTAACTTAACGCTACGTTAGGCCAAATCATTTGTCTAGAGAAAGCATAGGCATTTCTTTCTAATAATTCTTTATATTCCGAATCATCAAGTACCTTGTTAATTGCATTCGCATATGAATCTGGATTCTTGAATTTAACTGTAATTCCCCTTTCTGCTGCAAGCATTTCTTCTGCATAAATTATAGGTGTTGAAACGATTGCCTTTCCTGCTCCCATTGCGTAGGCCAAGGTCCCGCTTGTTATTTGATTTCTCTCAAGATTTGTACAAACATAAATATCTGATGCTTGGAGGTAACTCGTAATTTCATCTAAACTAAGATATTTATTATAGAATTTTACATTATCTTTTAATCCTAAATTATTAATTAATTTTATTAACTCTCTCCTGTAACTCTCTCCCTCTTCATTTCTTACAACTGGGTGAGTTTCCCCCATTATAAGATAAATAACATCTGGATATTTCTCAACAATCTTTGGAAGTGCTTTAATCATTTGCTCTATTCCTTTCCCTCTGCTTAACAAACCAAATGTAGAGATAACTTTCCTCCCTTGAAGGTTTAATTTTTCTTTCATTACCTCTGGTTTCTTAAAGTTCACCGAAGGAATTCCATGATGAACAACGAAAAGCTTTGACTTGGGAATCCCATAGTCTTCATTAAGAATCTTAACGGCTACTTCTGCCATAACAATTATTGCTGAGGATCGCCCAACAATTGCTTGAACTAGCTTCTTTCTCTCTTCTTCTGGATTTGGAAGAACACTGTGAAAAGTTATAACTACTGGCTTTTTAAGAGTCTCCAAGAAAGGAACTAAATAACATCCATAGTCTCCTCCAAAAATTCCAAACTCATGTTGGATTGAGACAATCTTAATGTCATCTCTATTATTAATCTTCTTTGCAATGTCAATGTAAGTGTTTATATCCTCTTTATCAATCTCCATTATTACTTTTCTGTTATAATTATACAACTCTTCTGGAGCATTTAATGCAACGACTTTGGATTTAAGTTTTGGGTTAAATTTGTGGTCCATTGCTTTAGAAAGATCTTTTGTAAAAGTTGCAATACCGCATTCCTTCGGAGGGTAGTTGCTTAGAAAGCACGTTTTGATTGAGTTTAAGTTGATTTCTCGTTCCATTTCACCTTTTGATTCTAGTATCGAAATGAAAAACAAGTTTATAAATTTTGTTGCGCACGCCTGAGTGTCGACTTGTGTAATTTGGATTCGATAAACCATAAAAATTTTATCGACGGTAAATCTTACTTTTTTATGTCGGATGCCTTTTTCCAATCGATGTAATTCTTTTCAAGAATATTCACGACTTCATCTCTTTTGTCCGCTTGTCCAAGCCCTTTCCAATCTAGAATGGCAAAATCAATCTCCTCAACAGTCTTCTCAACCGCCTCCAAAACCATTTCTTCGGTAATCGGGGCAACATAATTAGGAATGACATGGGAAATCGCAATGTTGCTTTTTGCTTGAATTTTATTGAAGCTTGGACAATAATGTGGCCCCCCCAAAGCAATTGCTATCTCTTGGTACTCACTTGGTTTAAACTCGGCTATTACCTCGTCAATAGTTTTTGCTATAGCAAAACCAGCCCTCCGGTCATTCCACTCGGTTTCTGTGGAACCAATCTCTATGAAAACGCATGGCTTGTCAATTAAAGGTCCGTGGTGAGTAACCTCCATAGTTACTTGGTAGCCTGTTAAATTAAATTTCTCACGGTTTTTCATTAATATTTCAAACATAAACTTCTGGAACAATGCCGAACTCCTGCAAGCTTTTCCTTTCTCCCCCCCATAATCAGCATTTCTCCAATTTCCTGGTGCATGAACAGACAAAGATTTTTCTTTTTTCTCTGATTGATGCTTAGATGCGAAGATTATGAAATCATATTTATTAATCTTCTCTAAATCAAGACTCTCAGTATAAATTTGGAGCTCATCAATTAGGTAAAAATCAAAACTAGCCCCATTCCCCATTGATTTCATCAAAGGATTAGGCCTAAACTGGGATAATTGCGTTGTTATGTTAACTCCTGCTAGATCTTTCTTGCTTGCCACAACTAAATATTTTTTAAACATGATGATTCAAGAAGCCTAATCTTTAAAAATATTTATTTAGTTAATTGATTATGCTACAATACATTGTTACAGATATAGATGGTTGGCAAGTTAACCCCAATAGTTTTGAAGATGCTTTGGAGAGAATTTCACCTGATTTCAAAGTGGGAGATACACAAAATGTTGGTAGCACAATAATGAAAGCTTATGTCTTCTACGAAAATAATGATCTTATTGCAAGGATGGATGTTTCATACAGGCAAAATGGCACTGCGGTTTTATTGTCCGGAGAGAGATCTGAAGAAGTAATTTCTGAGTTAATAGATATAACTAAGTTTGAATGGGAACAAAAATAAGTAAAATTATAAAAAGTGTTATTTATATTAGAAAGTATGTTAGAGATTTTTAAATTACTTATAGGAATAGGGGTTTTAGTCTTAGGAGTTTTCATAGGGAAACTACTTGCAAAATACACTCAAGAAGAGCTTACTGGGGGACAAATCTGGTTTAAGCTACTAGCAATCATTGGGTTAATTGGAGGGATTATTGGACTTATTATTGGAAACGATCCTTTGTTGTTCACAATGTTCTTTATTGCCCTTGTAACCTCTCAGAGCATTAAGAAAAAGATAGGGAAAAAATCTAAAAAGAAGTAATTTCTAATTTTATTTATGGAAAAAGAAAGTAAAAAAATTGTATGTGTAAGCGTTTATGCAAACCCTATTCACGTTGGACATGTCCGTTTACTTGAAGAAGCAAAAAAACTTGGGACAAAGTTAGTTGTGATTGTTAATAATGATAAACAAGCAATTCTTAAGAAAGGAAAGATAATTGTTAATGAAAAGGATAGGATGGAAGTAATAAGAGCCATAAAGTGGGTTGATGAAGTAATTCTTTCAATTGATGAAGATCCTACAGTTAGAGAAAGTCTTAGAGCAGTGCACCCAGATATTTTTGCTAATGGTGGAGATAGAGGAGAAGGAAATGTTCCTGAAGATGAAGTTTGTAAAGAATTAGGAATTGAAATGGTTTATAACGTTGGCGGAGGGAAAGCCGATAGTTCTACAGACATAATGAAGAGGGCATCTGCATGAAAACAAAAATTGGCCCCTCGGGATTGGGCCCGGTTAAAACTTCTGAGAAGATTCTTGAGGAATATAAAAAAGTTGGATTTGGAAATACTGAAATTGCATTTACGCACTCAGTATATATGAAAGAACCAGATGCAATTAGAATTGGAAAGATTGCAAAAGAACAGGGAATTGATTTGAGCATTCATGGACAATACTTTGTTAATCTAAATTCTCCTGAAAAAGAAAAAATAGCGGCTAGTAAACAAAGAATTCTAAAATGTTGTGAAATGGGACATCATCTAGGAGCTAAGTCAATTGTATTTCATGCTGGATTCTACGGAAATAATTATGCGAAACAAAGCCCAGAAAAACAAGCTGAAATTCGCGAAGAAACTTACCAGAATATTAAGAAAAGAATTATTGAAATGATGGAAGTTATTAAGGAAAATAAATGGAATGTTGAATTATGTCCAGAGACAATGGGGAAGGTTAATGTCTTTGGATCTGTTGAAGAAATTGCAAGACTTGTTAATGAAACAGGATGCAGTTTTTGTATTGATTTTGCGCACATACTAGCTCGGGACAAAAAAGTGGACTATGAAAAAATAATCAAAGCGTTCCCACAAAAGAAATGGCATTGCCATTTTTCTGGAATTGAGTATAATGAAAAAGGTGAAAGACACCATCTTAATCTTAAAAAAGGGCAATGGAAAGAACTCTTTGATAATTTACCAAAGGATAAAGATATTACAATTGTTTGTGAAAGCCCAAACAGGATAGAAGACGCTGCTGAAGGGTTGGAAATATTGGAAAAATTAAAAAATTAATCTCTTCTTATTATGTCTGCATTCATTTGAGGCATTGGTTTTAGTGCGTCCAGAGATGGAAAAGGAGCGGCAAATCATCAGATTTAAATAAATGTCCCAATTATATAAAATATGAAATTAAAAATTTTGACCACAAATATTTGGAGATATTATGAATGGGAAAAAAGAAAAGAAAAATTAATTAGATTTCTAAAAGAGCAAGATGCAGACATTGTTTTTATGCAAGAAGTTGCGCATGATGGACGATTGAAAGATAAATGGAACAACCAGGCTGAGGAAATAAATGAGAAAGCGAATTATCCTCATTTTTCTTTTGGAAAACTTATGGAGATGGAAAAATGGCACGGAGAACCAATTAATTGGGAAATGTATTATGGCTTCGGGATTTTATCGAAATATCCAATAAAAAGTTCTGAAGTTATTGTCCTTCCCCCTGTTGAAAAAAACAAAAAATTTGGATTTATGCACGCCGTTCTTGAATTTCCAGAAGGAGAAATCCACTTAATTAACGTTCATCTTGAAAATACCAACAAGGGTTCAAAAAAACATTTAAAACAAACCTTGGAATGGTGTAAAAAAAGAAAGATATTTCCCATTATTGCGGGGGACTTTAATATGAAGATAATTAAAGATTTAAAAGAAGTCGCTGGAGAGGACTATGAGATTTCTTACCTCCTAAAGGAGTATAAATCTTTTATGCCTACAGATTTCTCCCATAACAAAGAGGCAATAACTTTAGATTACATAATTAGTAATAAAAATTTATTTAAAATGAAAAATGTAAACTGCATTGAGAATGATGTTTCTGACCATAACCCAGTTATTGCAGAATTGGAAATAAAATAGGATTAGTTAACCTAATAAACCCTAATTTTCTCTGAATATTATGTTATATTTAATAGGATTAGGCTTGAATGAACGAGGAATTTCTGTTGAAGGAATGGAAATTGCTAAAAGATGTAAACGTGTTTATATTGAAAATTATACAGTAGATTTTCCTTATCCATTCTCAGGAATAGTCCATGTATTAGGAAAAGATGTTGAGGTTCTTAACAGAGATGCTGTTGAAGGTCTTGAATTTCTTGAACACGCTAGAAAGAGTGATGTTGCAGTATTAGTATATGGGAGTCCTTTAATGGCTACTACACACATTACTATTTTAGATGAAGCTCAAAAATCAGACATAAAAACGGAGGTTATTCATGCTGGTTCTGTTTTTGATGGAGTAAGTGAGACAGGATTACAATTATACAAATTTGGAAAGGTGGCCTCAATGCCTGCCTGGAAACAAAATTTTACACCTGATTCATTTATGGAAATTGTTAAGGCAAACCAGAGCATAGATGCCCACTCATTAATTTTAATTGATATTGGCCTTGACATTCAAGATGCTTTATGCCAATTAGAAGAATCTGCTAAGAAACATGAAGTTAAACTAGGAAAGTTAGTTTTATGCCAACAACTAGGGGAAAAGAAACAAAAAATATTCTATAAAAAATTCAAAGTTCTTAAGGAAGAATTTACAGGGGTTAGAAAACCTTACTGTTTAATTATTCCTTCTAAAAAACTTCACCACGTTGAGGAAGAATATCTTAACAGGTTTTCTTAAGTATACAAATTCTTAAAAACAGAAACAATATTGATTTTTAATGGCAGAAACTTTAGAAGAAATAAGATCCAGCCTTGCAAGTTTACTTGCTGAAAAGGGGATTAAATCAACAAAGAAATTAAAGATGAACGCTGATTTTGAGAATGAATTTAAACTCCATAAAGATCTTAAAATGGGGCTTAAGTTGGATGTCTTTTATGCGTTCTCGGTTTCAGAAAATATCTCAAGAGTTAGTATTGGAATAACCGGGCCTAATAAAGAAAAAAGAAATTATGTGGAGACAATGAGTAATGGAAAGCCCAATTACTTGCTTTCTGACGGGATAACAATGATTGACCACCCCGTTGACCAAGATTACATTCAAAGTCAATTTTTAGAAATGGGCGGAAGAGCCTTACAAATTTTAAATAGAAATTAAATTTATTTCTCATACAAATAAACTTCACCAGAAAAAGCTTTCTTTTTACCTAACTTCTTTTTAATCTTATAATTAGGTAGTTTCCAATTATGAGAGATTATATGAGATTTTGGTTTTAGTTCCTTTTCAATCTTATCTTCCATTCTTTTCATTATTGAACTAAACTGAAATAAAACTATTTTATTATAATCCTTAAAACTTATTCTCCAAAAATTCTTCCAATAAATCTTAATTTGATTATTTAATCTTAATTTCCTAATCTTTCTTCTTGAATACCAGACAAGGAAGGGATTTATCTCAAAACCGTGTATCTTTGATCCCTTGTGTTTTTTAGCAAGAGCTATACAAACCCTTCCATCTCCTGAACCTAACTCTGCTATTTTATCTTTTTTTCCAGGATCTGTAAGCATTACTATGTGTTTCATTGATTCTTTTCTAGTAATATCATAGGGGGCCCCAAAAAGAAAAGGTATTAGAAAGAATATTGATAGAAAGAGGATTAATATTATTACAAGTATCAATAAAATTATTGTGAGGGTCACCATTTATCATTTAGGAAATATTAGTTTATATTTATTACTCCAAAAACATTAAAAATAAGCAATTCCACACTTGATTGTTAAAATGTACGATTTTAAAGAAATTGAAAATAATGCACGCAGGAAGTGGAAGAAATTTGATAAACAAATAAAATCTGCTGTTCAAAACGATCCAAAAAAGAAGCTTTTTAGTTTTTTAGAGGGCCCTCCAACAGCTAATGCTCCCCCTGGATTACACCATTTAGAAGTTCGTACCTTTAAGGATATAATCTGTAAATTTAGATACATGCAAGGTTTCTCTGTTCCAAGAAAGGGAGGATGGGATTGTCATGGCCTACCAGTAGAAGTTCAAGTTGAAAAAAAGCTAAACTTGGGATATAAACAAGAGGTAGTAAAGTACGGGGTTGATAAATTCATTAAGCAATGCCGTAAAGATGTCTTTTCAAACATAGACGATTGGAATAATTCAACAGAAGAATTAGGTTATTGGATAGATTTGGAGAATCCATACGTTACTTTAGAGGACAATTATATTGAAAGTGTTTGGTGGAGTTTAAAGGAATTACATGAAAAAGGGCTTTTATACGAAGGTTACAAAGTTGTTCCTTTCTGTCCAAGATGTGGGACTCCTCTTTCAAGCCACGAAGTTGCTCAAGGATACAAAAACGTTAAGGAAGACTCTGTTTATATTGCATTTAAACTAAAGAATAAGCCTGGAGAATACATTTTGGCCTGGACAACAACCCCTTGGACTCTCCCAGGAAATGTGGGTCTAGCTGTTGGGTCAAAGATAAATTACGTTAAAGTTCAGCTTCCGGATGGAGACAAATTAATTGTTGGTAAAGAAAAACTTGATTTGATTAAAGGAAACTACAAAATTATTGAAAAAATGAAAGGAAAAGATCTTGTGGGTTTAGAATATGAACCCTTATACAATATTAAAGAAACTCAAAATGATAAATCTCATAAAGTCATATCTGCAGATTTTGTTACAACGGAAGACGGTACTGGAATAGTTCATACTGCTGTGATGTATGGGGAAGATGATTATAACATCGGAATTGAATTAGGACTCCCGGCTGTTCACACAGTGGGGCAAGATGGAAAATTTTTAGAGATAGCTCCTGAATTCATAAGAGGAAAATTTGTAAAGTCTGCTGAAAAAGATATAATTGAAGATCTAAAGAAAAGGCATTTGCTTTTCAAAGTAGAAAAATTTGAACACTCTTACCCTTTCTGTTGGAGATGTGATAGCCCATTAATATACTACGGAATTAACTCTTGGTTTATTAACGTGACAAAAGTAAGAGAAAAACTTGTAAAGCTGAACAAACAAATTAATTGGTATCCTAACCATATTAAAGACGGGAGATTTGGAAAATGGTTAGAAGGTGCAAAAGATTGGAGCCTATCAAGATTTAAATTTTGGGGAACTCCACTTCCGGTTTGGAGAAATGTTGATGATGAGAAAGATGTTCTTGTTATTGGGAGTAGAGAAGAACTTGAAAAACTCTCTGGAAAAAAGATTGGGGACTTACATAAACCAGACATAGATAAGATTAGCATTAAGAAAAATGGAAAAACCTACAAGAGGGTTTCTGACGTAATTGATTGCTGGTATGACTCTGGGAGTGCTTCGTTTGCCCAATTCCATTACCCTTTTGAAAATAAGAAAGAATTCGAGAAAAGATATCCCTATGACTTTATTTCTGAGGCTATAGATCAAACAAGGGGTTGGTTTTATACTATGCACGTCCTAGGAACAATCTTATTTGGAAAGCCCGCCTACAAAAATTGTATTTGTGCTGGACATGTTGTAGATGAGAAAGGAGAAAAAATGTCCAAATCAAAAGGAAACATAATCAAACCAAGAGAAATACTTGATAAAACAGGCACCGATGCTGTTCGTTTACAATTCTGCACCTCTGATGCTGGAAATCAAAAAAGATTTTCTTTTGAATTAATGAAGGAATCTGTTTTGCCTTTCCTAACAGTTTTATACAATTGTGAAACCTATTACAAACAACTGGATTATAAAAAAGAGAAAGGTTCAAAGAAAATTGAAGATAGGTGGATTCTTAGTAGATTAAATTCTTTAATTAAAGATGTTACAGAAGATTTAGAAAACTACAAACTAAACAAACCGTTTGAAAGCATCTTAAATTTTGTTGTTAAAGATTTTTCTAGAGGGTACATTAAGATGACAAGAGACAGAGAAGACACAAAAGAAATAATTGGGGAAATTTTAGAAAAAATTTCCTTGTTAATTGCTCCTTTTGCCCCTTACATCTCTGAACACATCTATGAAAACTTTTCAAAGGAGTCTGTCCACTTGAGTTCATGGCCTAGGGTTGAGAAAAAAAATATTGATGAAACATTGGAGGCTACATTTGATCAAACGCTCCAACTAATTGAAAAAGGGCTGTATGAAAGAGACAAAGCGGGGATAGGATTAAAGTGGCCCCTTAAGAAAGTTACTGTATTTATCAAAGGAATTGAAAGGTTCGAAAAGACTAAAGAGATAATTAAAAATCAGCTAAATGTTAAAGATGCTGAATTTAAATCTCCTGCTTCTAAGGGAATAGAGTTGGCTGTTGAATTGAACACGAAGATGACCCCGGAATTGGAGGCAGAAGGATATGCAAGAGATTTATCTAGGCAAACTCAAGCTTTTAGGAAGAAATTGGGGCTAAATAAGAAGGATATCATTGAGTTGAAGCTCATTGTTGAAGAGGACCTTCAAGACATACTTGTAGACCAGAAAGAATTCATAAAAGATAGAACTAATTCTAGTTCCCTGGAGATTGTTACAACTGCAAAGGAAAACTTTAAAAATGTAATTGACTTTAAAGTAAAGAATAAAAGAGGGAAAATTGCTGTTATAACTATCGGCAAGTAATTTAATGAATTTACTCTTTTATCATAACAAACTTTAAAAAGGAAAGAGGTGATATATTAAAATGATAGTAAAGGATGAATTCCTGAGCAGATTGAGAAAGATTTTTGATTTGAATCTATATGAAGTAAAGGTTTGGACTGCATTATTATCTAGGGGAACTTCTACTGCAGGAGAGCTAAGCAATATTTCTGACGTCCCGAGAAGTAGAACCTACGACATTTTAGAATCTTTAGAAAAGAAAGGATTTATAGTAATGAAATTAGGGAAGCCAATTAAGTTCGTTGCACTTAAACCCGAAGAGGTTGTTGAAAGAGTTAAGAAAAATCTTCTCAAGTATGCTCAAGAAAAATCAAAAAGATTAGAGACTCTTAAAGGAGATGAAGTTCTACAAGAATTGAACACTCTGTTTACCAAAGGAATTAAGTTTGTTGAACCTACTGATCTTTCAGGAAGTTTGAGAGGGAGACAAAACTTATACAATCATTTAGATATGATGGTTAGAGATGCTGAAAAAACAATTGTTATTGTAACAACAGCGGAAGGATTAAATAGGAAGCTTGAAGCCTTGCTGCCTTCATTGGAAAAATGTAAGAAGCGTGGAGTAAAGATAAGAGTTGCTGCTCCGATTAATAGTAATAATCAAAAAATTGCGAAGGAGATGAAGAAGGTTGGAGAAGTTAAAGATATGCAAAATATTAAGGCAAGGTTTGTTATAATTGATGGCATCCAATTAATGTTCATGTTATTAGATGATGAGAAGTTCCATCCAAACTATGATATTGGTGTTTGGATTAATACGGACTTCTTCGCTGGAGCACTTGAACAAATGTTTGATCTTGCTTGGAAAGAAATGAAAAATATTAAGTAATTCTAGATTAAAGAAAAACTATAAAATAAACCTTTTGAAAAGGTTTTTAATAAAAAAATATAAAAGTGGATAGTTCTTCTATAAAGTGTACATTAAAAATGAACCTTTTGAAAAGGTTCCCAAAATTGAAAGGAGGTAATAAAATGAAGAAAGAAGTACTAGAAAAATTAATTGGACTAATTACTGCTGCTTTTGGTTTAGTTGCTGCGCTTGCTTGGAACGATGCTATCAAAGCTTTGTTTAAAGGGCCTTGTGGATCTGAAGGGGCTGGAGCACTATGTAGCCTATCTGCTGGTGGACCATGGGTTTATGCAATAATTGTTACAATAATTGCTGTTTTTGTAATTATAAGGCTTGGTAAATTACAAGAACAAAAGAAGGAATAATCCTTAATTTTTATTTTTTATTTTTTATTTAAATTCGCTAACCATTAGATATAAAAACTAAAATTTCCTATATTTTTTATGAAAAAGGTGAAATACAAAAAGAAGAGGGGTAATAAAAAGAAGCTTTGGAAAGTTCTTATTATTATTGCTGTCATTCTTGTTGTTCTAGTTGCTGGCTTTTTTGTTTTGAGAAGTATCCAAAATAGTAGAGATGCCGTTGTTTTTTCTAACGGTGTACAATACGGATATGCTCAGGCAATTGTTCAGCTCATGAACATGTCTTTGGATTGTCAACCTGTTCCGCTTTATGCTGGGAACGAAACTATTGAAGTTATTGCAGTAGATTGTTTGCAGCCCGTACAATAAAGTAACATTTGAAAGAAAACAGGAAATTTTCAATCAAAAGCTAATAGCATTTGAAAGGAGGTTAATTTACAATTAATATGCCAAAGAAAAAAGAACCCGTCTCGACACAGTCAGTCGGACTAAAGAATGTCAAAAAGAAATCTTCAAAGAAAGAATTTTGTGATCCTAAGAGCCACTGTAGTATTGGATTGATAAAATTATCTAGTATGGCTTTCATTTTGTTCTTGATTAATGTCTGGCCTAAAGTAGGTGCCGCGTTACTAAAAGTTCATTGGGGATGGTACCTAGGAATCTTTGTTGTTTTGGGTTTTGGAGCTTTAGGAGTTCATACAAACTGTTGCAAGAAATAAACCTATTTTATTTTTTTATTATTTTTTCTAATTCTTCTAAATTTTTAACATAAATAATTTCATTTCGTAATTTTTTGGAATCTTTATTTCCTTTTGTAAATTGCATTGCCTGAAATTTAATTTGTCTGAATGGTAGATTGAATTTTTTTGCTAGCTTCAAATATTTATTAAAATCCCTTATCTTTTCTGGATTTTTTTTACCTTTTATCTTTGCAAATATTTCTGGATGCCCCATTGCTGCCCTGCCAATCATTACGTAATCAAATATCTTTAGAAGTTTCTCATAATTTTTTTCATTAACATTTCCAGAATAAATGACAGGTATTTTTGCTTTCTTCTTGAATTCCTTCGCCCATTCCAAATCTGGCTCACCGGAATATCCCTGAGCACGGGTTCTTGGATGAATAGCAATGGCATCGCAATACTTTTCTGCAAGACTAAGAAATTTGTAAGCTAAATCTGATTTGCGTATCTTTATTGTTAATGGCTTCTTTGTTGATTTTATCATTACATTCAGAATCTTTTCAACGGTCTTAACATTTGTAAGGTAGGCTCCAAATCCATGCTTCTTAGCCGTTGTTGCTGGGCATCCAAGATTAAAATCCCAAAATGCAACCTTTGAATTATTTTTCTTCATGAATTCTTCAATTCCTTTTGTTGAGTTTCCAAATAATTGTAATACTGGTTTATCCTTAAGGATTATTTTCTTTGGAGAGAGTGCACTTGTTAAGGGGGTCCAGGTTAGACCTGCTCCAGCCTTCTTACAAATTATTCTAAATGCGGGATCATTAACTTCTTCCATTGGAGCCAAAAAAATTCTGCTTTTGCAAGGAATCTTCTTTATTTTCATTATTTCAGCAATAAAGAATGTTTTAAATACTTTTTTTTATTAATTATTTCATGAAAAATAAACCTTTTGAAAAGGTTTCCAAACCAGAACCTTTCCATAAACGAACCTCTCAAAAAGGTTTCCAAACCAGAACCTTTCCATAAACGAACCTCTCAAAAAGGTTTCCA
>CAZZGW010000007.1:19277-23193 GCA_964653605.1 Candidatus Woesearchaeota archaeon
AACAATAACAATGAAAAAGAGCGTGTGTAAAAACAAAAAAGCCCAGATGAAAATATCTTTTGCGATGATATTCTCAATAATACTCATAATTGTGTTTCTTTCTGTTGCATTCTTTGGAATAAAGAAATTTATTAGTTTCCAAGATGATATGAAAGCTGGAAAATTCATGAGTGATCTCCAGGCAGATGTAAATGAGATGTGGCAAAGCGAACAAGGATACCAAACAAACACCTATGATGTTCCTAAGAAAGCAGAATACTTTTGCTTTAAAGAACAGCCGGCAAATTCAATTAATTATGATGCCTATTTTCTTCCAAAAGATTACGAAGGAACAATATTAGAACACGTTAATTGGGTAAATATAATCGCAAATGCTGGCGATTCCTATCAGCAAGAAAGAGAAGGAATTTGTTTTAAAGTTGAAAATGCAAAAATAGGTATAATACTTGAAAAACGCAGCGCAGACCAACAAGTTACGATTAGAAGACCTAGAATAGAACAAGAATAATTTTATTTCTTTAAATTAACATCTAACTGAGGGAATGGTATCTCAAACCCTGCCTTGTTAAGTGCGTTGTAAATTAAAGTATTTGCTTGGTCAACTGCCGAAAGTCTTTCTTCGAAGGTCACTATATTGAAATATGCTTTGAAGTTTAATGATGAATCTGCCATTTCTAAAAACTTTACATGTGGTTCTGGATTCTCCAAAACCCCGTTTACCTTCTTAAGTTCTTTCAAGACAGTCTTCTTAACTTTTTCAATATCAGATCCATAGGCAACTCCAAAAGGAATTACTACACGAACTTTTGGTTCTGGTAACGCTATATTTTGGACATTTCCTTCTGCTAACTTTGAATTTGGAACAATTACTAATTCATTGTCAAAAGTTTTTATTCTTGTACTTCTAAATCCAATATCCAGGATCTTTCCTTTTGTCCCATCTTCTAAATAAACTAAATCCCCTATCCTTACAGTCTTGTCCATTATTATTGAAACTCCTCCAAAGAAATTAGCCAGGGTTGATTGTAATGCAAATGCTATTGCAAGTCCTGCAATTCCTAAACCTGCTAAGAATGGACCTACTTCAACTCCCCAATAATTTAATATAAAAATAAGCGTGAAAACAATCCAAATTGCTTTTAGTACCCCGCTTATTAATCCTATAACACTATCATCTGACTTTGATTTTGTCTTAGCTGCGTGCTTTCTCCACCCTCTAAAAGCAATGACATCGAGCACCACATATGCTATGTAAGAAACTCCTACTGCAATTAAAGAATAAATTATTCTAGAGAAAGTTAACTCAAGAGATTCTGAAAGTGGCAACTCTACTAAAGCTAATCTTATGCCTACCATCAATGCTACAAGGGTTATTGGCTTCGATGATCTTTTAATTAAAATGTCATCAATGTCAGTTTTTGTTTTAAGTGTTAACTTAACTATTACTTTTTCTATTATGAAAACTAAAAGTCTTAGAAGTACAAAAACTCCTAAAAGAATAACTGCTGCTCGAGCATAATCGTTTGCAATATATTGTTCTAACATTTTACATTTCCTCTAAAGTATCTATCCCAATCAAATTAAGTGCGTTTTTTAAAACTTGCCTAAAAACTTCAACCAGGCTTACTCTAAAATGTTCTTTGTTTGAACCTATAACAGGACACTCGTGATAAAACTCATTAAAGGTCTGTGCTAATTGATACGCATAGTTTGCAATTATTGTTGGATTTAACTCGGTGTAGGCTTTCTCTGATAATTGTTTGAATTCAGAGAGTTTCTTAACCAATTCTATTTCTTTCTTATCAAGGCCTTCCCAGTATTCAACCTCCATTTCTTTTTTCAATTTTCTTAGTATGCTTGATGCTCTAGCATAGGTGTAAAGTATGTAGGGCCCAGTATCTCCTTCAAAGCTGATAGATTCTTTAGGATCAAATAGCATATTTTTTTTAGTATCTACTTTTAGAAGGAGATATCTTATTGCTGCCAAGCTTATTGTCAAGCTTCTTCTTTCCAATTCTGTCTCCGAGAGTTTTAACCTTTTCTTTAATTCCTTTTTTGCAAGATTTTGTACTTCATCCAAAATATTGTCTGCATCCACAACTGTTCCCTCACGAGATTTCATTTTTCCTTCTGGTAGCTCAACCATTCCGTAGGAAAGATGGTACATCTCTTCTTTAACTCCTAGCTTCTTGAGCAAAGAGAATAAAACTTTGAAATGATAATTTTGTTCATTTCCAACAACATAAATTGACTTGTTCAATTTATATTTATCAAACTTTAATTTTGCCAAATGTAAATCTTGAGTTATATAAACAGAGGTTCCATCAATTCTCAATAAAACCTTCTCATCAAGTTTTTCTTTTTTAAGATCCGCTACGATTGCTCCATCTTTTCTTTTTTGGAAGATTCCTTTTTTCACCCCTTCCATGACCATCTCTTTTCCTTCTTTGTAAAAATCGCTTTCAAAATAGGTTACATCATGTTTTATTCCAAATCTCTTGTAAGTCTTTTGGAATCCATCCAATGCCCACTTGTTCATTTTCTTCCAGAGTTCCATTGTCTTTTTATCTCCGCTCTCCCAATTTCTTAACATCCTATGGGCAGCAACTTCCCAATCTGGATTTTCTGCAGCTTTTTTATTAAACTTAACATAAAAATCTCCAACAAAGTGGTCTGATTTAACTTTTGCCGACTGAGGTGTTTTATTTTTCATTTTCTTTGATAATTTTTCATATCCAGTCATTGATTTACAAATATGTATTCCTCGGTCATTATTCAAATTTGCCCTATATACTTTTTCTCCATTAAATTCAAGAATTCTTGAAACGCTTTCCCCAATAGACATATTTCTTAAATGCCCTAAATGTAAGGGTTTGTTTGTGTTTGGACTAGGAAACTCAACCATTGTCTTTGGTTTAACTTTTTGCTTCCTATCTAGACCCCCATACTTTCCCTTTTGCTTTTTAATATCAAAAATTAATCTTAACGCGAGGGTCTTTCTATCAACAAAGAAATTTACATAGGGCCCAGCTGTTTGAATGTCTTCAAACTCTTTAGAATGGGTTCCTATGTTTTGACGGACTATTAAAGCAACTTCATCGGGAGGCATTTTCATTCTTTTTGCAAAAAGAAAACAAGGAAGGGCAAAATCTCCCATTTCTTGGTTTGGTGGAGCCTCCAAAAGGATTTCAATCTCTTCTTTAGTTACTTCTACTTTTTCTTCTTCCAATGCTTCAAAAATTAGTTTAGCAATTACACCTTTCATTTCTCTTTTTTGGAAACCTTTTTCAAAGGTTTATTTCATTAATATATAGAGAATAAAGGAATTATAAATGTTTTTAGAGTTTGTTTTTCTCTATTTGTTGAGGAGTACTGACAGAATAAAGAGGATTATGGAAGCACTTAAAAACCTTTATAAAGTACTTATATTAATCATCAGTACTAAAAATAAATAATTAAATTTTATAGGAGGTTAAAATGGCTACAATACAAATAACACAAGACAATTTCCAATCAGAAGTTACAGAATCAGACATTCCTGTTGTACTTGATTTCTGGGCTGCCTGGTGCGGACCTTGTAAAGCAATGGGTCCTGTTTTTGAAGAATTAAGTGAAGAATACGAAGGCGAAGTTAAATTCGGTAAAGTTAACACTGAAAAAGAACGGGAAATTGCAGGATATTTCAAAGTTAGAGGAATCCCTTCTTTATCTGTGATAAGAGATGGGGGAGAAATAGACAGAATAGTTGGATTTGCTCCCAAGGATTCTATAAAGAAGAAGATAGAAAAAATTCTTGCGAAGAAATAATCCCAAAACACATAGATTTATTAATTTTTTATTATACATTAAAACACGGAGAGAAAAATGAATAACCCCGCCCTAAAGGGCGAGGTATCGAGGTAAAAACAAAATGATA
>CAZZGW010000008.1:0-20656 GCA_964653605.1 Candidatus Woesearchaeota archaeon
AAAAGGTGTTGATACGGATGAGGACTTACTATTTATAGGGTACTGCCTTGACTACGTATACTTTACTGAATGGGAGTGCGAGGAAGATATGCAGTACGAAGAATTAAATGGAATACTAAACGAAATAGAACTATGAAAATTTCAGAAAAATTACAAGATTTATATAATAAAGCATATCATTAATCTATACCTCTAATATTTAAATAGAAACTATCTATAGATATTATGAAACACAAAATTGTTCATAGTTTAAGGAGGGGAGATTAAGTATGTTAGGAAATATTATCGGTGGATTTATTGTAATCCTAGTAGGTGTTACATTAGCTCCAACTGTTGCTAATGAAGTTGCAGGTGCTCAAGCTAATACAAACATTACTGGTGCATCATCAACAATTCTAGGTTTGACTACTTTATTCTATAATCTTTCAATCGCAGGAGTTGCAATCGGTATTGCAGCACAAGGATTGAGAAATAGTGGTTTAATGTAATTAGATATACACTAGAACAATAAATTGTTAAATTAAATTAGGGGATGGGATTGGACTTAGTTTCAAAATACTTTGATTCAATTTGTTACAAAATCCTATCCCCGTTTTTTTATTTAACACAAAATCAAAATGAATACAACAAAAAACAAAACAAATCTGTTTCTCTTAATGGGAGTTTTCTTAATTCTTAGTCTAACATTTATCTCTGCTCAAGGTTTGGTAAATGAATTTCCAATATCAAGAACTTACACAGGAAATTTAACAAATCTTTCCGAAATGCAAGATACTTCAATCCCAACTCCAAGTAATGGAGAAGTTTTAACTTGGAACACAGCACTTCAAAAATGGATTTCTCAAGCGATTGGTTCTGGAGGTTATAATCAAGATTTGAACACTTATGATAATGTAACTTTTAATAAATTACTTATTAATGATTCTTTTTTACAAGTAGGAGATGTAATTACTGGAACAATTACAGACGGAAGAATATTTTCCGAGGGAACAATAGTTTCCCATAGTGGTTTTAGTTCAAAGAACAAAAATTGGGAACCCTATTTCAAAGTATATAGCACAGAGAGTGTAACAATAAAGTCTGGAACTAATGGAGTATTTGACGATACAACAAATGGATTTTGTGATTATACTGCAAACAACTTTGCATCTAGTGATGCAACACGTCCAACAAAAGCACTAACTTTAACAAGTGGAATACATATCGGTGCAGTTTCAGAAGTTAATTCATATATTAATTCAAGTTGTATTCAATTAGAAAAAAATCCTGGTTGGAACACAGACACTACTGCAACTTGGAATTTAAAAACAGGATTAAAGATTAACTTTAATGACGGAGAAGCATATAAATTTGTAGTTGGAAGTGATAAGGACAGTTTATTTAAAATAGGTGTTCCAAATGGAACTGGTTTTACTGGTGCATATATTTATGATGTAGCTGGTGCAAATCAACACCAAGCATTAACAATTGACGTAGATAGTAAAAATTACGACGGAATTGTAGGATTAAATATATTTATGAGTTCAAGTACTGGAGTAGATAATATAATTTCAAATGCAGTTAGACTTGAAGGTGATGCAACTGGATTTAATAATAGTCAGTTAGGATTTTTAGGAATTAATTTGTTAGGAGAAGGATTGAACAATGATGTGGATGTAATTACAGTTACAGGACTTCCAAGCACAGGACATATTATTCATGCAGGAAATACAGACGAAATATCAAAAGCATATTATGACGACACTACAACTACAACAGATGTTACAACAGCTTTTACAACTATCGCTACAAATGCAGCAATATTTGAAAATGATAACTCAATAGTTTATGTTGGAGGACTAGAAAACTTTACAACAATAGGATTTAGTTTAGATACACTTTCTTCTAGAAATGCAAATTTAGAATATTACTATTGTGATAACACAGACAACTGGGTAACATTAAATGGAGTTAGTGATACAACTAATGGGATGAAAGTTACAGGTTCAATAAGTTTTACCAATCCAACAGACAGGGGAACTTGTAATGACGAAATAGACGGAACAGCATTTGCAAATACAACTGATTATAGTTATATCGCAATTAAAAGAACAAAAAACAATATTGTAACTACTCCAATTGAAAGTTTAGTTACAATCGCAGGTGGAGGAAATTATTTCTTGTTAGGAACAGATTATATGAAACTAAATCCAGTAGACACTTCCCCAAAAACTTGTAGTGCATCTTTATTAGGTGCAATATACTTTGATATCTCTATGGATGGAATGTGTCAATGTTCTTCAGGTGGTTGGGAGTTAATAAAAGACGGGAGTGCTTGTAGTTAAAATGAAAAATAAAATATTAATGTTTGCAATCTTAGGAATGTTCTTACTTAGTTTTGCAAGTGCTGGTTTAATAGGAACTTTCAAAGTTAATAATGAAATGGAAATAACTAACTATTGTCAAGACGGAACTTGCACTTACATGAACTTAACAAGTATTTCTTTACCAAACAACACAATTATTTATCCAAATGCAGCGATGGTTAAAAACTATCAAGACTTTAGTTACACTTACACTCCAACTTTACAGGGAACATATACATTCACAACTTGTGGTAATCCAAGTGGAGTAGTTATTTGTGATAGTGATACTTTTGAATCTACTCCAAGTGGAAGGGATGGAAGTAGTAATATGATTTTTTTCATAGTAGTAATACTTTTACTTTATACAATTAGTTTTTTAGGATTTTTCAAAAAGAATATTCCAATGACTATTCTTGGGGGAATGGCATTAATGTTCTTGGGAGTTTATATGATACAGAATGGGATAATTATTTACAGAGATAATCTTACAAATTATATTGGTTATGTGACAATAGCATGGGGTGCAATCTCCTCGCTGTGGGCATTAGTCGAAGAATACGATTTATAAGGAGGTTAAAAAAAATGAGTGAAGAAGAAAAAAAAATAGAAGTAGTAAAGGAAGAAATTAAAGAAGTTGTAAAGGAAGAAAAACCTACTGGGTTTTACCTAGCAGAAGTTCCAACTTCAATGACAACTGTTATTGCTTTTAAAGATAAACAAATACCAGCAGAAAAATTGTTATTAGAAATAGCAAATCATTTGCGTGAACAAACTGGATTTGAATTAAAAGAATAGTAATACAAATTAGATTTATTTTTTTTATTTTTTAGGTCAGTTTTATAAATAGGTTTTGGATATTAATGTTATGACATTAAATTTCATTAAACAAATAACAAAAGAAGGGAAAAGAAAAGTCATTAATGTTCCAAAGAAGTATTCAGAAGATTTTGAGTATGGAGAGGACGTCCTTGTGTCAAAAATTGACATGGACAAAATTAAAGATGATAATAGGAAGATTTAAACTTGGTGGTGACATAACTGTCATTATCATAAAACAAAATGATATTTTGTTTCAAGATTTGGGAACGGGGACAACTGCTCCGTTGCAAGGATTGAAATTAAATAAAGACGGGGTAATAAAAGAGCACCCAGATTTAAAAGACAATCCAGAGTGGAGAAAAATCTCCATTGAAAGATTGAAAGCACACATAGCTGAATACAAAACAGAATTAGACAGACTAATATATGTTAAGGACGAATTGAGAAAGTTCGGGTATACAGAAATGAGTTATCAACGAGCAGGTCACCGACCAAAGAAATTTATACAATGAAAACACAAACACAACTTGACAGGATTGAATATTTATTAGAAAATAAAAAGATTGAAGATAAAGATAATTCAATAATGTATTCAATTGGGATAACAGCAGTAAAAATATTCTTATTTTTCTTTTTTACAACAATAATTCTTTATCAAGGAGATAAAACAATTATCCTTGAAAATATAATGAAAAGTTTCCCAACTTTTGTATGGGTAACTACTGGATTTGTTGTATTAGCTATCCCTCTTGATATTTATTGGACAATTAGAAACCATAAAGCAAGAAAGAAACTAAAAAAGAGATTAGGAGTTGTCAATGGAAAATGAATTGGGACGGATTAATTGCAGGATTGATAATTGGGGGATTAATTCTAAGTATTTGGGCAAAGATTTCCAAACAAACTATTGGGGAATTGATTGGAGATATCAGTTCGAGAATCAGAGGAACGAAAGAGGATACACAAGAATATGTCCAGGACGTGATGGTATATGAGTGAACAAGAACAAGATTTTACAGAAGAACAAGCACAAGAAATGTTAAGAGAATTATCTGATAGAAAAGAAAGTAAGTTTGCATTCTTTTCAAATGTAATCAAATCAAAAGATACAACAAAGTTAGGTAATTTATCTTCAGAAGAATTAGGTGAACCACAATTAGAACTTAGAGGAATAAAAGAGTTAGAATTATTTTCAAAAAAGATTTACCAAGACGAGGGGTGGGGAGAATTTTTCCATGAACTATCCGAGATTGAAACAGCAACTTCATTATCTAAAGAAGGTTTCTTATTAAGACTTGCAGTCACAAGTAAAAACGAAATGGCTGATACCACTATCCAACCAAAGAAAAAGAACAGCGGTTGGTTTAGAAAAAAGGATAAGGAGTAAGGAGGTAAAAATAATGGAAGAAGATAAAGAAAAAACAATGAAAGAGAAAATTGATTCAACTTTTAATTTCATAGACGAGATTAAGAGTGGAAAGATTACTGCTAAAAAATTAAGATTACCAAGAAAAGCTAAAGTTACAAAAGCAAAACTAAAGAAAGGTTATGTTGGAATACTTAAAGTGGACGAGAATGGAAATATTTCTGGAGATAAGATTAAACTTAATGAAAGTTCTTTTGAATTAAAGAGTGGAACTTATCATGCAAGTGAGGGAAAAGAAATTCTAATGTGGGACGGAAAATTCCCAGTTATGATTCAACCAACTTGGTCGGTTAACCCTATTGAAGTTAGAAATATAAAAAAGGTTAATGAAACATACGGACAACCATATATTAAAGCAAAACTATTGAAGAGTGTTCTTGTTAAGAAGAAAAGTAGTGGAAGTATTTTAATTTGGGTTCTTGTTGCAGTCGGTGCAGTTGTTGCATATAGTTTGTTGAAGGGTGGTATATAATGAGTTTCAAGAAACATAACTGGAGTAAGTATGGACATAAAGGTATTCTTTGTAGGATTGAATTATCAGACGAAGACGGTAGACAACTTGATAGAATGAGTTGGAACGCTTCTGATAAAGACGCAGAACGAAGAATTTTTACCATACTCAAAAATGGATATGGAGTTTTCAAGAAAAATGATAAGAAATATGTTCCAGAAGAAACTGCCCCTAAAAAAACTCCACTCTCTAAAGATATGGAGTGGTAAGACTAGGTCTGTTTTATAAATAAGAACTACATGTAGTTTTTATGCTCAAAGAAACTAAAACAATTAACAAAAACATATTTCTCAAACCAGTTGTAAATAAAACTAACGGACAGATAACTTTTTCTATAAAAAAGAATTGTTTACCAACGAAAATAAAGGATAAATTACAGACATTAAAGTCAATCAAATTAAATACGAGGAACTTACAGTTTAAATAAAATGAGTAGAGTTGGAAATTTTTTAAGGAGAATTAGGAATAAAAATCCTAGACAATCTGTTGCATCAGTCCAAAAACAACAGAATTCTTCTTCTGCGTATTCAAAGATTGTAAAAGCTGCACAAAGTTCTGGAACTTCTTCTGTTTATAATTCTTATAATGCTCCTGCTGCAGGTTCAACAAGTTTTAGTGGAGGAGGAAGTTCAAGTTCTTCAGGGAGAGGTTCTTCAAGTGGAAGTTCTTCAAGCAGTAGTAGTAGTTCAAGTTCAAATACTGTTCCAGATGCACAATACCCTGGTGTGTCAGTAGATTTAGGTGCAGGATACCAAGGAATTAGTGCTGCTGAAGCACAAATTGCTGCTGCAAAAGAACAGTTAAGAATTCAAAGAGAAAATGCATACAATAATCGTGCAGAAGCATTAAGACAAAGAGGATTGTTAGAATCTTCACGAAAGAAATTACCAGAAGTAAAATCTGCAAAATCTTTACGACAAACTTATACTGGATTACGAGGAAGAGATTATAGGAGAAAAGTAAAAGGTGCTGACGCAAATATTACAAAAGGAATTGGAGAAATTAATACCTATAATCAAAAACTTACTGAATATGAAACCTCTTTAGATACTTATGAAACAAAAGAACTTAAACCAGTTGAAGAAAGTATAATGTCTGCAAAAAAATATAATTCTGCATTAGCTTCTGTAAAGAAAGCACAATCAAAAGGGAAAGTTGCAGAACTTGCAATGTTTGGAAGTGGAGAAGTTAAAAAGTTAGCACAGAAAGTTTTAGATTTAAGGAAAGCAGATAAGACACAATGGTTAAAAGAACAAGCAAAGATAAAAACAATCCTTCCAGCAGAAACTATGACTAAAACTTTAATTGCACCAACCTATATTCAAAAGAATACCCCCACAGTAATAACAAATACTCCTTCTGTTTTAAATGCAGGAAGAGTAGTTGGTTCAACTGTTGCAACATTAATTCCATCTCCAAATAAAACAATCTCAGTTGATACAGGAATAATTCCTCCAACTTATGAGAAATATTCTGGAAGAACAACTGCTGGAAAATTAATTCAACAAACAATAAAATTACCTGAAAAAGCATTAGATTTTGTTAGAGGACAAGCAGATAGAATTTCAACTATATACGGTGTTGAACAACAAACAGGTTTAGGTAATGTTGGAAGTGTGAATAATAAACCATTAGTTACTTGGACTGGTGCTGGAATAACAACTGGAGTATTAAATGTTAATACAGGGAAGATAGAAAAAGTTACAGAAGCAAAAGCAAATTTAATTGATGCAAGTAGAAATCTTAAACAAATTCAATACGTTGATATAGTTAAATTTGAAAATGCAAATAAGTTTAATGGAAACTTTGACGTGAATAAATTATCTCCAGAGAAATATACACAATATCAAAATTTATATGGTGGTTATACTAATGCATATGACGATTATACTCAAAGACAAAAAGCATACGACGATGCACTTGCAAGAACTTCCACAACATTTACTTCAAATATATTAGGATATAAAACAGAGAAAGTTGTTCCAGCAACTTCTTTGAGTTCTCCTTTTGGATATGTTGCAGAATCAATTAAAGTAAATATAAAAGGGATTTCTAATCTTGGTTCAGAAGCGTATGGAGCAACAACAACAATTGTGAATAAGAAGGTTAGTAAAGTTCCATTCATTAATTTTGGGAGTATGGTTAAGGGAGATATAACTGGTAAAGAATTTATTAAAAGTTTCAAGAAAGAAAAACCAGGGATTGTTTTAGATTTAAATACAGGTGTTGCAAGACTTCCAACTAAAACTGATTTAACTTTACCAGATAGTTTATTCTTACAAAAGAAAGAAGTAGCAGCAGGATTAAATATTGGATTAACAGCAGGTGCTTATTTCACTCCAGTTTTAGGTGAAACACTTTGGGGTGCAGAAGTTGGAGAATCATTAAGTCAAGTTGGATATAGTCCAAAGAGATTCCTTAAGGAAAAACCAGCAGAAGCATATATGTTATTGGGGATAGGAGCAATTGGTGCTGCAAGTAAAATTTCACGAGGTGTAAAGAGATATAATCTCTTAGCTGCTGAAAAAGAATTGAAACAACTTAATTCACAACCAATTAGATATATTGAAGAAATAAAAAAACCTTCTGGAGAAATTATCTTTTATGGGGAACAAACTTCAAAAAATTTAAATAGAAAAATAGAACTTAAAGGAAAATTATCTAAAGGTGCAACAGGTGTTGAATATCTTCCAGCAACTGAATTAATTTCTACTACTTCTGGAAGTTATAGAGGATTTTTTGGGAATAAAAAGAAAATATTTCAAGTTGACAAGTTTAGTGCAAGTTCTGGTGGGACTTCAAGACAAATTGAAACACTAGGGGAATTAACTCTATATAATAATCTTGGAGTTGGAACAATAGTTCCGAAAGTTCCAAAGAAAGGTGGAGAAGCAATTATAGATGTTTCACAAAGTTTTACCTTAACTAAAGGAAATGAATTTGGTTTAAATTTAGGAAGAAATTCTTTAGGAATAACATTTGTTACCAACACAAAAAAGATTGAAAATGTTGGGAAAAGAATAACTGGTGGAACAAAAACTTCTTTAGAAAGCACTTTTGCAACACAAGAATTAAAGGTAGTTCCAAAACCAATAGTCGACGTTGAAAAAGTTTATTCAAATATTGGTAAGGTTGAAATTGTTAAACCAAAAGTAAAATCAAGTAGTCCAATAAGTATTTATTCTGGAACAGGTTTATATGAAAGAACAGAATCTTTTTCAACACAAAAGTTTCTTCCAGGTAAAACACAATTAGGAGTAGGAGTAAAAATAGAAAAACAAACTCAATTTATTGATACAACGTATAAACCAATTTTAAAAGAGAAAACAAAACAAGCAAGTATTATCCTTAGTGGATTTAAAACAGCACAGGGAATTAAACAAGTAACTAAACAAAAAGTTAAACAAGTAACTAAACAGAAATACAAAACAGCACAGGTGTTTAAAGAAATATATAAATCTCAAAACACCCAACAAGTTTCAAAACAATTAGCTAGGATAAAAACTCCAACTAATATAATTCCAAAAATAATCATAACAAAAAGAAGTTCAGATAAAAAATCCCCAACTATTTTAACAGGAACAAAAGGAACATACAAAAGTTTTGCAAGAATTGCAGGTGAAGATGTCTTGATTGGAACTAGCGAAACTAAAAAAGGTGCAAAGAAAAAGTTACTTGGAACTTTGAGTAAAGAATTGAGAGCTAGTGGTTTTGTTTCAGTTGGGGGAAAGAAAGTTAAATTAGGAGAACTCGGTAAAAATTTTAGGAGAAGTAAGGTTGATTCTTTCAGAGTAGTCGAGAAAAAAGACAGAAGAATTAAAATTGCAAGTAAATCTAAAGAATCTAAAACTATCCTTTCTATCCGAGAACAAAGAAGGAGAGGTAACAATGTCTTTACAAAATAAGAAGGGACAAGTTGGATTTATCTCTTTAATGCTTGGGGTTATATTATTTGTATTAGCACTTGCACTTGCACCTGTATTAAGTAATGTGATTAATGGTGACGAGGTTATGGGAGTAAATGGAATGGATTGTGATAATGTAAATATTACAAATCAAATGAAAGCAGTTTGCACTTCTACCGATACCATTCAACCTGTTTGGTTCTTTGTTGTTGCAGGACTTGCAGGAATATTAATTGGGAGAGTTGTATTATGACATTTAAGAAAAAAAATAAGAAAGGAAATGTATTCTTTGGAGTTGGACTTGGACTATTCTTATTTGTAACAGGGGTTTTAATTTTACCATTCCTTACTGACGACATAACAACAGCGAGAGCAAACTTGGGTTGTGAGTTACCTGCAACAATAAGTTCTGGAACTATGTTTGTATGCTTAGGGATTAGTGGGATAGCACCATATTTTATATGGTTCTTTTTATCTTTAGCAATAGGATTTATCCTAGGGAGTAATGACTAATGAATAAAAAAGGACAACCAAAGAGAGATGGTTCTGGAAAAGGAATTGGAGCAAACAAAGGTAGAGGTGGATGTCCAAAACCAACTGGAAGAAATAAAAAGAAAACTAACTTTGGTAAATTCTTTATTTTCATGTTCATGATTGTTTTATTACTTGGAGTTGCTTCTGCATGGGAGTTTGATAACGTTGGACAGTATGACCCAAACACCAGAACAATGACAATCGTTAATGGATTTGGTTTAGGAAATGATATTGCAACAATTCAATTAACTTCCTCCATACACGAAAGAGTTGGAATGGGTTACCAAAAAGTAGCACAATTTAACATGGCTGTTTTTGAAGATTACAATGAAGCATTTAAGGAATTAGAATTATATAATTATAGTAATAGTAGTAAACCTAAATTTAATCGTGACCATGATTGGAAATTTTTAACAACAGAAAAAACAAAAGTAGACGAGTGGGTTAAAGAATGTTATACAAATCAATCAACAGGAAATGAAACTTGTATAATGGTTATTGATGGATGGCATTGGGAATGGTTACCTGTTTGGGAAACAATACATAATTCAGATTGGATGGCAGGAGAAGTTTTAACAGTTGGATTATTTACAGAAGTTGCAGAAGATGATTATGTGGAATGGATTCCAAATTTCTTTGGAGTAAGAATTGACGAATGGGCAACATGGACAGCAGATTTAAATGTTGGATTAATTTCTTATTTAACTTTAGACGAAAGTAGTGGAAATGCTTTAGATAGTGTAAATTCAAATGATGCAACTTTAGTTGCAACACCAACTCAAAGTGCAACTGGAAAATTAGGAACAGCTTATGATTTTGATGTTAATGATTACTTAAGTGATAATAACCACCCAACAACTTCTAACAGTAATGGAAGTATTTCTTTATGGATAAATATGGATAGTTTAACAGGGCAACCAGCTTTGGTTGGTTCTGGAAAAACAACAGCTACAACTCCCTATGGGGGATTAAGATTAGATGGTGCAAAAATAGTTTTCTTTATGCATGATGGAAGTTTTCAATCATTAATTACAACAACTAATAATGAAATAACAACCAATACATGGTACCATGTTGCTGTAACTGTAAATGAAACAACAGCAATATATGTTAATGGAGCAAGAGTTGCAAATACTGTTGCATATGCAGATGGAATGTGGTTTGATGGAATAAGCACAGACACTTTCTCATATGGAATCCATGCTAGAAGTGCAAATTATGGTGCAATGGATGGAACACTTGATGAAATAGGAATTTGGGATAGAGCATTAACTGGGGCAGAA
Organism: Candidatus Woesearchaeota archaeon; assembly: GCA_964653605.1. Taxonomy (GTDB): domain Archaea; phylum Nanobdellota; class Nanobdellia; order Pacearchaeales; family GW2011-AR1; genus MWBV01. The sequence continues at coordinate 10,824 of CAZZGW010000008.1, forward strand.
GTAACACAACTTTACAACGGTGGAACAGGAATTACTTATGATGCTTTAGATAATGATGCTCCAATAGTAACTCAAATTTCTCCTGCAAATGATACAACAGAATCAACAACAGGAAGTAAAAATTTTGTTTGTTATGGAAGTGATGATAAAAATTTTACTTCAATGGAATTTTATCTTGATGGAAGTTTAAACCAAACAAATTATACAGGATTAAATAATACAAATTATACTTTCACAACTTCATTTACAGACGGAACTTATCTTTGGAGTTGTTTGGGTAACGATAATCAAAGTGAAAGTACTTCAACAGTAAACAGAACTTTAACAATTGACACAACACCATTTATAGAATTTGTTTCTCCAACACCAGTAGATACTGCAAATTTAAGTGATAACCCCACTCTAAATGTAACTCTAACAGAAACATATTTTGAAAATGTTACATTTAATATTAATGGAACAGAAGTAACTTATACAGATACAACAAGAAGTTATACTCCAAGTTTAGCAGACGGTTATTATTCTTATAATGTAACCACATGGACAACAACTGGAAAATCTAACACCACAGAACAAAGAACATTTACAATAGAAAGAATTTTACCTATAATAACTTTAACTTCCCCAGAAAGTCTTACAAATTACTTTACTATTGGAGATAGTTTGAATTTAAATTGGACTGTAACCGATGATAACTTAGATAGTTGTTGGTACACTTATGGAGATACTGTTTCTTATTCTCCTGACGACAATTTATTTGACGAGGATATTGCAACTAAGGTTGATTATTTAGACGAACATTATATTAATTATACTACAACGAAAGATTCTTTTGTAATAAATCTTTTAGGAGTAGGTGCTATTGGAGGTGGAACACCAGCTAATATTTCAACAACAATAAATTCAACAATTTGTGACGGAGGAACTTATGAATTAAGAGTTAGTGATGGAAGTGCATTTGATTATAATCTTTATTGTCAAAAAGATTCTTCATGGGTAGATTTGGGAGCTTTTGGAAAGGATTATTCGTATGAAGTTTGGATTGACGACGTATATCCAAAAACAATTCAATCTAATGCATTAACAACTTTAACTTGTGGAGATAACACAACAACTTTTACTCCTGTTAGTGGAGAAAATAATTTAACTTTCTATGCAAATGATACCTTTGGAAATCTTGCTTCACAAGTAAGAACATGGAGTTATGGAATTTTAGAAAATAGTAGAACATTTAATGCAACTAGTTATGAAACACAACAAGAAACATATTCAATTGATTTAACTGCTAATGCAAGTTTAACTGCTGTAAATTTATATTACAATGATACTAAATATGCAACAACTAATTCTGGAAATGTTTGGAGTTTAACAAGAGATATTCCTTCAACACAAGTTGGAAACAATTCAATGATTTGGGGATTTGTTTATGCTGGAACAGAAGTTAATTCAACTATGTCTTACCAAAATGTATTACCTGCTGTATTCACTTTATGTAATGCAACTTATACAGACGATTTCTTTAACATTACCTTTAGGGACGAAGTTACATTAAGTTCAATTAATGCAACTATTCCAACAAGTAATTTTATTTATTATTTGGGGAATGGAAGTGAAACAAAAACTTATACTTATGTTTCAACTGATTTACAATACTCTTATGAATTTTGTGCAACTCCTGATTTAACATTTCATACTGACCCGTATGTTCAGTATAAACAAGGAACAGAATATCCACAGAGAATTTATGACCCTGGATTAACAGATTTTACCAGCACAGTAACAGAACAAAATCTTTATTTGTTGAATTCACTTGACGGAATTTATGTAACATTCCAGATAATAAACAGAGCAGAAGCATCACTTGAAAATGTTTTAATATATGGAACAAGAATTATTTCTGGATTTACAATAGCAGTTGCAAATGCACTAACTGATTCTTCTGGAACAGCAACCTTCTGGTTAAACCCAGATTTCCAACATAACTTTACCTTTAGTAAAACTGGTTATAATTCATATAATACATTATTATCCCCAACACAAAGTGCATATACTTTAATCCTATCAACTTCAACAGATACTGACCCTACTTGTGCACAAGGAAATACTGCAGAAGCAACACCAACTTCTGATTACCTCGACCAAGAAACGGATTATAATTTTACTTTTGTTATAACTTCTAACTTCTGGAACTTAGATAATTATACTTCAAGTTTGTATTATGGAAATGGAACTTTAATTGAAACAGTTAGTGGGGATACTGCAACTGGAGAAAGTTTTAATTTTACCGAGAATATTAATACAGGAACTTCATCAACATTCTATAACATTTATAGTTACTATGCAAATGGTTCTGCTTGTTACAGTAATACTAAAAATTGGATAACTCAACCAACAACTGGAAGAGCATTTAGTATTACAAGGTTATTCACAGATACTAATTCCTACTTTGATAATAATCTTTATGGGGTTAATGGTTCAACAGGTAATCCTAATTTCACAAAAGGATTATTAGTATTCTTTGTATTAGTTTCAATGATTGGAATAACAATTAATCAATATGGATTAAAGAGTGAAACAGCAATAATGGGATTAATCTTTGGACTTGTTGCAATGTTCGACGTTGGATTGGGAATGATACCTGCAATTTCTGTATTTGGAAATGATGGAGTGCAATATTTAGTAACAATAATTACTGCTGCATTCTTTGCAGTATTCTTAATCAAGGGGGATAGATTATGAGATTTTATAATTATGCATTAATCATAGTTGGGATAATCCTTTTCCTAAACTTTGCAGGATTTTCAACACCACTTGCAGGAGGACTAGCAGGTTCTCTAGGACTTGTAAACAATACTGCTGGTGCAAGTGCAGTTACAGAGGTAGGAATAAATAACTTTACTGCTTCTGGAATTTGGATTAAATTTCTAGCTATCTTAACTGGATTGGTTGCAGTTGGATTAGTTGCAGGATTATTTGGACGTGCACCAGATATAAGATATTCAACAGCAGCGATTGTGGTATTATTAACAACTGCATTAGTTGTAGATTTGACTTCAATATATTCATTGTTTGGTTCTGTTGCACCTTGGATGCGAAACATTGTAGGATTATTAATCGGAGGGCTAATTGTTGGGTTACTGATAAGTGCATTACAATTCTGGCAGGGAACTGACTAATGACTTCTCTATACATAAATCCATTTGATTTGAGAACCTTGTTAATAGATTTCTTCTTAGGAAGCACAGAATTATTTGCATTAATGTTTATCCTAGTTTATTCTTTTGTAGCTGCGAAGTTTGGATTTAGTAATAAAATATATTTCTTCTTGTTGGTCATTGGAATGGTAATCATGGCTGCAACACTTGGAACTGGATGGTATATCATAATAATCGGAGCTGCTGGAGCATTTGTATTCAAAACATTAGCTTCTGCATTTACAAGATAGGTCTGATTTAAAAATAAAGGACACATAAACAAAACATGGGATTTAAAGAAATAGTAAAAAACTTTGGAAGTAAAAATAAAGAGAAACGAGAAATTCTCAAAAGAATGCTTGAACAAGACAGAATGGAAAATACAGTAGAAGAAAGAAAGAAGTCTGCAAATCAAAGAGAACTTGAAAGTTATCACAAAGAAAACTATGAAGCAAAAATTAAAGAAGAATTAGAATACATGAGAAAAAGAAGAAGGGACGACATTACTTTCAATCATAATCCTATTGACGTTAAGAATATAACAAGTGGAACTCAATGGGAAGTCTTGAAAGAAAATAACCAATTCAAATCAAAAGGAAACATGTTTGCAAATCAACCTTCGACACTTCGTGGTGATAAAAACTTACTAAAAAATAAAAAGAGTGTTCTGAAAAGTAAAAAGTTATTTACAGTAAGGAGAGGGAGGTTATAAATGGTAAGCAAAATCACATTAAGCGAATTAAAAAGATATAAACCAACTGGAAAGTATGGAGATTATAAATTAACAAGAAGTGTTAGTGTAGATAATTTAAATGATTCTAGTAAAGTAACTACTTATGGAAAAGAAGAAAAGAAACAGAAGTTAAGTAAGAAAAAGTTTGAAAAGGTATTAGGTTCTGCAAAAGCAAAACTCCCAAGTTATTCTGCAAAGAAAGTTGTAATGGGAATGGGAAGAGAAGCAGGTGCATTGGTAAGGGAAGTTGAAAATCCTTATGCAAATCCACCTCAAGACAATAGAAGTTTATATTTTAGGGAAAGTTATAAGTCCGAGAAACAAAAAAGATTTGGAGGATTTATTTAATGACTTTCACCAAGGAATTTCAAAGATTAAGAGAAAGAGTTAATCGAGATTATCTTGGAAAATCAGTTCAAGCAAATTCTATTAAAACTTATGGAGTAAAATATAATCAAAAAGATATTTTACCTTTAACAAAAGCTCTTGCAAAAATAAGAGGAATACAAATTGACAAATTTGTTAAATGGAATAAGGAGGTGAATTTAAATGGAAAATAAAAACTTAGCTCTAGGAGGAATTGTAATGTTATTCATAGGAATTATATTCGCTTTCGCTTTAATCCCAGCAATCTTTAGTGCACAATCAACTTTAACTGATAAATCTGTTGTTGCTAATGATTCGATTAGTGCAGTTGGTGCTTATGTAGATGCTACACATGTGAATGAATCATTCCCATTAACTATCTATGCACAAGCTTCAACTGATTGGCAATATGCTGATTGTCCTTTGACTTCAGTTGTATTAAGGAACGGTGCTTCAACAGCTCTTGTTGCAACAACTGATTATGTATTGGACGACGCAGCTGGAACTTTCACTTTGAAAGATACTGCTAAAACACAACCTGGAACTTCTTTGAATATAACTTATGCTGACTATACATTCTGTCAGGACGGGTATAATACAGATAGTGGTTCAAGAAGTGTTGCAGGAATAATTGGAATATTTGTTGCTCTAGCTTTGTTAGGATTTGTTCTAGAGAAATCTGGAGTAATTAACTTAACAGGTAAATAAACCAAGACATTCAACGAAGATTTTTTTCTTTTTCCTGGGAGGTAAATCCCCCTGGGTATTTTTTTTATAATTTTATAAGTAGTGTAAACTATGAACCTCCCATTGAGAGGAGTGATTAAACTCAATGGGAGTAAAAAAGCAATAGTATCATGCACTCCAAATTTAAAAATCTGACCTTCTATAACTTTAAAATTATGACAAATATTTATAAATAACTAATGATTTAACATTACACTGTTAAAATGAGAACAATAATAATCCTCGCTGCAATACTTCTTATTCTCTTAATTTATTTCAAAAGGAAAGGTTATTTTATTAAAGACAGAGCTGGGAAAAAGATTGGGTTCAAAGAGTTCATGAGTAGGTGGAAGAATGGGATTGAAGGTATCACTCCACTACAACAAGCGAAGACAAACATTATGGGAACTTCAATTACTTTGATTGGGATATTCTCTGGGATTATTATTAATGCTTTAGTCCGTATGGAGAATCAATGGATATGGATAGAAATTATTTTAACTGGTTCTTTAATCCTAGTAGTAATTCAAATGATAACTGGATTACAAAAGTATTGGAAGTTCAAAAAAGTGGATAAAATACAACAAGAGTTTGAAAAACAAATGAAGGAGATTAAACAATGATAGGTAAAATATTTTTAATTATTGGTGCATTACTAACTGGATTCTTTATTGGAATACTTGCAGGAGATGTTTTAATGCAAATATTATCTGAATTCTTAATGAGGTTATTAACATGATAGGACTTTTGCATTTATGTATTATTTATTTTGTTATCACATTGGGAATGATTGATTTAGCATTAACTTATGATTATTTAACTAAGTATAAGTTATGGCAACCTAATAAACCATTCAATATGATTGAAATGAATCCACTACTTGTTTTCTTACTAAACAGATATGGAATTACAGCAGGACTTCTCTCTGGAGGAATTATTATTCTTATAATTCAATTCATAATTGCATTGGATGCACATTGGGTTGTGGTTGCATTATTAATCATATTTCAAATCTATGCTTTGTTTAATCACCATAAGAATATGAAATTATTAAATAAATTAATTAAAAAATATCCAACTGGATATTTACCAAAAGAAACATTTGGTGAAGTCGTTGGGAATAATACAAGGGGGAAAAAGAAATGAGTATAGTAGATATTTTTGAAGACATTGGTGATTGGTTTAGTGGTTTGTTTGAGAATGTGGACGGACTTAGTAGTTATGGAATTATCTTTGCACTTATTGCATTGGGGGTTTCTTATGCGACAAGGTTTATTAGTTTCAGTGATACTGAAGGTGGACTAATTGAAATCATGACAGCTTCAATGCCTCCAGGACAAAGATTATTTTGGACAATAGCATCCTATGCAGCAGCAGGGATTGCAGGATACTTCATGGGTAAAAGATTTGAAGACACAGCATAACAAGGGAGGAAAAAATAAATGTTTGAAAAAATAAAACGGGATTGGCAGAAGAAGATTGAGTATAACGCATATCGTTCAACTCTAACTTACAAAGACAGTAAAGGAATTGAAAGAACAGAAGACGTTATCTTCAAGAAATCTTCATTACCTTTAGGAGATTGGGCTAGAATCTATCCACCAATAAATGAAAATGGAACACTAAATGTTCTAAACTTATTCTTTGGAGGTTGGAGAAATTTCATGAAGTTAGTAGGCATCTTAGTTGTTGTTGCTTTTGTAATGTTTCAATTTTACCAAAACTTTGATACGATTAGAATATTAACTGAACGATTAACTTTGACTGGATTTGAATTTTAAAATGAACAAGGAGGGAGATATTCCCAACATGTTTTATCTATATCTTCATTCAAAGATTTGGGAAAAAACAAAAGGAGAGTTGATATCAAGAAAGGATATTAAGACATTTTTGTTTCAATGGAAGATACCAATAAAAATGAGGGAATTAATCATAAGAGAATTGATTATTCTAGGTTTGCTTACAAAGAAAGGTAAAAATTATTTAGATATTAGTAAACCAAAGTTTAATTTGGAAGATTTAAATAAATACTATCGTAAACTTGGTGTGTTCTAATTATTTAATTACAACCAAGTTTTATATAGTTTTTAACATAGAATAAATGTATGAATAATATTATTAGCGAACAAAGATATTTTATTCGAGATAGGGAAACAAAAAAGGTTCTAAAAACTTTTAGGAGTAGAACAACTGCAAAATCTTATTTTGTTAATATGGATTTTGGATTAAAAGAATATTATGAAATTTATGATTCAGATATGGAACAAGTTGTTTTTAGCACAGATAATTATCGTCCTGGAATGGGAAGGAGTATTCAAAACAGATGAAATTATTATGTCCAATCTGTTACAGACGAATTAGGTTTAAACTTTTCGCTTATGACAAAATTCTCGGAAAAAGAATTTGTCGCATGTGTTATAAAATGAGGAACAGACAATTCAATTCAAGCATTAGTAGGGAGGACGTTCTCTTTTTTGATAGTCCACCCAAGACTTCGTCTTTTCAATCAAAGCTCATTAGGAGTGTCCGTATGAGCAAATAGGATACATTTTGAATGTGGGAGTGTGGTTGTTTATTGTTTGATTATCATTTCAAAAATAACAACTGGTGAATGGGGACACACATTTATAAGTAATAAAAGGATAACATGAATACAATGAAACTTATAGAAATGCAAAGGAGGAATACAAAATAAAAATGGTAACATTAAAAGAAAAAGCACAGGATTATACACCTAAGAAAACTCTGAATATTGCAGACCTTGACCGAGTTGATTTATCCTTTCCAATTGAAGCAAGAATTGGGGTAGATAATGAGGGTAAAGAGTTTGACTATAATGTGATGGTTGCAAATGGAATTGATTACAGAATTCCAAATACTGTCGTTGAAGAAATCCAAAAGATGCTTAAACTTAAAGAAGATTTAACTCATGTGAAAGTTCTTAAGACTGGAGCTGGATTAAATACAAGATATTCAGTTGAAGCAGCTTAGTTTCATAATAGAAACATTTATTTAATTTATTTATATTCAGGAGGGGGTTATTATTATAACTCTCTCCATTCATATTCACGAGGCTTGGCCTGGCGAGGCGCGGCGAGGCAAGGCTTGGCAAAGCAAGGGAGTTTGCATGTTCTCTTAAAAACATGTTACCTTTCAAATATAGCTGAAAGGAGGTTAAAAAATGAAAAAAGAAAAAATACAATACAAGAACACAGAGAAATTTACTCAAGAAGTAATAGGAGAAGTCTTAGAAGTCCAAGAAAAATTTGGATTGACAGCAGAAAATCTCTTAAAGAAAGCTAGTAAAAAATCCAGTTCGTTATATGAATTTTTTGATTGGGATAATTCTTCTGCTGGAGAAAAGTGGAGGCTTCAACAAGCTAGAAATGTAATAAATGAAATTAAAATAGTTGTTGAAGACAAAGAAATTTATGCTTTTGAAAGCGTAATAGTAAATGTTGAAGAATTAAAACCAACTGCTTCTATTCAAAAGGGTTTCAATAAAAGAGAATACAAATCAATTGTTGAAATAATGAATAAAGAAGAATATAGGAAACAATTAGTTCAAAGAGCTTTGGCTGAAGTAATTTATTGGAAAGAAAGACATTCAGAATTAACTGAATTGTCTGAAATCTTTTCTTTGATTAAAGAAACAAAGAAAAAATGGTAAAAGAAACAATAAATTTAAAGAAACTTGAAATTGGAACAATTAAAGTTAAAATTGTTGGAGATTCACCATATCTTCCAGAACCAATGGATATGGCTGTTTTAGAAAAGTATAATAAAATAAAGTCAAAACAATCTTACACTAAAGACGATATTAGTGAGGAAGAAAAAGTAAAAGCAAAGTTTTATTATACAGAAAATGAAGAAGTAGGAATTCCAGCAAGGGCTTTTTACAATTCTATGATTAGAGCTTCTTCTTACTTGTTTGAAATAAAACAAGGAGGAATGAGAAACATTAAAGAAGGAGTTACAGTAGAAGGAGATATACTTCCTATAAAGTTTAAGAAACAATCTGTTATAACGCATTGGGGTAGAACTTCAGGAATGAAAGGTTCTCCAAGAAAGATTATGAGAAATCAGTTTGATGGTTGGACTGTTGAATTATCAATTCAATATAACAAAGCAAACCTATCCGCAGAACAAATTATTAATGTAATTAACTGGGCTGGATTTCATATCGGAGTTGGAGGATTTAGAAAAGAAAAAACTGGAAACTACGGTGCATTTCATGTAGATTTTAAATAAATTTATTATTATCCCTCACTTATTTTTTTAAGGGGGATTCATACTCAAGGTTCGGTGCGGCACGGCAAGGCGTGGCAAGGCGAGGCAAAGCAAGGTAGTTCGGGATTAATCTTTAAATCCCTTCATATTCACGGCGGGGCGGGGCAAGGCATGGCATGGCTTGGCGAGGCTTGGCAAAGCAAAGCAAGGGAGTTTGCATGTTCTCTTAAAAACATGTTACCTTTCAAATATAGCTGAAAGGAGAAAAACAAAATGAAAAAAGAAGAAATAAGAGAATTAATGAAAGAGAACTTTGACGAAATAACTGTTGATGAATACGTTAAGTTAAAGAATTCTGGAGGCTGTAAACATGTGTGTGAAGATGGCTATGTGTCCTTTAAACCAAAGCAGAAGTTCCCAATCGTCTTTGAAGATAAGCATAAAAAGATTGAAGTTGACAGATACGGAAATTTAGATATTTATTGTTTCTTTCAAGGAGATAGTATTTATTTCAATTCCTCAAAACAATTATTATTCGACGCAGTTGACAAGGCGAAGGAGTTAAGTAAAAAGTAAATATATGC